>DURD01000001.1 GCA_012837435.1 Erysipelotrichaceae bacterium
ATCAGTTAAATGTGGCATAAAAAATAAAAAACCTCCTTTTTGTTACCTACAGGAGATTTCATTATATCTTATTAGACTAAAATCAGCTTTTTAATAGAAAACGGAAATTACTTTAAGAATTCGGAAAGATATTTATGAGAGGCATCAATGGAGGTGCCTTTTATTTTTTACACGTGTATAATATCTGCGAAATGAAAAAAACCAGTAAAAAGACAGTCAAAAAAAATTATCGCAATTTAAAAGAATTTAGAGTTGCCGAGGAATGCGAACTTTTAGCTTTTTTGTTAGAAAAATTTCAAAATCAATCGCGCAACTCCGTCAAATCATTATTATCTTCACATCGTGTATCTGTTGATGGCGCACCGATTACTCAGTTTAATTTCAAATTGTTTCCCGATGACATAGTGATTATTTCTAATTCTGCGATAAAAAGAAAAATTAGAAGCAAGTTACCAATTATCTATGAAGATGATGATTTAATAGTAATTAATAAACCAAGCGGTCTTTTGTCTATTGCTTCAGATAAAGAAAAAAGTTCAACCGCTTATAGAATGCTAACTGATTATGTCCAGCAGAAAGACAAGCACAATAGAATATTCATTGTCCATCGTTTGGACGAAGATACTTCTGGGGTACTAATGGTGGCAAAAAATTACAAAATGCAACAAGCCTTACAAAATAATTGGAATAAGATTGTAACAAAACGAGGCTACTACGCTATTGTGGAAGGAACGATGGAAAAAGAGGAAGACACCATTAAAAGTTACTTGAAGAAAAATAGCCAAAATTTAATGTATTCTTCTAATAAAAAAGGCGATGGGCAACTCGCTATCACTCATTATAGAGTTATAAAGACTAATGGTGTCTATTCCTTGCTCGATGTCGACATTGATACCGGTAGAAAAAATCAGATTCGTGTGCACTTAGGCGAAAGTGGGCATTACATTATTGGTGATGATAAATATGGTAAACCCGCGAATCCAATTGGAAGACTTGGACTCCACGCCTACGCTATAGAGTTTATTCATCCATTTACCGATGAAAAAATGTCGTTCACTGCTCCGATGCCTAAAATGTTTAAGGATTTATTAATCAAAAATCGATAAAAAACTAATTTGATTAAATAGTTTTCACAGTAAAAAACATTTTAAAAATACTTGTCTTATGTTACATTGGTAAATGTGAAAAATAGTTATGTAAATGCTCTAGTTACTTCCTCGTTGTCTGTCGCACCAATTATCTTATTGGTGTGCATTTTATCTTGGACACCCGTGTTGAATCTTGGTAGTAATGATTATGTCATGCTTTTATTCGGTGGCGCTATGTTAATATTTGGCTTGGCTCTATTTCAAATTGGCGCAAATAATGGTTTAACCAAAGTGGGCGAATACATGGGTAGTTCTTTGTCAAAACAAAAAAACTTGTTCATAGTAATTGTTTTTACGTTTGCTCTTGGAGCTTTAATTACGTGTGCTGAACCATCGATACTAATTGTTTCAAAACAAGTTACAATCATTCCAGATAATGAGGCCTTAAACGCCATTGTTTTTATTGGCAGCATTGCTCTTGGAGTTGGAGTTTTTGTCGCGATTGGTGTGTTACGAATTATGTTCCATAAATCTCTAAAATTATGGTACTTATTCTTCTACATGATTACTTTTATGTTGGTTTGTTTGATAGCCATTGATCCTGAAAGAGCTACAATGTTACCTTTCATTTTCGATAGCGGCAGTATAACAACCGGTTCCGCGACAGTACCTTTTATTCTTTCTCTTGGATTGGGCGTGGCAATTGTTAGGGGTGGCAAGAGCGCTAATAGCGACAGTTTTGGTCTAGTAGGTCTAGTCACCATTGGTCCGATTATAGCTACGGCTATCAGTATTTTAATTCAAAAAGACGTTCCCAAATACATCTATACTCCCCCAGCCGCTTTCGACCAAAATGTTTTTGGTTATTTTATATCCGCTTTGCTTCCAAAAAACGGACGAATGGGTTCTATGGCCGAAGTCGCTATTGCTCTATCGCCAATTTATGTAATTTTCTTTATATACGAAAGAATATTTATCAAATTGCCGAAACTAAAAATCATACAACTGCTTGTTGGCTTTATTTTTTGTTTTGCGGGTTTATCGCTTTTCTTAGCGTCTGCAAATGCAATAATGACTCCGATAGGCGGTATGGTTGGAAGAGCCTTAGGTGCTTATTGGCAAGATAATTCATGGGTAATCATTTTAGTAGCGTTTGTTATCGGTTTAGTAATCATTCTCTGTGAACCAACTGTCCATGTTTTAACTGTCCAAATAGAAAATATATCTTCTGGTCAAATTAAAAAAAGCACAGTGCTCATCACTTTATCAATAGGCGTCGGCTCAGCCATCATGTTAGCGGCCATACGCGCCATCTATAACTTTTCATTTTTGTATTATGTAGTGCCTGGATATATGATTGCTTTAACCTTGATGGGTATATGTCCAGATATTTTTACCGCTATTGCGTTTGATTCGGGAAGCACTTCTTCTGGACCGATGTCAACTTCGTTTGTTTTACCAACTATAATCGGTATATATTCTGTGGTGAGCGCAGATAAATACAATCTAGACAATTCATACAATGTTAGCTTCTATGGCGAAGCTTTTGGAGTTTTAGCTTTGGTTACTCTAGTACCAACTATCGCTGTTCAAGTATTAGGAATTCTCGCCGAATTTAAGCAAATACGTCGTCGTTCAGCCGCACGCAAAGCTATCGTAGGTATCGAAGATATGCAAATCATTCATTTTAACTAAGAAAGGAGTATAACTATGGCTAAGAACAATAAAACAAAAACAAATGCAAAAACGAGCAAAAAAGTTGAACTTCCTTTCGATAAGACTAATGAAATTAAGCCACTCGTTGTCTATTTTGCTATTGTTGACCAAACCAATGGTAATGCTGTGGCGGAAATATTTAAAAGGGCAGGATCTTCGGTGCAATTTACTCAAAGAGCCAGAGGAACGGCTTCAAGACACGTATTAAATATTTTGGGTATTGAAGACAATCGTAAAGAAATCGTTATTTCTCTAATCAAAAAAGAAAACTTGAAAGAAGCTGTAACGGAATTAAAAGCTTTCTATGCTGTCAGCAAAAGAAACAAAGGCATAGGTTTTTCAATCTCTTTAACCGCACTAGCGGGAGTGAGAATGTATCAATTTCTTACCGATATGTTTTAGGGGGATGTTTATATGGTTAAAATGGAACTTATTGTGGCAATATGCAATGTGGGATTTTCTGAAACAGTGATGGACGCTGCGAAAGAAAATGGAGCAAGAGGAGGTACCATCACACACGCTCGCGGGACGACCAATGCTGAAATTGAAAAGAAGTATGGCGTCTACGTTACTCCTGATAAAGAAATGGTTTTAATAGTGGTACCAACAAAAGTTAGAGATAAAGTGTTGAACGCTATTTACGCTGCAGCCTCTAAAGGACAACCTGGCAATTGCGTGGCTTTTTCTTTGCCAGTAGAAAACACTGTCGGCCTTCGCTATGTCGACGAAAACGATAACAAAAAAGAGACTTTAAAAGAAGCTTCAAAACCAGAACTCGAAGATAAAAAATAATTCTAACAGCCATAAACTAACAAAAATCTAAAAACGCCTCGACAAATGATTTCGTGAGGCGTTTTAATATTATTTGACTATTTATTATGGTTAATTTTATCTATGCAAAGAGTCTAAATAGTGAATTCTTTTCTTTTCTAGGTAGACATAATAACCACACAAGGAAAGAAAGAAGGCAGTGATAGAAAGATGAGAAATAAGAGAAGAAATTTTTAGATAAGGTGTCTCGTAAACCATCGTGTAAGAAATGTCACCTTCGGGCGCTACAAAGGAAACAAAACCTCCGTTACCTTTGTATGTATCAATTTTTATATTTTTATCGGTGTTCATGTCTTTGGCTTTTATCTTCCAACCAATATCGAAAGCCGTGCGCGATACCACAAATTTCTCTTTGTTGTAATGGGTTTCAAATGTAAACTTATCTGGAGAATATTTGACGTTTTCAATCGGATCCGCGTTTAAAGCATTACGTCTAGTTTCATAATCGGATAAATCTTCTTGATACAAACGTAAAGTGTCATTTGTTAAATAACTCGCATAATATTTTCCGCATATCGCAAGGGTGTAGACATCTTTTCTGATATAAAAACCGCGCATATAAGAAACGTTATCAGTGGTGTCGTCATCATGAGAATCAAACATGAAAATTTTGTTGTTTTCGTCTAAGAAATGAAAATTGTATTTTTGTGAACCAGAAAATGGTGCACGGACATAAAAAGCAGTATTGGCCTTTAGAAGCGGTTCATTTAAGTGTTTAGATTTTAAGAAAACAAAATAATCCATGGCGTGATCGTAATCAAAAGAGGTAGTTTCAAAATTAGAGGGAATATTGGGAATGTTTTTAAACGGGAAATGACTTGCCGTCCCTTCTAGATTATAAAAGAACTGCAAGTAATCTGTATCTAGCGTCATTTGTTTAATCGAGGTATTAACTGGACGTTCATCAGCTAGAGTAATATCTGAATGGTTCCTCGCTATTTCTAGACCATCTTCTGGACTAACAAAAGCGGTGGAAGACAATATAGCGGAATTTTTAACGACTTCGACCTCGCCTCGATTGTATTTTTTAATTCCTTCATTACAAATAGTGTCATAAGAGTAACCAAATTTGCTTAAAGTTGGGTTTTCATAAACGAAAAATTCGCTGGTTTCAAGTTGCTTGTTTTCTACAAAATCAAAGGGGACGTTATCGATAAAACCCTGAGGATTATTGTCTTCAATGTCTTGATAGCGATTCTTTCTTTTGCTAGTAATATAGTACTTAACACCTAATAGATTATCTAAGTCTTGATATTTGCCACGATAATTACCCGCTACAGATTTACTGTCGCTTCTTATACCAGTCCATAAAGAAAAATCATCGATTTCAAAATTATATAGAGAATGGAAAAAAGAGACCGAATTATAACCATTGATAAAACTATTATTCACGCTGTAAGCATCGTTGATTGAGGCGTACATTCGGTAGAAGGATTTATCTTTTTTCTGTATTTTAGTAACGACGCTTCTAAATCTCTCGTTATGGGCGTAACCATTATTATAATTAGTGTCGTAACCGTGACCGATCGTTACAAAATTGCCCATACAAATAGCTTCTAAAGAAACAAAAAGCATCAGTAAAACGTGGAAGAATTTTTTGTTATATAAAAACAACAAAACAAGATAAACAATGGTGACGTATACCAATTCTATGATAAAAGCAACGCTAGTGAAATTAAATCCGTGATCGTCGATAAAGCGGAAAATTAATTGTCCATCTCTTTCGGGATTGGTATTAGCTAATACATAGGTCAGAATCCAGGAAGTAACAATGCCAACAATCGCAAAAGCAAAGCCGACGTGTATATGCCATTTTGCTACATGGGGGATTTTATCGAGATAAATACCGACGTAAGCAATTAGCGAAGTAACGATAAAAAGCGTCCATCGCGCATAAGAATTGGTAAAGCCCATAGTTAAGTAATACATAACAGGGGTAAATAAAGAAATAAGAAGCAAACCTAAACCGACATATATCGACCATTTCTTTTCTTTACCAGACTGAATTAGCGCGGGAACAAGAAACATTATAAAGGGGACGTAACACCATAAAGAGACTGCTATGTCATCAAAATCCCAGCCATTTAATTCTAAAGTGGGCAAAGAGCGGCAGGTGGTCGCTGGAAAGAAAAATTCGAGAATTGGATAAAGTGCTCTCGTGGGAAAAACTCTCCGGTGTTGATCGGGAGCGCTTCCCCAAGAGAATAACAATTTTAAAAATTCGTCGTGCTGACCTTCCAACAAATATTCTTTTAGCGTACCAATATAGGAATAGGAATCTAGTTTTGGTGAAGACAATGTCGCTAAAAAAGCGGGGGCAAAAACAAATAAACTCATCAATAACCCCCCAGCAAAACCTAAAACTCCTAAACCCAGTATCTTAAAATTAGTCTTCGCTTCATTTAAAGGAACACGTTGAAAAAAGCGAAACATCGCATAGAAAAAAGCACAAATAACGTAGGGAACCATCAATACGTAGTTGCATATCGTTAGAAAGAATACACCCACGGATAGCAACCAAGGTTTTTCTTCTTGCAGCACTTTTTCTATCCCTAATAAAACTAAGGGAAAGAATACCAATATGTCTTGGTAATTGTTATACCATAAATAGAAGGCACCCCAGCCGGCAAAAGCATAAGCTACGCCACAGACTCTTGCTATGTTATCCTTTACTTTAAAAGCCTTGGACATATAAAGGGAAAAGAATAATCCAGCACAGGCTAGTTTTATCATTGAACTAATGGCCATTGATTGAGGAACAACAGTTCGTGGAAAAAGAACGATAATGATATTAAAGGGAGAAAATAAACCGTAGTAAGCGTTTGAGCCAAATGAATTTGCTCCTAAATATAGTTCGGTATCAAATAAGGTAAAATGACCAGTTTGAATCCAATCGTGGTAGTAATCCCAAACGTGATATCCCATCGGTATATACTGAGCACTGTAATCACCACCATAGGCGAGTGAAAAATTGTTGTCGACTAGCATCATCATGTAAAAGCCAACACTGACAACGAGAAGAAAAAGAAAATAGTAGAAATTATCAGGCAACTTAATATTCTTTTTTGTTTTGCCAAATAAATCTCTAATTTTTTTGCCTAAAGAATCACTTCTTTTTTTATCTTTCTCAAATACTACTTCCATAAACGTCTCATTTTAAAATCAACTTTTTAATATAGTTTTTGTTTATATCATACTCTTCCGCGGTAACAGAAATAGCATCTTTTTTTGTGAGACCAAGATTCGTCAAATAATCCACTCTTTTAATGAGTTGTTCATCGCTTGTTTTTGTCTCTTCTTTGTTGCCTTCAATTAACAAAACCATTTCACCTTTTAAAGATTCTTCTTCGATTTGACTTAGTTCTTCCAAAGTGCCGCGAATATATTCTTCGTTAATTTTTGTTAATTCTCTAGCTAGACAACCATATCTATTGCCTAGTATCTCTTTTAATAAATTGAGGGTTCTTATAATACGATGAGGAGCCTCGTATAAAATGATCGTGTCACGAAAATTTTTAAAACTAGATATTTCTTCTCTCGCTTCGTTTTCTTTCTTAGATAAAAAGCCATAGAAGAAAAAATGTTTTGTGTCTAAACCTGACGCGACTAAGGCGTTGATAAAAGCCGAACTGCCCGAAATAGTGGAGACGGGTATGTTATTAGCAATCATTTCTTGCACTAAATAATAACCGGGATCACTAATACACGGATAACCAGCATCCGACATATAAGCGACTTTCTTTCCATTTTTAATAAGTTCTAGCAGGCGCTTGCTCGCTTCTTTTTCGTTGTGCTCTCGTAAAGAAAATAGCTCCTTTTTTAATCCAAAATGGTCGAGCAAAAAGCGAGTATTTCTCGTATCTTCCGCGGCGATAATATCCATTTCCTTGATAACTTCTATCGCCCGAAAAGAAAACTCTTTCAAATTGCCAATAGGGGTGGCAATGAGATAAAGAAGGGGGCCGTTATCTTTAAAAGATTTATTTCTTGTCATTTTTCTTGTCTCTGCGTTTATCGAATTTTATTTGTTTTTTAAATTCACTTAACTCTAAAATTTTAATATCATCTTCACTTTCGATTTTTACCTCGCGAGACAAGATGTTGATGCTGGTAACTGTATATTTAATGTCATCGATAACATAGCGAGACCCTAATTCTGGAAAATCTTTTTTCTGCTCGCTATAAGCATCGTCTTCGTATTTTAAGCAACAGATTAGTTTACCGCATTGTCCACTTAATTTTGGAATGTTGATGGCCAGCATTTGATTTTTGGCTCTACTAATAGAAATACCATCAAATTCGTTTAGAAAAGTTGAACAGCAAAGCGACAAACCACAGACACCTAAACCACCGATCATTTTAGCTTTGTCTCTTGTTCCAATTTGTCTTAATTCAATGCGGGTGTGTAACCTAGCAGCGAGAGCTTTTAGAAGTTCACGGAAATCCACTCTTTCATCCGCTAGATAAGAAAAAAGTACTTTGGCTTTATCCAGTGTATATTCACAAGATATTAGATTCATGTCTAAATTAAGTTTTTCTACTTCAGTTTGGCAAACACTCATGGCATACACTGCATCTTTTCGGTTCATTTCATCTAGTTGGATGTCGACATCAGTGGCTTTTCTAAGTATTGGTTTAAGGTATAAATCAGAACTGTATTTATTAATAGAAATCGGTTCAATGGCAATGCTGCCAAGTTCTAAACCTCTAACGGTTTCTACTACGACAAAATCGCCGACTTTATAATCGTCTTCTTTGGTGCCAAAAAAATAAGCGCGAGGTGTATTACTAAATTTAACACCGACGAAATGCGTATATTCGTTTTTAACTTCTTCAGTGACATTTGTTTCTATATCAGGCATAGCTATTCCTCTTTTGTAATTGTGTAAAATATGTGATCGATGAGTAGAGCAATATTGACATTTAAGTTTAAAGCCGTACTACATTTTAATAATTCAATCAAACTTTCATCGTGATGATTAAGTTTATCGACGAGATGTTCTAACATTGTAGCATAACTTTGCAAGAAAGGTGGTTTTCCGTTTTTAATAGCAAGGATATCTTCGTAGGCCATCACTAACATATTTATGTAATAACGACAAGATTCTTTACTTTTTATCCGTGGGGAAACGATGCTTTGTCCAAAATTAATCACATCATCTTTCGTACCTTCATAGATAGCTTCCATCGTTTGTTCGAAGCAGGTTTTAGCCATCATAAAAGCCTCATTCTCTTCAGGATTATCTAAGATTTGTTTTACCAAATCCCCATCGTTATAGAAATAAGATAATAGTTCAGCGTCTTTTTTTTCGACACCATTATTTATAGCGTCTTCAATAACGATTGTCTTATCTACTTGTTTAAGCCGTAGAATTTGGCAACGAGAAAGAATAGTAGGCAAAACACTATTCTCGTTGTTAGTGGTCAAAAAAGCATAGATTTGCTTTCCCGGTTCTTCTAATAGTTTCAAAATGCTGTTGATGGCTTGAACAGTCATGTTTTCAATTAAGTGTAAAATGTAGATGCGAATCCCTTTATTTTCAAAAGCTTCCTTATCGAAAGACGTTTCTATTTTTATAACTTCTTCCTTTTTAATCGTCGCTTTACTACCATCAAAAAAGATAAAATCTGGATAATTATCATCATCCATTCTTAAGCAAGTGATACAAGAATTGCACGCTAGGGGAGAAGGTTTATCGCACATTATTGATTTGCTAAAAAATTTAGCGACTTCTAGGAGAGGCGCTCCGTTATCTCCGACAATTAGGTAAGCATGAGAAAGACGTCCTAACTGTAGTGAATTAAGAAAAGTTTTATAAACAACCGGTTGATAATTTTCTAAAAAACTTTCTACTTTCATAATCGGGTAAGTATGGCTTCTAATGTAGCTTCCGCTACTTCCTCGCGCTCTTTAGAAGCGTCGATAATTATGTAACGTTCTGGATAACGCTTAGCTAACTCTAAAAACGTATTCCTGACTTTTCTATGAAATTCTATTTTTTCTAGATCCAAGCGGTTTACTTCACGATTTTTATTCGCGGAGATTCGCGCTAAACCAATCTCGGGTTCAACATCAAATAGTAGTGTTAAATCAGGAAAAGTGCCTTCGGTGGCAAAACTATTGATTTGCAAAATATTATCAACACCCAACCCTCTCGCTCCACCTTGATAGGCTAGAGACGAATCTAAATAACGATCGCAGATAACGATTTTACCCTCTTTTAGAGCTGGCCAAATTTTTTCAACGAGATGTTGCCTTCTTGCAGCTGCATATAACAAAGCCTCCGTCTTTTTATCCATCGAGGTATTGTTTTTATCGAGGATAACTTTGCGAATTTGTTCGCTGATAGGTGTACCACCAGGTTCGCGAGTGCGGACGATTTGGTATCCCCTTTTTTCTAATTCATTAACGGCGTAAGCAACAGCGGTTGTTTTTCCAGAGCCTTCAGGACCTTCTATGGTAATAAACATAATATTCCTCGCTTTATAATTTTCTTCTACCTTCTACCGCTTTTGACAGAGTCAAAGCATCGGTATAATCAAGATTTCCCCCCATTTGTAAACCATAGGCCAATCTAGTGACGTTATCGACTTTATCTGCGATAAGCTTAGCGATATATAACGCTGTTGTTTCACCCTCGATAGTGGGATTGGTAGCGATTATTACTTCGTCAAATTGTTGCTTTTCAAGACGCTTTATCAAAGTGTCGATATTTAAATCATCAAGAGTACTCCCTTTACTCAAAGATATAACACCGTTTAAAACATGGTATAAGCCACGATAGGATTCGGCATTTTCGAAAGCGATGACGTCTTTTGGATAAGACACTACCATTAAAATGTTTGAAATCCGTTCGGGATCGTCGCATATTGCGCAAGTGTCTGTCTCCGTTAAAAAACCGCAGATAGGACAAGTGTGTATCGATTTTTTTAGGTTAATGATGGCTTCTGAAAACTCTTTTAAATCATCATCTTCCATGTTGAGCATCGCATAGGCCATTCTTTCAGCGCTGCGCTTACCCACACTAGGTAATTTGACTAGAGATTCTTCTAAACGTACTAGTGCTTTTAATTTTTCCATTAAAAACCGAGACCTCCAGCTTGACCAGTAATCCGTTCGTTAATGGCTTCTGTTTCTTCTTTGATTTGCGCCATGGCTTCATTGACCGCTAAAGCAATCATTTCTTCGACCATTTCTTTGTTGTCAGCGTCAAAAGCATCGCTATCAATCTGGATTGATTTAATTTCTCTACTACCTAAAACCACCACAGTTACAGCACCACCTTTTGTGGCAACGAATTCTTTTTCTTCAAGTGCGGCTAATGCTTTTTTAAGTTCTCTTTGCATCTTTTGCGCTTGCATCATCATTTTTTGTATGTTCATAGACTATTATTCTCCTTCGAATTCGATTTTAATTGAATTTGCCTTTGGCAATAAACTCAATTGTAATTTATTTAAATAATTTTGTTGCAGTCTAATGGATTCTTTTCGCGAAACCGCATAGACAAACATCTTTTTGCCAAAGACCGATTTAACGACATTTTGAATATCTTCTTGATTGGCGAGAAGATTAGCTTTTTCCGCGACATTTTGAAATTGATATTCCACGACTAATATTTTTTGAGAAGCCACTAGAGGTCTCCCATCTATCAACATTGTCGCTGATTTTCCGAGAGTGGGATGAGCAATAATTTTATTTAAGTTTCCCCAATTATTGATTAATTGTTTTTTAATATCTTTTTTAGCAACGACCATGATATCAATCATTAAACCATCATCGATATAAAACGAATCATCTTTAACTATTCCCTTAATAGTCAGAATATTTTTTGAAAGCTTTACTGGTATTTCTTGGGGCTCTTCTTTGTAATCAAAAAGTGAAACGGTTTCGCTTTTATCTACCAGCGGAACCTTATCAACTGGTTTTGTGACGGTAGAAGGTTGTTCGACCGCTTTTTCTTCTATTGCTGAATTGATTGCGGCCTTGTTCGGCGAACCATCCTTTTTTAAAGCGATAAGTTTTAAAATTGCGACTTGAAACAAAGGAACGATAGAGGCGACATTTTTATAATCTTTCTGTGCCTCCATGATGACGTCAATCATCCTTAATGTTTCGTCGATATCTAAAGTATTAATGTAAGAAATAGCTTCTTGTTCAGTCAGTACCTCAAAGCAATTCGTATTTCTTGAGGAGTGATATATTAGTATATCCTTTAACATCAACAAAAGATCATCGGTTAGACGTTTGATATCGGTTCCTAGAAAAATATAATTGTTGATTCTTTCTAAAACATCATTGATGTCTTTGGAAATTATAGAGTTCAATAAAGATATTTTTTCCTCTTTGGATTCCAGAGCAAAAATATCGAGAATATCATCAACAACTAATTTGTTGTTAGAATAAGCCAGAACTTGGTCTAGAATCGAAAGAGCATCTCTCATGGAACCATCCGCGAGAGAGATAATGATGTTAACAGCCTCTTCGTTGTATTCTATTTGCTCAATTTCGAGAATTTCTTTTAACCTATTTTTTATATCTTTATCACTTAATTTTGTGAAGTCATATCTCTGACATCGAGACAAAATTGTCGGCAATATCTTATGTGGTTCAGTAGTCGCTAATATAAAAACAACATGGGAAGGAGGTTCTTCCAAGGTTTTTAATAGAGCGTTAAAAGCTCCAGTAGAAAGCATATGAACTTCATCGATGATATATACTTTGTATCTTCCTAGAATTGTACCGTATTTGACTTTATCGATTAACTCTCTAATTTCATCAACGCCATTATTTGAAGCTGCATCGAGCTCTAAAACATCAGGATGTGTGCCATCGATAATCGCCCGGCAATTTTTACATTCATTGCATTGATGGCCGATTCCCTTGTCGCAATTTAAAGACTTAGCCAATAATTTAGCCATCGTCGTTTTCCCTGTCCCTCTTGGTCCTGCGAATAAATAGGCGTGCGCTAATTTATTAGTTGCTAAAGCATTTTCTAATGTTTTTACAATGTGGTTTTGGCCCGCTACTTCGTCAAAAGTATTAGGGCGATATGTTCGATATAACGCTTTGTAAACCATAAAAAATCACCTGAAATAAGTATACAACAAAACGCCTAAATGATGAAATGTTAATATACTATTAATGCTATTATTTCTATCTTTTTAACAATAAGTAGGTATGCTACAATACTTTAGGTAGAGAGACTATTATGGAAGAAAACATGTATCAACGCCTCGTTATCGCTGAAAAAAGGCTCAGAGAAATTGATGAAGAGCTTGAAAGCGTCGAAGTTGTCAAAAACATTTCTAAGTTTAAAGAAATTTCCAAAGAAAGAGCGGTTCTTGACCCCCAAGTGACGGCCTTTTTGTTATATAAAAAGAACGAAAACAACATCAAGGAAGCAAAAGAAATGATTCATGATCCCGACCCCGATATATCAGAAATGGCCAGAGAAGAACTCAAACGTTTAGAAGTCGAGCAAGAGAAAATTATAGAAAATTTAAGAGAAATGCTTTTGCCGCGCGACCCTAACGACGATAAGAATATTATAGTTGAAATTAGAGGTGCTGTCGGGGGAGATGAAGCTAACATTTTTGCCGGCGATTTATTCAGAATGTATACGAGATACGCGGAAGCACAAGGATGGAAAATTCAAATCTTAGAGGAAAACTATTCAGAATCTGGAGGCTTTGCTCTTGTATCTTTTAAAATCAGTGGCAATCGCGTTTATTCTAAACTTAAATTTGAAAGTGGTGCCCATCGTGTTCAAAGGGTTCCTACCACCGAAGCATCGGGTCGCATTCACACTAGTACAGCGACTGTTTTAGTGATGCCAGAAGCTGAAGAAATTGATGTACAAATTAATCCAAATGATTTGCAAGTTGATACTTATCGCAGCCAGGGCGCCGGCGGTCAAAATGTTAATAAGACAGAATCTGCTGTCCGCATTACTCATCTTCCCACCGGTATAATAGCAGCTTGTCAGACAGAAAAATCCCAACTTCAAAATCGTGAAATTGCTATGCAAATGCTAAGAACAAAAATCTATGCCAGCATGCTTGAGGAACAACAAGAAAAAATTGGTAGTGAAAGACGTCTTAAAATTGGAACTGGTGAACGTTCTGAAAAAATTAGAACCTACAACTATCCACAAAATCGTGTGACCGATCACCGGATTTCTTTTACTATTCAAAAATTAGACCGCGTTATCGAGGGTGAACTAGATGAAATAATTGAAGCACTCATTCATTATGACCAATCCTCTAAAATTGCGGGTGAATAAAAAATGCCGACTAATCGAGAGCTATTTTTCTATCTTCAAAAAGAAGGTTTGCCTAATAGTGTTATCACTTTTGTCTTACAAGAAATTAATGGCTTTGATCGTCTTCTTTTAGCGCAAAATTTTGATAGAGAAATTAAAGACTTTGATGCTTTAAAAATAGCGATTGGACGTTATAAAAGTGGAGAAATGATCGAATATGTCTTTAATAAGGCATATTTTTTATCTTTCCCCTTTTACGTCAATAAAAACGTTCTTATTCCTAGACAAGAAACCGAACAATTAGTCGTTATGGCCATCGATAAAATACGTAAAAAATTCTCAGACAAAAAGCTCAATATCGCAGATGTTTGTACTGGTAGTGGAGCGATTGGAATTAGCATGGCTAGAGAACTAGCAAATCATAAATTTTTCTTATCTGACATTCTAGAAGAAGCAATACATGTTGCTAACATCAATCTTGAAAGAGCGGAATTAAAAAATGTTGTAACTTGGGTTGGGGATATGCTAGAACCATTTATCAAAAACAAAATAAAGTTAGATGTCATTGTTTGTAATCCTCCCTATATCGAAGACATTACAACGATTGATCAAAAGACATGGAAACAAGAGCCCCATTTATCTTTGCTAGCTAAACCTGAGACCAAATATTACGAAATAATTCTTAAAAACTATAAAAAAGTCATGAATGAAGACTTTCTTCTCTGTTTTGAAATTGGAGAAAACATGGAAAAATCATTGACTGAAATCCTCGAAATATTTGGTAAAAAAGTAATTTACTCATTTGAAAAAGACATTTATGGAAAAACCCGCTTTTTATTTATCGAAAATAGTCTTAAATAATATACATTTTTATGACAAATGAACAATATTTTATTATGATAAATATAGTAGGCGGTGTTAAATTATGAAAATTGCAATTGGTTGTGATCACGGAGGCTTTAGTTTAAAAGAACAACTAAAAAGATATCTTATTTATGAAGGATATGATGTTAGGGACGTGGGGACATATTCTAAAGATTCCTGTAACTATCCTGAGTTCGCGATTAAATGTGCAGAAATGGTAAAAGACGGCACATGTGATTTTGGTGTAGTTGTCTGCACCACTGGTGAAGGTGTTGCTATGACTGCTAATAAAATTAAAGGCATTCGCGCTGGTATTGCCTACAACAACGATGTGGCACGTCTGATGCGTGAGCACAATGACGCTAATGTCATAGCTTTTGGGGCCAACTTTACTTCTTTTGAGGAAGCAAAGGAAAGAATTGATATTTTTCTGAACGCTAGGTTTTTTGGAGGAAGGCACGCTACTCGTGTGCAGATGATAAAAGACTTAGAAAAATAATAAAATCTAGATAAAGTAACGTAAATCTCCCTATTTGTTTAATGGGGAGTTTTTTAATTTGAATGACAATCACGAATGACTATATTTGTCCTATATGCGGCAATGCTGATACAAAATATATCGGCTTTAAAAATGGAAAACCTTATTGTCGAAAATGCATAATGTTCCGTGGGCAAGAAGTCAGTGGAGAATATATAATTTCTAATAGCGCTGAATATCAAATTTCTTATGAATTATCTGATGATCAAAAAAGATTATCTTCTCAATTGGTTCAAAACTTTATGAAAGGCGTCGATACTTTAGTTCATGCAGTTTGTGGTTCGGGAAAAACAGAAATATGTCTAGAGATAATTACATATTGCATAAACAATAAACTGCGAGTAGGGTTCTCAGTTCCTCGCAAAGATGTGGTCATTGAATTAACAAATCGCTTCAAAGAAATATTCAAAAACAATAATGTCATTTCCATATACGGAGGACACAACAATATCTTAGAAGGAGATTTAGTAGTTTTGACCGCTCATCAATTGTATCGTTTCAACAAATATTTTGATTTGCTTATTATGGATGAGATCGATGCTTTTCCTTATAAAGATAACGAAGTATTAGAAGCCTTTTTCTATCGAAGCATTAAGAAAAATTATATATTAATGACTGCGACTCCTACACCAGATTTAATCAAACTATTTAAAAAACCTCAAAGAGACATTGTCGAACTATATTCACGCTTCCATCGTCACCCTTTGCCAGTACCGAAAATCATAAAGGGCAACTGGCTATATTTAAACTACAAATTGATTAAAGAAGTCGATAGATTATTAAAGTCATTTAAGCAGATTTTTGTCTTTGTACCAACAATCGATTTATCGATTAAAATATATAAATTTTTAAGCTTGTTTTTTAAAAACGGAAACTTCATTAATTCTCAATGTGAAGATCGAGAAAAAATCATCAAAAGATTTCACACAAAAAAATATCGATATTTGGTAACGACCGCCGTTTTAGAAAGAGGTGTAACTGTTAAGGATTTACAAGTAATTGTATATAGGAGCGATCATGTAATTTATGACTCTTACTCGTTAATTCAAATCGCGGGAAGAGTGGGTAGAAAAAAAGAAGCTCCAGAAGGGGAGGTGATTTTCCTTGCCAGAAGAAAAAATCAAGAAATGCAGCGAGCGATTGATGAAATTAATGCCGCCAACAAGAAACTGCAAAATCTGTTTTAAACAAATAAATAATAATGACGTATGTCGTTTATTCAACAAAAACATTGAAATATGTTCGGAATGTCAAAAAGCAATGAACCCGTTATTTATTTCCTTCAGTGTTTTAAATTATAAGGCATTTGCTATTTATGAATACAATGATTTTATTAGAAAAACAATCTACCAATTTAAGGGTTGTTTTGATTACGAATTAGCGGATGTATTTATTCATAATTATGCTCGCGAAATTAAATTAATGTTTTCTAAATATACACTTGTTCCCATTCCATCGTATCAAGAAGATGATGAATTAAGGGGATTCAATCACGTCATAGAAATCTATAAAAAGATTGGATTAAAAGTTCTTCCGATTTTAGAAAAAATTGAACATCATAAACAAGCGACAAAAAGCGCGATTTCTCGTGAAAAAATTTATAAGTTTTTAAAACTAAAAAAGAAAATTGATTTACGAAAAAAGGATATACTAATCGTCGATGACATTTACACTACAGGAGCTACGATTAAATCAGCGATAAACATCATTGAAAAATTAAATCCGAGAAAAATAATGGTTTTAGTTATAGCAAAAACTAAAACAAAATCTAATAACAAACAACTAATACCATAAAATTGTATTAGACAATAATTTACTTGGTTGTTATTATAGTTAAGCGAATGCTTGACATTCTTTTTCAAAGAAAGGCACACCATTTGATGTGATGGGTATTATATATGGGATTTTTTGATAGAAGAGCATTAAAGAAATATCAACGCGAAGCTGAAAAAGTAATAGCGTATGAAAAAACCATGGCCGCTCTAAGCGATGATGAGCTGCGAGCTAAAACTCCCTATTTCAAAGATCTTCTAGCCAATGGTGCTTCACTTAAAGACATTAAGTATGAAGCTTTCGCGGTTGCTAGAGAAGCGGCAAAACGCACAATTGGCGAATTTCCTTATAAAGTTCAAGTTATTGGTTCACTAGTTTTGCATAATGGCGATGTTGCGGAGATGAGAACTGGTGAAGGTAAAACTTTAATGTGTACAATGGCTGTTTATTTAAATGCCCTAGCAGGCAAAGGAGTACATGTCATCACTGTCAATGAATACTTGTGTACTCGTGACGCCGAATGGATGGGACAGATTTATCGCTTTTTAGGTTTAACTGTGGGAGTTAACATTCGTCAAAAAACTACGAGAGAAAAACAAGAAGCATATCTATGCGACATTACCTATACGACTAATTCAGAAGTGGGATTTGATTATCTAAGAGACAACATGGCTACAACCATGGATCGTCGTGTTTTGAGAGGTCTGCATTTTTGTATTGTCGACGAAGCTGATTCAATTCTAATTGACGAAAGTAGAACACCATTAATTATTTCTGGTGGGGCTAAAACTAGTGCTTCGCAATATACGGTTGCCGATAGATTTTGTAAAGCTTTGAAAAAAGATACTGATGTCAGTGTCGATATTAAAGACAAGACTGTCAATCTCACTGAAGCTGGTCAAAAAAAAGCAGAACGCATGTTCGGGATCAAAAATTTATACGATCCAGAATACGCTGATTTGGTTCACAGAATCCACAATGCTTTGAAAGCGAACTACATAATGGGTAGAGACGTTGATTATTTAGTCGATCCCAATGGCGAAGTACAGATTATCGACCCTTTCACTGGACGTGTTTTACCAGGTCGTGAATGGTCGGATGGATTACATCAAGCAGTACAAGCAAAAGAAAATGTCAAAATTAAACAAGAAACCATCACAATGGCCACTATTACCTACCAAAATTTCTTCCGTTTATACACTAAGATAGCAGGCATGACTGGTACCGCTAAGACTGAAGAAGAAGAATTTCGCAAGATTTATAACATGCGGGTAGTATGCGTTCCTACGAACAAGCCCATCATCCGCGTTGATGCGCTAGACTATGTCTATGCTCGCAAAGGACCAAAATTAGCGGCGCTCATCAAAGAAGTTAAGGAACGCCACGAAAAAGGACAACCCATCCTAATTGGTACTGTTTCAGTCGAATCTTCCGAAGAAATTTCTGAACTCCTAACTAGAGCGGGCTTAAAACATGAAATGTTAAACGCTAAAAACCATGCTAGAGAAGCAGAAATTATCGCGCTTGCGGGCAAAAAAGGCGCGATTACCCTAGCTACGAATATGGCGGGCCGTGGTACTGATATTAAAATTGATGATGAAATTAGAGCCTTAGGAGGTCTATGTGTTTTTGGAACAGAAAGACATGAATCGCGTCGTATTGATAATCAATTACGTGGCAGAAGTGGTCGTCAAGGCGATCCCGGTTTTTCGAGGTTCTACGTTTCCTTTGAAGATACTCTATTAGTTAGATTTGCTGCTGATTCGATTAAAAATTACATCGAAAAGAATTTTGGTGACGAAGCTCTCGAAGCAAAAATGATTACCAATGTCATTACTTCTGCTCAAAAGAAGATTGAAGGCCAAAACTTTGACACTCGTAAAAGCTTATTAGAATATGATGATGTTTTAGCAAAACAAAGACAAATTATTTACGACAAAAGAGATAGAATTATCGAAGGGAAGAACATCGATGACATTATCGATGATGTTTTTAAAACCACTGGTCAATTTCTTGCCAAAAAAGGCGTGCCTGCTGACAGCAACACCCAATTAGTTTTTGGAGACCAGCTCGTAAAAGCAATTGAACCTAGATTTTTACCAAGCGGTACCATCAATCCTAATTTATTTGATGATGTGCCCGTTGAAGACATTGGACCAGACTTATCAATTTTAATCAAAGATAGATTTGATGAGCTCATTAAAACATGGGATGTTGAAGAATCTGAAAAAGACAACATCAAACGTTCGTTGATATTACATTGCATTGACCAAAATTGGACAAAACATATCGACTCAATGGCGCGTTTAAGAGAAGCAATCTTTTTGAGAAGTTATGCTAATGTTAACCCACTTCAGGCCTATGTTAATGAAGGCTATGCCATGTTTAGAGAATGTCTTGAAATAGCTTCTGTCGACTCAGTTCTAAACTTAGTTAACATTAGACCAAAAAGACGCGTTGTGGAAGAAGAACAATCTGAACCAAATGTAGAAAATCCAGAAAACGAAGAGAAATAATTTATGAAAGACATCGTGACTTTAAAACAAGAACTTTGTGCTGTTGACGAGAAAATCCGTCAACTCGGGTCTTCTCTTTGACCTCGCTAAATTAGATGAAGAAATTTCTATTTTGTCTAAAAAAAGCGAAGAAGAAAATTTTTGGTTGGATAGAAAAACAGCGTTAGAAATTATTTCGCGTCTCAATCACTTACGCGATATCGTCGAGACGTATCGCCATCTTTCAAACAGCATAAAAGATTTAGATGAATTATTAGCTTTTGAAGATGATTCACTTTTAAAACAAATTGATAGTAATTTGGAATCACTAAAATTCGAGGCTAAAGAATTTGAATTAAATATCTTGTTTACTGGCGAATTTGATAGTCTGAACGCTATTATCGAAATACATCCAGGAGCGGGCGGTACTGAAGCTCAAGATTGGGCCAGTATGTTATATCGCATGTATGTTTTATACGCCGAAACACACCGCTTTAAAATGTCTTTACTATCTTTCGAACCTGGAGAAGAAGCGGGTCTAAAATCTGTGACTTTGCAGATTGAAGGCAAAAACGCTTATGGATTATTGAAAGGCGAAAAAGGCGTTCATAGGCTCGTTAGAATTTCACCTTTTGATGCTAATAAGAGAAGGCATACTTCCTTCGCTTCGGTAAATGTCATTCCTGAATTTAAAGATGATTCAATCGATATTGTCATCAATGAAGCAGATTTAAAAATCGACACTTATCGCAGTGGCGGAGCTGGCGGACAAAACGTCAATAAGGTGGAATCCGCGGTACGTATTACGCATTTACCAACGGGAACTGTGGTTTCTTGTCAGATTGAAAGAAGCCAATTGTTGAACAAAGAAACGGCGATGAAAATGTTAAAAAACAAACTATATTTATTAGAATTAGAATCTCGTCAAAGCAAACTTGATTCAATTGTTGGTGAAAAGAAAAATATCGAATGGGGAAGTCAAATCCGCTCATATGTGTTTTGTCCATATACGCTAGTTAAGGACAATCGTACTTCCTATGAAGTTTCTGACGTGCAAGCGGTGATGAACGGCGATATCGATGGTTTTATCTACGCTTATTTACAGATGGAAGCCGAGAATAATAGACAAAAATAGCTAGGACGTGTATGTAGTTATGAATGAAAACCACCTTTTTAAAATAGTGTCTAATTTTAAGCCGACAGGCGATCAACCACAGGCCATTAAAAAATTGTCTGATGGAATTTTGTCTGGCAAAAAAATTCAAGTGCTACTGGGTGCGACGGGTACTGGCAAAACTTTTACTATGGCTAACATCATTCAAAAAGTACAAAAACCAGTCCTCGTTTTAGTTCACAATAAAACTCTCGCCGGTCAACTATATTCTGAATTTAAAGAGCTGTTTCCGCATAACCGTGTCGAGTATTTTGTATCAAATTTCGATTTTTATCAACCGGAAGCTTATATTCCAAAAAGCGATACTTATATCGATAAAAGCGCGGTAATGAATGAGGAAATCGAAATGCTTAGAACTTCCGCTATTAACTCTATTTTAGAAAGAAAAGATACGATTGTTGTTGCTTCAGTGGCTTCGATTTATGGATTGACCGATCCAGACGAATACCGCAATCTCGTCTTTAATATTCGTGTGGGTGAAGAAATTGATCGACCAATTTTTTACAAAAAACTTATCGACGCACAATATAAAAGAAACAATCTCGATTTGACCCCAGGTTCTTTTAGAGTGAGAGGTGACATTATTGAAATTGTCCCCGCTAATTTTTTTGATAATGATATCATCCGCATCGATACGTTTGGTGATGAGGTTGAAAAAATCATTCACATCAATTCTCTAACTGGTGAAATAAAGCATTCGTTTAACACCTTTCCTATTTTTCCAGCTTATGACCACGCCTCGACTAGAGAGAGAATCAAAGAAGCATGCGCCACCATTAAAGAGGAATTAAGGGAAAGAATAAAATACTTTAAAGAAAACGATAAGCTTCTCGAAGCGGAGCGATTAGAAATGCGCACAAATCAAGATATTGAAAGCATGCAAGAATTTGGAATGTGCCCTGGCATTGAAAATTATTCTAGACACATCGATAAAAGAAAACCTGGCGAAAGACCTTGGTGTTTGCTTGATTACTATCCAGAAGATTTCTTGATGATTATCGATGAGTCGCATGCCACTTTTCCTCAAATCAGAGGAATGTATAACGGAGATAGGGCGAGAAAAACCACACTGGTGGAATACGGATTTAGGTTGCCATCGGCCCTAGATAATCGACCGCTTTGTTTTTCTGAATTTGAAGAGATTATGCCATTTGTTTTATGTACGAGCGCTACTCCAGGCGATTATGAATTAGATAAAGCGGGTGAAGTTTCCGCGGAGCAAATCATTCGACCCACGGGTTTATTAGATCCGATAATTGAAATAAGACCAACTAGGGGACAAGTAGACGATTTAGTTTCCGAAATCAAAAAGAGAATTTCTAAAAATGAAAAAACCATGGTGGTTACTCTGACTATTCGTATGGCGGAAGATTTGACAAAATATTTAAAAGACAAAGGCATTAAAACAGTTTATTTGCATCACGAAACTAAGACGCTCGAGAGAAGCGAAATCATTTATCAACTAAGAAAAGGTAAGTATGATGTCCTCGTAGGAATTAACCTACTAAGAGAGGGTTTAGACATTCCAGAAGTTTCGTTGATTAGTATATTTGATGCTGATAAGGAAGGTTTTTTAAGAAGCAAGCGTTCTTTAATTCAAGTTACTGGAAGGGCGGCGAGAAACGCTAATGGGTTGGTTATTATGTATGCTGATAATGTAACCGATTCGATGAGAAATTGTATTGAAGAAACTAATCGCAGAAGAAGCATACAAAAAGCCTATAATATTGAAAATGGCATTATTCCACGAACGGTAATTAAAGAAATTCGTCCACCTATTCACAACACCGATGATGAAATAAGCGAAACGGTGGATATACTTAAGCATGGTAGTCGTGCGGAAATTGAAAACAAAATCAAAGAACTTGAAAAACAAATGCGTCAAGCCGCTAAAGAATTTGATTTTGAAAGAGCGGCAGAACTTCGAGATATTATTCTCGAAATGAAAAGCAGCTTATAAAAAATAGTTTGCTTTATCTAGAGCATTCTAATATTATTATTGTTGCGAGTAAGAAAGGATGTAATTCTTATGTTAAATTGGTACGACTGGATTATGTTAGTGGTGGCTATTGTAATCATCATCTTATGTTTACTCCAAGGCGGTAAAACAGAAGGCGCTTCTGGTGCCATTACCGGTGGTGGATTAAATGTTTTTGTGAAAACCAAAGAAAGAGGTGCTGAAAAAGTCGTCTCAGTTCTTACATTAATTTGTGCAATTCTCTTTTTTATGATCGCTATTCTTATTGAAATCGGCGCTTCAGTTAGTTAATTAAAAAGCAACTTTATCAAAAAACGAGCACATTAAGTGCTCGTTTTAGTTTTATTCGTTTTATTTTTTCTCAATAGCAGGTTTATCCGTATAATCTAATTCTTTAATTTTTTCCTCTTCTTCCTCTTCTTCCTCGGCAATTTCTTCTTTTGTTTCGGAATCAATAACAACTTTTTTCTTTGCTTTTTTCTTCTTGAAAGTGGGAGGTCTTTTTTTCACTTGGTTAACCATGGTAATGATACCAATGACCATTTCATAAATACCTGCTGCTATTAACAATACTCCTGCAACAATGCAGAAAGCCATGTCAACTTTATCCTGATAGATGAGAGCTAATATGCCACCAGTGATAAAAATTACAGAAACCAAATAAGTAACGACAATTCCAAAAACTTTTTTTCTATCGTAAACAGTTAGAACGATAGCTTTTGTTAGTTCAACCGCACCTATAACGATGAAGAATATTGCTAATAAAAGAACTAGATAGTCTAAAAGGACCATTTTTTTGATTAAAAGAAAAATTCCAAATGCAATTGAAGCAGAACCATACAGTAAGCCATTAGTAAAAACTTTCTTTGTTTCGAAAACAAAAGAAGCCAATATGGCGAATATCCCAAATAGGAACAAAATAACTGCCGCGATGATATTTAAAGCATCGGCTAAAAAATTCTCTTTGCCTGTCGCGGCAAAAACTATAATTAGAGTTCCGCCAAATAATAGCAAGATGGATAAGATTAGTTGCAACCACGCATATTTATTAAACAAACTTTTCATATAGAATTCCTCCTCAAATACCATTATATTTATTTTACGAAGGAACTTAAACTAATTATGAAACAAAAATTATTAAAAAGATTATGCAAGGCTGATTGTATGCCGAGGTGGACACGTTATTAAAGGCGATGAAGTTTGGGTAAACGCTGGTTTAAATCAGCCAGACTTTGTCACCATGGTTGTTGAAGAATGCTATAAAGCGGGAGCAAAAAGCGTGAAAGTTTATTGGCGTCACAACCCTGTGAGCAAACTAGCGTACAAGAATGAATCCATCCCCACTCTGTCTAAGGTCAGTCCTATGGATATCGCTAAATTAAAATACTGGGAAAAGAAATTGCCCACCATCATCCACATTATTTCTGATGACCCTGATTCGATGAAAGGTGTAAACCAAACAAAATTATCCAAATGCACGGCTAAGCGTTATCCACAAATTAAAAAATATCGCGATGCAGTTGACGGATGTTAACTTTCAATTGATGTGGGACTTTTTTGTCCTTGCTCACTTCTTATTCTAGTGAATTCCTCTTTTAGTTCAACTTCTATCTCATTTGGGGTCTTACATTTAAGAACGAATCTAGGCATATTG
>DURD01000017.1 GCA_012837435.1 Erysipelotrichaceae bacterium
ATATAATTTCTTTCGTGTGATACAATATCCATGGAGTCCTCCTTATTAATTTGTGGTTAAATTAATTATAAGCAAGGACTCTATTTTAATCTTTAATTTAGTCTCACATCATTTGAATTAGTACATATTGCATTAAATATTACTGTTTTGTAACGGTAATTGAAGCATGGGTGCTGGTAAAGGAATTGACAGTAAAAGTAAAACCTAAATAGTCATCAGAATTTAAACGTCCCGTTTTTACAAATTGTTTAGAAAAGGTACTCATAGAAAAGAAACTACCGACTTTAAATAAAGAGCCGCTCGTTAAGTTGTCTTTGGGTTTATAAGTGGCATTTACATCTTTTCTAATCAATTGCAATAGATTGTAATCAGCGTAATTTTTTCCTAGGATAGACATATATTCGCTGACGCCAGGAGTACCATCGTAATAGGTATTACTCATCATCATCGCCACTTTTCCAGAACTGGTGCGAGGATTCACAGTGATATTAGAGGGATTAGGAGTGGGGCCGTTTAGATAGAGCAATCTCGCATCGACATGCCATAGTCTAATACCTGCATCTCTACTTCCCGTCGTAAAAGTACTGCTCACGGAACCGAGATATCTATAGGTTGAATCGAATTCATTTAGTCCGTCGGGAGTGTAATATTCAAGCAAAAGGTATTCATCAAACGGAGAATTTATGGTATTGAACGATGGAGATAAAATTATAATTTCGCCGGAAACGGTGAAAGGTTTGAGATTAATCGTCGCGGTGGCTGTTGGTATGTAGGCTTTCGCCCATCCCAGAGCGTAGACGCTAAAAGGATCGTGCCCTCCGATATTGCGGTCTTGCATGGAAAAGCCTCCCGCGGGAACATAGGCGTTCGTCGAATAGTCATAATAATCCGCTAGGCCGAACATATGACCCATCTCATGGATATAGGTATGGCAATCGATATGGCAGTAAGTAGTATCTCCAGCGCAGTAAATTGATTTGCCAGTGCGTACACTCGCGACATTAGGACCATACATGTAAGTATAGCTAGCCCAAAAGAAAGCATTTAGGCCGGGATTCACGATGTTTTTAACTGAAGGTTCTTGTGCCCAAAAACAATAAGCCCATAAGTTATCGTAATCGTCTCTATTTAAAGATTTGTAATCGGGAGCAGCATAAATCAACATCACTCCATCTAAATATCCATCGTGATCACAATCGTATTGCGTCTTTGATTCTCCACTGTTATTGAAATACCACGCCGTGGCATTTTTCACTAATTGGGTAGTTTTACTGATAACGTCAGACCCTTTAGCGTAAGTCACATAAGAAGTGCTCACTTCATACCAATCGCTCACTGTCCCCGAGAGCTTAAGAGCCCCATAACTCTCGGTTTCATAAAAGGTTTTAACGCTGTTCCAACCAGTTTCTAGGGTAGTACCAAAATAAGCTTTTTCGATATCTTCTCTAACTTTATCTTTATAATTCAGAGTAATAAATGAAGATGAATCGCTAAACCAAACGGGAATAACTAGTAATTTAGCTTTGCCAATAGAGGGAGTACAAGAAATAGGATAGACACTATTAGAAGCGAGGTCGCTATAGTTGTAACTGGCCTTTTTAGCCATGATGTCCCCTACAGGAATGTCGCCTCCACCTCCAAAAGATGAATTGCTATCTATCGGTCTATATGAATACTCATTAGAAGCTCCACCACCGATAAAAGGAAATGCATAACTACAAGCAGTGAGAGATAATGCGCAAAGTGTTATCAATGGAATTAAAGTAATTTTATTTTTCATACCTAATTAAAAATTAGTGATTAATGCTTACATTTAATATTAGCAACAAAATAATGTTTTGCATATAAATATGTACAAAAATGATGGCAAAATAGTAAGATGGTATCAGCCGATGAGCATCAAAAAATATTTAAACAAATTAAGCGATTTAACTAATCGAGAGATATTGATTACCGGGGGCACTTCTGGCATCGGTTTAGCCATCGTCAATCACTTGCTTTATAAAGGCGCTAAAGTGGTGCTTTTAGCGAGAAACTTATCAAAAGCGGAAAAAGTTAAAAATGATTTTATAGAGCAATACCCCGAGGCTTCTATTTCGATAATCGAATACGATCAAAGCAAAGAAGAACTAATCGAAAGCGCTATCAAAGAAATCAACGATAAACACCCCACTTTTGACGCTATCATACTGAATGCTGGCATTTTTTCTCCAAAAAACGAGACCTCCGTTGAAGGAGAAATGACTTTGACGATTAAAACTAATTTTTATGGTTTATATCTTTTCACTAAAAAACTATTAAAAACTAATAAACATCCCCATCGCTATATTTTTCAAGGTTCTTTTTCTGTGGGGTATCGCCTTAAAAAAATTACCTCCTTACGAGACAAAAACATTTCTAAATGGCAACAATATCTAATTTCTAAATCTGGTGTAGAATCTTTGTTTTATCACTACTGCAAATACGACAAAGGTCCTTCGTCTTTTTATCTTGTCGAACCTGGTCTAACAGGTACAGACATCATTAGGGACTTTATTACTCCCTTTAGACAAATTTCAAAAGCTTTTCTAAAACTATTTACTCAATCGAATAAAAAAGCGGCATTACCCGCTCTTCTAGCACTCGATAAAGAAACCAAAAATCATTCTTTTATTATTCCACGCGGAATGTTTTCTTTATTTGGTTACCCAAAAATACACCCTTTTCCTGAGAAAAGAATAAGAGAATATTTATACGATTTAGCCGTGGATATAGAAAATAATCCTATTCAATTCTGAAGATTTGACGCTTCATTATCATGAAGACGATATCTAGAATCCAAATGATGTTCCAACCGAACAATATCCGGAGCAATCCAAAAACCCATTTACCTTCCATAAATCTGGTAACGACACCAAGAATAAACGAAGTAACGGGAATGATGCAAAGAATTAAACTTAAAACATAGTTGAGACCAAAGTAATCTTTACCAACATTTTTTTTAGCCATAATTAATTCTCTCCTTTTTGTAACCGCTTACATTATAACTCAAAAAATGCTCTCTTTGTCACTAAGAAAATTAATGATAAAATGTAAAAGTATTGAGAGTGTAAAAAAGTGTAAACAATGTAAAATTGGAGAAAATAAATAT
This sequence comes from Erysipelotrichaceae bacterium, assembly GCA_012837435.1. Classification (GTDB taxonomy): domain Bacteria; phylum Bacillota_I; class Bacilli_A; order RFN20; family CAG-826; genus RUG14515. Next base: position 3,131 of record DURD01000017.1, read on the forward strand.
GGATATTTTTGAAATTAAATTAGAAACAGGGGAAATATTAAAAGGTTGCCATTTTCCTACGAAAGAAGCCCAAGCCAATTTTGTATTCATCACTGGTATGCAAGAATATGCTTCCCGTTACACACCGCTAGCTGAATATCTCAATAAGAAAAAAATTAATGTTTGGATACTGGATCATTTTGGTCAAGGTTTAAATGCTCCCACACAAGAAGATCTACAAAAATGGCCGAAAGGAGCCTTTGACAAAACAGTGGAGGCTTTAAATTTATTAATCCTAGAAGCTAAAAAGAATAATTTACCCACTACTCAAGGGGGGCATTCGATGGGTTCTTTTATGACGCAAGCAAGATTACAAAAATATCCTCTTGCTGCGGATAAAACACTGCTCGTGGGCTCGAACGGAGGACAAGCGGGGTTGATGTCTATCGCTTCCCTACTAAGCAAAACTTTGATAAACAAAAACAATTGGGATAAGCCTAGTCCATTTTTTGATAATTTAGGTTTGGGAAGTTACAACCATAAGATTAAAAATCCTAGGACCTCCAAAGACTGGCTTTCGTATAACGAAGAGAATGTCGATAATTATATAAGAGATCCTTATCTAGGCCAGATGAATACTGGTGGCTTTTGGAGAGAATTCTTGCTCGGTATGTCTAAGATTTGGAAGAAAAAGAATCTTAAGAAAATTAATCAAAACGAGACTATTTTAATATCTTCTGGTCAAGATGACCCCGTTGGGCAATACGGAAAAGGCGTCGAGTGGTTAAAAAAGACCTATCAAAAATTAGGTGTCAATCATGTCGAATTGAAACTATATCCTAAGATGCGTCACGAGATCCATAACGAACGTAACAATATACAAGTGTATAGAGATTGGGCAAACTTTATTTTAAAATAAAAAGCTTTGTTATCTCGCTAAAAAGAGTATACTAACACTATCGCTATGGAAAAAAGTATCAAGAGAAATTCGTTCGAAACTAGAATTCATGAAATTGATTTATTACGCGGAATATTGATGTGTCTAGTTATTTTTGACCATCTCATGAATTTATTGATGTCTTTTAACTTAGGTTGGGCTGGTGGCCGAGTAGCAATTGATGCGGGAACAGCCGTTCAACCTTTTTTAAGTGTCTACCAGTTTTCAAGTGCTTATTGGAACAGCATGTTTAGAACGGTAGTTCGTTATATCTGTTTAGGCAGTTTCTGTTTTTTAAGCGGTATTTCCAGCGCTTTTTCTCGTAGCAACTGGAAAAGAGCGGGACAAATGATTTCCATTTGGGCTTTTATATTTATCGTTTCTAATCTGCTAGAAAGTATTAGGAGCACTAACGACATATATTTAGGCATAAGAACAATGCGCGTAGATTTTAACATCATTGGGGTTTTAGCTTGGTCGACACTGGTGTATTGTTTTGTTCAAGATAAACCCTGGGGATGGCTCCTCACCATCATGATAGTCGCTATATTAATCATTCATCCTTTATGTGTGTTTTTATCGCAAACTGATTGGGGAAAATCAACCTACGTTCCATTTCTATGGCGCCCTAGTGCCTCCGTCGCTGATCAAGCAGATTACATGCCATTATTTCCTTATTTAGGTTTTTTCTTTGGAGGAGCTTTACTATCTAAATTCACTTATAGCGTCACTAAGAAATCTTACTTTAAGCAATACGAATGGGAGAGACCCCTATGTTTTATTGGACGGCATTCTTTAATTATTTATGCTTTACATTTCTTTTTATTAATTGCAATATTCTCTTTTGTGGGGTTATTTATATAATATGATGACTAAATTAACGATGTATGGTGCAGTCAAAGAAGCAGCGCGGAAAACTCCGCATGATTTAGCTCTGTACTACGAAGGCAAAAAGATAGATTTCAAGTCACTGATGACCAAAATTGATCAGATGGCTAGCATTCTCTATCACCGTCTAGAGATAAGAGAAGGGGATGTTATCGTGGTAGCTCAACCTAATATCCCTGAAACTCTCATTCTTTTTTATGCCCTAAACAAAATTGGCGCGACCACAAATTTCATTCATCCCTATACTCCTTATAATCAAGTGTGCTCGATTATCGAAAAAACTAATACTAAGTACGCCTTTTTATTTGAACAGCGCATCGCTAAAGAAGTCACTAGATATCGCGATATAGCGGACCAAATCTTCGTGACACGAATTGAAGATCATTTGCCCCTAATCAAGAAGTTTATTTATCATACTTTTATGAACTTCAGAATTAGAAAAAAATTGGGAAAAATGCCTCCAAGGTTTAAGTTTGAGGGCTTTAAATACGTCTATCAACTAAAACCTATAAATAAAGATGTTCCCGAAGCTAAATTCGATAAAAATAGATGTTCAGTTTTGTTGCATAGTGGTTCCACTACTGGCAAACCAAAAACTATTTGTTTAAGCGACTATGCCTTTAACTATCTAGCGAACAACAGCGATTGGTTTATGACTCTTAAAAAAGAAGAAATAAGGGGAAACGGAATGCTGTCGGTCTTGCCGAGCTTCCACGGCTTTGGTCTAGGTATGACTATGCATACCCCTTTAGCCAATAGTGCTTCTTCCATTCTAATCCCTAAATTTACCGCTAAAAAAGTAGCGGAAACCATAAATAGAGTTAAAGTTACTTGTGTTTGTGGAGTGCCCACTATTTATAAAAAGTTACTAGAAGAACCCACTTTTACCAGTAGTAAAAAAATTAAAGATTTATATTGTTGCTTCTGCGGAGGAGATTCGATGCCTCCTCAATTAGAAGATAACTTTAATGATTTAATGATTAAAAATGGTTCTAAATGTCGTTTGTTTCAAGGCTATGGTTTAACCGAGGCCATCGCTGTTAATAGTGTTAATACTTTTAATCATTATAAAAAAGATTCCGTTGGTAAGGCGATTCCCGGAGCGGATTTCAAAATTATCGACGAAACTGGTCAAGAAGTAAAAAGAGGAGAAATTGGAGAAATCATCATAAAGAGCGATGCGGTGATGCTCGGCTATTTAAATGATGAAGAAGCCACCAAAAAATGTTTAATTGATGGATATCTACATACTGGTGACTTAGGGTGTATGGACGAAGAGGATTTCATTTTCTTCAAACAGCGAAAGAAAAGAGTCGTTAAGGTTTCTGGATTTCCAGTATTTCCCAGCGAAGTGGAACAACTGATTGAATCGATGCCAGAAGTCTCAGCTTGCGCCGCTATTCGCATACCTAATGATGTATTACGTAATTCCATTAAAGTCTTTGTGGTTGCTAAATATTTTGATGAACAAGATATGAAAGATAAAATATTAGATACTTGCCGGAAGTATTTAATTAGATGGTCGGTTCCGACCGAAATTGAATTTAGAAAAGAACTACCACATACTTTACTAGGAAAAGTTGATTTTAAAGTCTTACAAGAAGAAGAAGATAAGAAGCGCGGTTTAATTTAAAGTGTGGTCATGGCGGAACTGGTAGACGCACTAGACTCAGAATCTAGTGAGGCAACTCATGGAGGTTCAAATCCTCTTGGCCACACCATTTAATTTGAAATTTCCCTCAAAATTTTGCCCACACAGGGTAAGATGAATTGGAGGATTTTTTATTTATAATAAAAAAAGGATTACCCTTTCGAGTAACCCTTTTATCTTTATAATCCTAGGACTAATATTCTTCGTCAGATTCTTTAATTTCTTTTTCTTTGACTTCAACTTTTCCTAAGAAAATTAAGACGATGAGTGCAACATCTAATAAAGCGAGAAGACCGACAACGCCCCAAGTCACTGATAATCCAACTTTCCATGGAGACATATCGTACCAAATGGAAGCACTTGGAGAAATGCCTTGGACACAGTTTGAATTGGCTTTATTGAACAAAATACGTTTGACGGATTCTTTCAAATAATAAACAGCGGTTGGAGAAGATTGATCGTATAAACCATCAGTCCCATTGTTTGTTAGTGTGAGGTCTCCCCCTCTTCTTAACATAAAGTCAGTGGTCATATAGGTATTCTTTTGACCACCAGCGTCAGTAATTGCTGTGCCGGTGAAACCAAATTCATCGCGTAAGATGTCGTTGATGGAGACAGAAGCTCCGCCCCATGTTGCACCAATACGGTTATAAGAGGTCATGATACCGGTAGCACCAGACATTTTTTTAGAAGCTAATGTTGAGGATAACTCATTGCCGACTTGAGGATAGTACTTAATGGTCATTTCGGCTTCTTTCATATAGAGTTCCCAGCCTCTTAAATAAACTTCTCTAAATGCTTGTTCATTAACCCAGGTACAATAACCATTCTTTTGTCTATTTGTTTCTTGGTCATTTAAACAATAGTGTTTCATAAAGGTAATCAAACCTTTTTCGGAAGCACCACCGGATTCGGCAGCGGCGATTTTGCCTGCTAAAATGCCATCTTCAGCGTAGTATTCATAGTTTCTACCACCAAAGGCACTTCTATGGAAGTTCAAACCATAGCCGTATAGACCAGTGATTAATGAACCACCTGCTAAGGAGTTAGCGTGAGCTTCTTCACCGAAAGCTTCACCTAATTCTCTCGCTAATTTGACATTGAATGTCGCGGCGACCATCGGACCACCACAATACCATCTGTTGACATTTTTGATGGTTAGCGCATGAGCGTAATAACCATAAGGTGAGTCGGCATCATAGGATAATGGAACACCGTTTTCTGGATCAGCTTTTTCGTTCCAGCCACCATTCATGAACATGTAAGCCATGCTTTCAATGGTGAATTGGTTCATGTAATCATCCCATTTAGGATCATCAAAATCGACACCTCTCATAGAGGCTAAGGTATAAGAAGTGGCATCAACATTGGTTGGTGGCATTTCTTTAATGGGGTTATTTTTCTCCGCCCATACGTCATAAATAGCTACTTGTTCTCTAGCGCGAGGATCATCGATAAACTCGAAATCATCACCGGTAGGAGCTTGTGGGAATGAAGCTACAAAATTACTTCTGGTGAAATTGATGCAGTATCCTTCGCCGTGATCAGCTTCAGTATACTCTTTGAATTTGAAATTCAATTCATCATCTTCTTTGTTGATAGCCACAGATTTGTCAGTTGGACGTTTTCCATCTTTGCCTTCTTTATAGACTGTTTTATCAATATGGTCTGTAAATAAGACTTTGGCTTTTTCTGCAGCGGCCATTTGATCGATTTCTACCCATGAATGAGCATTATCAGATAGATAGAAATTGTAATTACCTTCATCTAAAACATAGCATTTTTCATTCTTATAGTCGTAACTTGTGAAATAGTCACGATTAACTTTGATTGTCAATGTTTCAGAAGTATTTGGTTGTAAGATTTCAGTTTTACCAAATCCACCTAATACGACGTGAGATTTTTCGATGCCGCCTTTGGTATAAGGAGCATTGACATAAATCTGCGCTACCCCCTTACCAGCTTTGGCACCTGTATTAGTCACTTTAACTTTGAATACGTATTCATTAGTTTCTTCGTCAAATGTTGGTGTACCCACTAATTCTTTGGTAAATGTGGTATAGCTTAAGCCATAACCAAAGGGGAAGACAACTTCCTTATTGTAGTTAAAGCCCGCATAATTGCCATTTAGCGCTTCTTTATGAGCAGTTTCATAATAGCGATATCCGACGTAAAGACCTTCTTCATAATCGACGAAATATGTCTCTTCTTGATAGGAATTAAGTTCGTCGGAGTTGTCATATAAGTAAGAACCAAAGTTTTGCCACGTTGGGTCTTTTCTTAAATCACGAACGTATGTGTTCACTAAGTGGCCAGATGGGTTGACAGCGCCTTTTAAGACGTTCGCTAAAGCGATACCACCTTGAGAACCACAGCAACCAGCCCAAAGGGCGGCTTTAACTTTAGTGAAATCATATTGTAAGTTGGTGTATGGATCGGTATAGATACCATTATTCATATGGTCGTCAGTTTCTTGTAACCAGCCTAATTCCATCGCGTTGGCGGAGTTGATTACTAAGACGACTTTATTGAACTTTTTACAAGCGTAGTCGATGAGTTTTAACTCAGCATTTTTAATGACTAAACCGCTTCTATTTTGTTCGGCAATACCCGCATTTAACGTTTGGTCATTACCTTCACCAGAATTTCTCTTAATGGTAATAACCGCTGTTGGATATTGAGCAAAGGTATCTTCGGCGGGTGCTAATGCTACCGCAGGATCAGCGAAATCATCTCTCACCGCCGCGTACAAATTTTTAGTCGCAACATTGAAAGGAATGTCTGCGTCATTTTCAATACCATTGGCAAGTGAAACTGCCCCGTTTGTGGTAGCTGGATCTTCGCCACCAGACATATTGTTATGCCAAGAATAATAACCTAAGACTGATACACCTTCGTTCGCCGCGAGTGGGAGTGCATTACCTTCGTTTTTAAGTAACACCATACCTTCCTCTGCGGTAAGTTGTGTCATTCTCTGAGCATTCTTCAGAGCATCTGGCTGATTATCGAATTCAAAATCGATGTAATTAGCTTCTAGTTGTGAATTGTCACTGGTGTGTTGTTTGCCACGACCAAGCAATAAATCAAGGTTACTAGATTGAGCGTTAGCGGCGATAGTAACTCCGCCTAAGACAGCGAGAACACTAGCGCCAATGACCGCTAAATACGTAATTCTTCTATTTTTTGCATTCATATTATTTTCCTCCTCTCCTATTCACTAACAACGACCTTTTGTCTATTGACGCTTCTAGCGTAATATTTTTGGAAAAGAAGCGCGCCGCAGTTGCCTAATTTAACAATCGCGGTAATTAAGCAAATCACTAATGTCACTGTGGGGAAATAATCCTTACCGAAATATATTTCGCCATTCAGTGCTGGTAATAAGTAGGCTTCATAATAATTGGTGTAGGAACCGGTGACCTGTTTAGCGGATTCAATCCAGAACTTGTCACAGTTGAAGAGAATGATGCCGCCGATGAGGAGCAGTAAGCCCGTTACACCGTCGACGATAGCTCTTTTTAAGTTTGTGCCTCTTCTAGAGAAATTGGTAGCCAGCATAATGCATGAAACAATGCAACCAATGAGAGGTAAGAACAAACCTAAGAACATCCAAATATTGAAACCTGCTTCAGAATAACCTTGAATAATCATATTGCCGTAACCAGCAAAAATTGCTTGATAGCCTGGATAAGAGAAGCCGTCAGCGTATTTTGTGCCTTCATCAGTGATAATGGTGAAGACATCGGAAAAGCAGAAGAGTACTAAGGTTATGATAGAAACAATACCTAAAGCAATAGAGACGAGACTTAAAACACGATTCGTGGGTTTTAAAACTTTTAAGATTTTATTTTCATTATTCATTTTTCAAGTCCTCCTTATTTAGTTTGCATGAGTCTGACGTCCACAATAGAAGTACCACCCCAAGATCTAACCTCGACTTGGTAAATGATAAATCTATTTCCGTCAGCGTCCTTTTCACTGGTATAGGTTTTATCGCCTAATGTGACAGTAATAACTTCATCGGCTTCAGTCCATGTACCAGTAGCAGAAGCTACCCAGCTACCGCTATATAAGTAAGCGTTACCATCTACTCCTAAATTAAGATTGACTGTCTTTGAACCACCATCAGGACCTAAAGTGGTATAAGAACCAGTGAATTCATAGGTTGTGGCGCCATCGAAATCGCTCTGCGTCATCTTTCTCCATTTCACATCTGGATTAGTAGAAAGTAAGTAGACGACATTGTTATAAACGAGTTTATAGCCTGGGTGAGCGGGATTAATGGAAGCTACCGTTTCAAATCTTTGGTCACCGCTCTTAAGAACAATCTTGTCACCATCTTTTTCCCATGTTAAACCAAAGGTTTTAACTCTGTTTACACCACTGGGGGAATCTATGACGACATTGCCGTCCTTGTGCATATACATATAGGCATAGGCTAAACTATTGTTATTGCCAGTTGCCCTAGCGTGGAAGATGTATTCGGAGTTTCTGACGTCCCATATTTCATAATCCTTTGCTAATTGCTCTCTAAATTTGGCGTGCTTAGCTTGGAATTTGATCAATGAGCTCTTTTCTCCAATAGTGACATTGTAATAAAATTCATGACGACCTTCGGTTTTATTGAAGTCAGTGTGAATAACGGTTTTGTCAGCATCATCCAATTTGAGAATAAAGCCATAACCTTTATCCACCGTATATGTGCCTTTCATCTCATAATCATAAGCTGCTAAATCTTCGACTTTTACCAGCAATGATGCCGTACCAAATATCGTTGAATCGCTCTTACTTTTCGCGGTGATAACAACTGTACCCGCGGCTTTTGGTGTAATGGTGCCACTGGTGTTAATTGTGGCAATCTCTTCATTATCAACGCTCCAAGTAACTTCCTTGTTTGAGGCGTTATCTGGAGTAACTGTGGCCGTAGCTTTCACTTGTTGATTGATGAAGGCTTCTGTCATGTCTAATGACACGGAGACACCGGTAACTGCAACAGTTGGGCCTCCTCCACCTGGTTGGCTGCTTTGTCCGCCTCCACCTGGGAAACCACCGCCAGGGAAACCACCGCCAGGGAAACCACCAGGGCCACCGCCACTACTCGTGCCAGAAGAACGAGCTTGGACCGTACCGACAAGAACAAAATCATTGCTCTTTTGGTCAAGTGTGCCTTTGAATTTGTAACTATAATCACCAATAACAACATCGGCGTTATAGACACTCGCAGTCGCAGCAACAAACGTGACTGGAACTTGAACATTACTCTTACATGCCCCCAAACCTACTGTCATAGTTAAAGTGGCAAGCGAAAATAATGTTACCTTTTTGAAGAATGTTTTCATTATTTTCCTCCTATTCTTCGTGAAAAAATAATTTTTCACTTTCTAACATACTTTAAAGCAAAATAAGTTAATTAAAATTAAAAGGGACAAAAGCAATAAAAAAGGGATTAAAAAGTTATGAAGGGGACGAAATTAAGCAAAATAGGGACGAAAATACTAAACGATGATAGGATTATTCTTTCTCGATATTGCTGAATATTGTTTTAAAATGTCCTCTTTTCTTCTTTTGCTCAGTGGCAAAGAAGTACCGTTTGTCAACTCAACTTTTTCACTCGATATACTTCTAACATATAGATAATTTAACAAGTAGCCCTTGTGAATTCTTATAAAACCACGCTCTTTTAATTTCTCTTCTAAAACGTTTAGGGGAATTCTTACCAAATGATTGGATTTATCTGATAAAACAATTTTTTGATAATTGCGATCGCTTTTGATGTAAACGATTTCTCTAATCTTAAAAGACATGGTTTTATTTTTGTCGACAAATTCAATTGTGGATGTATCATATCGACCATCCAGATAGGTGCTGTAATATTGGTTCATCATCGAATCAAAATCATCGATAAGTTTTGATTTGCGAATAAAACCAAAGGGGTGAAGTGCTAAACATTCAAAGATGAGATCTTCTCTTTGCGAGAGAAAAATAACTTGTGTGTTTTTGTTAATGTTAGATAATTCTCTACAAACTTCTAAGCCATTCATCTCTGGCATATCAACATCGAGAAAGACTAATTGAAACCATTCTTCTTTCGCGCTCGCTAGAAAATTAAAAGGATTAGAAAAGGCGAACAATTGATGTTCAATGTTTTTTTCTTTCAAATACACTTCCACCGCGGAAGTGAAAATCATTAAAGCGGTATTATCATCGTCTAAAATTGCGACTTTAAACATTTTGTTCTACCTTCTTGTTTAAACTCAACAAAGCATCGCAAACAAAGCGATTGTCTTCAATGTTGAAATCAACATAACCGTCATATGTAGAGACGATGTTTCTAATAATCTTGGTGCCATATCCGTGTCCGCGACCAATTTTTCTAGTTTTGGTTATGTTGCTTTTGTTCATCCCTTCCATGGAAAAAGGATTAGAAATAAAGAAACGAATGTAGTCGTTTTGTTTGGCGATACGAATGATGATTTTATCCTCTTTTTCGCTATAATAGTTATCTAAAGCGTTGTCCACCATGTTGGTAATTAAAGAGACCAAATCGCTATCTGCGAAAGGCAATCTCGGAGGGACAACTACTTTCACATCGATGTCGATGCCTTTAATTTTGGCTTTGGTTAATTCCAAATTGATAATCGAGTTAATGACGCTGTTGGAGCACGAGAAAGAACGCAATACTTCTTGTTTATTCGAATAATCTTTAATATAGCGCTCTGCTTCTTGGCTTTTGCCCTGCTCGAGCAATACCCCGACATACGCCAATTGGTTTTTCAAATCGTGACGGATCTTTTCTAATTCTTCACGATTTTTTTGATCGATAGCAATGGACATCCTTTCGGCTTCCCCTAGAGTCGCTTGCACCTCCAGATTAGTTATACGATTTCTGTTTTCTGTGATAGTGTAAGTCGCGTAGTAAGAAAACGCTAAAATCAATAACAACACAAAATCAAGAACCGATAGTAGAACATTTACCATTAACTCATGATTATCGTAAGCGTGTTCGATAACACTAACAACGATTAATAAAGACGCTAGACTCGTAATAATGACAATCATTTCTTTAGATAAATGACGGTGATGTGCCACATCGACACGATTAAGCAATAGACATATAAAGAAAAACAAAGAATAAGGTAAGGAACGAGCGAGCACCACCACAATAAAAGTGTCGTTTGTTAATTGACCCGCGATAAAACCTGCGTTTTTAGACAATACTTCTGTCACCATAATCGAAGAAACGAGTATTAAGTTTTTAATTAGTTTGTGAGAGGAATGACCTTTTGAAAAGATTAATGAAAAAAACAAAATTAGCAATGGCATAGTCAAGGAATAAAGCATTTGACCGAGCACTCGCGGTTCTCTAATTAAAAACAAAAAACCAAACATCAAAGATTGACCTACAATAATCACGCTATAACTAATGATAAATATTAAAATTAATCTGATGATTTCTTTTTTGTTAATTTTTTTTGGCCAGCAATAAACGCATAAAGCCGCTGACACAAAAAAGATTGAAATATATGTAGTGAGATCCAAAATATACTGAAAATAAATTTTCAATCCTTCTATAAAACCCATAAGACATTTTTATTATACATTTTTTATCTACAAAAATCTTTTAAGGGACAAAAAGACACTTATATGGGACGAAAAAACACTTATATGGGACGAAATTAATAAAGCATCAAAATCTAAACATGGTATTTTTATTTCAGCAGAAACTAAAAATCAATAGATATTTTCGTAAAGTTATCTAAGTTTTGAAGTGAATATCTTTGAAACAAAAATTGTATTAGAATAGAAATATGAAATATTTACATCGCACTGTTTTATGTTATTTAAGAAAAGACGATTGTTATCTTTTATTGCTCCGTAATAAGAAAAAGAACGACTATAATCAAGGAAAATGGATTGGTGTCGGTGGAAAAATTGAACAAAACGAAACCATAGACGAAGCGGCAATCAGAGAAGTGAAAGAAGAAACCGGGTTAGACGTTCACTCTCTTTCTCTCGCGGGAGAAGCAGTTTTTATCAATGACGATTATGAGGAAATTATGTATGTTTATGAGATTACTGACTTTTCAGGAACGCTTATCGACTGCAAGGAAGGGGTTCTAAAATGGATTCCTATTAAAGACATCTACCTCTATCCTATGTGGGAGGGAGACAAAGCTTTTTTACCTTTACTAATTAATCACGCGCCATATTTTAGACAGAAAATTTATTACAAGAAAAATCAATTAGTTAAAATCGAAAACTATTAAAACCCTCTCTTAAATCTTTTTATGCGGATTTGTTTAGAAGTAGTTTTAGGTTTCAGTTAGTTAAAGGATTTTTAAACGATATGGTGAATTTAGAACCGACTCCTAACTTCGAAGTCACTTTAATTTCATATTTATACATTATGCATATGTGCTTAACGATAGCTAACCCTAATCCCGTCGAACCTAAAGTTTTTGATTTAGCTTTGTCCACTCGATAGAAACGTTCAAAGATTCGGCTTAAACTCTTTTCTTCGATACCCACTCCCGTATCTTCTACGCTTAATTGATAATTCTTAAGTGTCACTACAATTGTTCCACCGTCTTTATTGTATTTAATCGCGTTATCGATAATATTTTTAATCAAAGTGTAAACGTGATCCTTATGACTCATTATCACATTTGGAGCTAATTTTTTAACTACCTTGATGTTTTTAGCGAGTATTTCATTTTCAAATCCGCGAAGCGTCTCTTCTATCACTTGAGATAGTTCGACTTCTTCTAATTCATATCGGATTTGACTCTCTAATTTAGATAAGTCTAACATTTCAATAATAATGTCGTTCATACGATTGGCTTCGATGAGTGTTTTGGCTGTAGCGTCTTTAATTCCTTGTTCATCCGTTACGATACCTTCTTTAATCATTTGTTGGTAACCGATAATCGAAGTGAGAGGACTTTTTAATTCATGGGAAGCGTTTTGAAAAAATTCACGTTTCATACTATCGAGATTTTTTTGTTTAGTGATATCGGTAAGAAGAATGGCTATCTTATCATCAAACTGATTGATGCCTACTTGATAAGTAAATCCTCCAATGACAATTTCACTAATTAAAATGTCTTTGCTCTTACGGGCAAGTTCAATATTTTCATTGATTTCTTTGTTTCTAAAACAATAGATGTAATTCTTATGAAGGATGTCCTCTAATTCTAAATCTAGTAATTTTAAGGCATAATCATTAATCATATCTACATTATCTTGACTATCGATGATAATTAACCCTTGAGAAATGTGATTTATAATGTAAAAAATCTTATCTTTTTCTTCTTTTAACGACTCCATTTGAAAAGATATCATATCACTAGCTTTGTCGAGCGAAGACACCAGAGATTCCATGGAATCAGAATTATTCGCCGAATCCAAGTTTTCCATATCAGTGATTAATTGTAGCTTTTTAGTAGCTTTAGATAGCGGTTCAAGATATTTTCTTAACATCAAGATTAAAACCCCTACACTGAGAGCTAATAGCACTAGAGTCGTTAACCCATCGGTTAAAACATAATTCCACACATATTTATCAATCGAAGAAATTTCTAGCGCTACACGGATATAATGTCCGTCATCTTTTGCGGCCACATATAACATATTTATCCCTAATGATGTCGATTTTCTTTCGACAAAAGTTCCGAGATTCTTAATCTCTTCGCGAAATAAATGATTGCTGGAGATGTCTTCGCTGAAAGAATCCGCGATGACATTGCCATCTAGATCGATAATTGTCACTCGAATCTTTTTGTTAGAGTCATCGAATAAATGAGTAACTTCATCTTCGTTAGTTGAATCATACACCTGCGTCGCAATATTTAAATAGTTGGATAGTTCTTGTCTAGTGTTGCTTTTATTCATGTTCGAAAACAAAACAATGTTGTAAATCAAAGAAAACAACAAGGCAAAAACAATAATTAAGGAATTTATTAGGATTAATCTTTTTTTCATACCATCACTTTGTAACCTATTCCATAAACTGTTTGAACGATATCCTCCTTGATTTTTTTACGGATAGACTTTATATGCATATCGAGACTTCTTGTTTCTAGAGTATCAACTCCATATATTTCATTCAATAGTTCTTCCCTTTTTACAACTTTATCTTTATTTTTAATTAAATAGGAGAGGATTTGGAATTCTTTTGCGGTTAAAGCGATGTCTTTTCCTTCATAGGTGCATGAGAACTTATCAAAATCTAAAACTAAATCCCCAAGCGTCAAGATATTTTGACGTTTTTTTCTTCTGAAGCGAGCACTCACTCTCGACATAAGTTCGAGTAAGTCGAAGGGTTTTCCGATGTAATCATCCGCGCCTAAATCAAGACCTTCTACCTTATCAATTACCATGTGATTAGCGGAAATAATAATAACATCGATATCATCATTTTTAATATCGGAACGTATCTCAGTTAAAATCTCCTTACCCGACTTATCAGGAAGCATCATGTCGAGCAAAATCATATCGGGTTTTTGTTCCTTAAAAGCTTCAAAAAAACTCGCGGCATCATAAAATGTTTTGACGATATATCCTTGCTTTGTCAAAGTTTTGTTAATAATTAAAGCAATGTCTTTATCATCTTCAATAGAGTAGATTGTGTAGTTCATCAAGATTTACCTTTTTTAAAATATTTGAGCATCTTTGTAGTAACCACTAATAATGTAGATTACCCATTCGGCAATATTCACTGCGTGGTCACATATCCTCTCTATATATTTTACTACCAAAGTGGTATAAATTGCATATGAGGGTTTTGAAGAGCTCTCTTTAATTAAGTCTTCTACAACTTCCGCATAAATCTCATCAATGATATCATCCATATTGATGACGGAATTGGCTTTAGCAATATCCATTTTAGTATAAGAGAGAATAGAATCTACAACCATGTTCAAACATATCTCGATCATTTGTTCTACTTCAGGACGAGTTTTATTCTTATCATTTTTAAGTTTGGTAGCGTATTCCATGACATCTTCAGCGTGGTCTCCAATTCTCTCTAAATCAGAGACGAGTTTTAACACCCCTGAAATCACTCTTAAATCCCTTGAATAAGGTCTTTCTCTCACGAGAATATCTAGGCACAATTCTTCAATTAAACGTTCGTAACGGTTCACCAAATCATCATCGATAACTTCAAGTTCAGTCTCTTTTTTGTAAGCGGAAAAAGCCGTCTTTAAATTTTTGATTACGATGTCGCACATTTTTAATAACTTTTGATTTAAACTCTCAATTTCTCTGTCTAATGTCATACCTAACCAAACCTTCCTGTAATGTAATTTTCTGTTCTTTTATCGCGAGGATTTTTGAACAATTCTCTAGTGGGAGATAATTCGATAATTTCTCCGAGCAAGAAAAATGCTGTATAATCTGAAATTCTTGCCGCCTGTTGCATATTGTGAGTCACGATTACGATGGTAAAATCCTTTTTTAATTCGCTAATTAGTTGTTCAATTTTCAAAGTAGCGATGGGATCGAGTGCACTCGTGGGTTCATCCATTAGTATAACCTCAGGTGACATGGCAAGGCAACGGGCAATGCACAATCTTTGTTGTTGCCCTCCGGATAAACTTAGAGCGTTATCGCGCATACGGTTTTTAACCTCTTCATAGAGTGAAGCTTTCTTCAAAGAATCAATGACGATTTCCTTTAGTTTTGCCTTACTTTTAATTCCGTTGCACCTTGGACCATAAGCGACATTATCAAAGATAGACATGGGAAATGGATTGGGAGTTTGAAACACCATTCCTACCCTGGTTCTTAGATTAACGGAATTGAGGTCTTTGATATTACCCTCATCTTTAAAGAAGATATCCCCCTCTATTTTGCATGACTCAATTAAATCGTTCATGCGATTGAAACAACGGAGCAAGGTGGATTTACCACATCCCGATGGTCCAATAAAAGCGGTAACTCTATTTTCAAATAGCTGAACATTGATATCTTTTAAAGCTTGTTTATCTCCGTAATAAAGATTGAGGTTTTTAATATCGAAAACGACTTTTTCATTATTGTTCTTCATGATTGTGCCCCCATTTTATTAATTTTGCTAGAGATAATTTTGACTAGAATGGACAAAGCAAACACTACAACTAAAATGATAATTGAAATAGCGCAAGCCGTCTTATAGTTGGGGCTTTCTCCTCCGACGATGCTCCAGATATGTAAAGAGAGTGAAGTCGATGGCCCTAAGATGCTCACTTTGTCAGATATAGCGGTCCCCATGACGAAGATTAGCGCCGCTGATTCTCCAATAACTCTTCCGATAGACAACAGTGTCGCGGTTAAAATGCCTGGGACAGCATTAGGAAGAATTACTCTAAATATCGTCTGGGTTTTTGAGGCTCCTAAAGATAAGGAAGCCATTGTATAACTTTTTGGTATCAAAAGCAATGTTTCAGATGTAGTTTTAATTATCGTTGGAAGCAAAACTATCGTCATTGTAAGCGCTCCAGCGAGTACCGTATAGCCGGAAACACCAGTGATGCTACCCACAACCGGTATAAAAATAAGCGCGCCGCAAAAACCAAAAATAATCGATGGTAGTCCGCTCGTCATGTTAATCATATTTTGAATAATATCCTTGAGCTTTCCTTCTTTGGCAAATTCCACTAAATAAATAGCGGCTCCAACACCCAAAGGCATGGAAAAAAGCAAAGTCAAGAAGATCAATAGTAGAGTCGTCAAAAGCGAACCTCTAATACCACCTCCGCCCCATTTGCACTGCACTGAAATAACAATGACTGCTTGATCCATAATCGAAGCAAACTCTTCAGCAGTGTTACTACTTCTAGTATAAACCACATCGTCATCGCTTGTTAATCCCGTAAAAATTGCTAATCTTGTTCCTAATTCGATATCGACTTTTTCATCGGTTCGATTAGATACGGCTTCATTAAATGGGGAATTAGCATCGATGTAACTAACTATCACACAATGCTCGCCGTCGTTGGTACGGCTATTTTTTAATCCAACCCCATAATTATACGAAAAATACTCATTTTTATGGTGAGGGTTTTCAAATTCTCCCGCCCCTTCATCAATTCGAACGGTAATCATTTGTTCTTTGTGATCCGAGATTATTAAGTTCCAATTTAATCTACTTGAACCTTCAGCAAAAACATAAACGATAATGCTTACAACAATTACACTACAAATTATCATTGATAACCAAGTAGAGGCGACTCTAAGGATATCAGCAAATTTTCTCGATTTATTATTTGATTTTCTCATATCCTTTCCATCCTTTTTTTGATTAAATTTAAAGTGACATTCGTCACAAGAATAATGGCAATTAAGACGATGCCCACACTAAAACGAATATCAAAATCGACACCACTAGTTTCATGAATGCCTAACATCATCGTGGAAGTTAAGGTGCTAGTGATATCAAATAAATTAAACACTGGTCCTTTGGTCGGCATTCCACACACCATACTTACGGCGGTAGCTTCACCTAATGCTCTTCCTATTCCTAATATTAATCCGGCAAATATTCCAGATCTCGCACTTCTGATGACCACTTTGAAATCTGTCTGCGTCTTAGTGGCACCTAAAGCCAAAGAAGCATGGATTAAAGTTTGGTCTACCCCCCGCATAGAAGTAATACATATCATGGTAATAGTTGGAATCATCATCATCACTAATACGATAATAGTGGAAAGTCCTGAAGTTCCACCCATGGTCTGAATGCCGATTGAACTTGCTAAATCTCTAACCAGAGGGCAAATAAATCCTTGACCAAATAAACCAAAGATGATCGAGGGAATAGATGCAAGTAATTCGATGATACTCTGCATAGCAGGCCCTAAATATTTCCCAGCGATGCGGACAATAAAAAGCGCAGTTAAGACCGATATAATTAGGGCAAATATGGATGCTATGGATACTAGATATAGCGTATTAATAGCGGCACCTAATACTCCGTAATTATATTTAATCCAGTTTGTCCCAGTTAAGAAAAGTCCTAAATCTGCTGTGTAGTAAACATCATTACCAATGGCATACTTTTTTATAAAAGGCATCACGCCTTGCCGCACTATGAAAACGACAATAAAAACAATAGTCGAAGCGCAAATAAGAGCCAGAGCCAGTAAGAAGCCCGCGAAGATTTTATCGGTGATTAGTTTTCTACTCGATTGTTTTGAAACCTTCTCCTTTAAGGAGAAGGTTTTTTGTTGGTGATTTAATTTTTTCATCGTTTTGTTTTTTTATGAACAAAGTTGTTTGATATCTGGATTGGCATTCTTGAGTTGTGACCAAGTTTGAGCTTCACTGATCTTTTTCGTTAGAATTCCATCTTTGGAAGCGACAATCGTCAATGCTTCTCTACTAGTCATATAGAGTCTAAACGCTCTTAAAACTAGCCATTCAGAGGCAGTGCAGTCTGCTTGCACGCGTGTGACGAAGTTGAAGTTTCTAGAAATTGAATATGATCCGTCCACAACATTGGCTTCAGTAGCTTCTACGCCTTCACACTTTAGTCCTGTTACTCCAGAACCTTCTAAAGAAGCAAGAGAGATATAGCCGATTCCGTTTTCATCATTTTTGACTTTGGCAATCATATCTCCATTGGAAGTGACTATTGAGGCTCCAGGAAGTTTGGAATCATCGCCGACAGCAGCCTTATAATCAAGTGCGGTAAAGAAACCATCTCTAGTTCCTGATGCTGTATCTCTGGTGTAGCGCGAAATCTTAGCGGTATGTTCTGGGTTACCAGTGATGTCTGACCACTTGATATCTTGTGTTTCATAAATCGTCTTCAGCTGAGCTTTGGTAAGATTGCTAACTTTCGTGTTTGCAGCATTGACAACTGCGACGATACCATCTTTACAAAGAAGACCATTCGTACCTGCTGCTGCTACTTCCGTGTCTTTAAGTTCACGAGATAAAAATCCCATATGAAGTTTGGTGGCGCTATTTTTCTCTGCGCCTTGAGTGTACTTGTAGGCATCTCCTGAACCTGTGTGGTTGTGGATAGCGTCAAAATATTGACATTGTTCGTCAAAAGCGGCGGTTAAGGCTTTCGCAATTTTTTCTACTGATGTCGAACCTCCAAATTTCAGCGTAACATTTTCGTAGGTAACTGCACTACTGGCACCACTTTTGCTGCTAGCACTGCTGCTACTCTTATCGGTATTGCAAGCTGCTAATGACCCGATAGCGGCAATTGCTAAGCAACTAATTAATACTTTTTTTAATGTTAATTTCATCTTTAAATTTCTCCTTTATCCATTAACATCAACATTCTAAATAAGAAAAAAAATTGAATATAGTCATGTTAGGTAAATAAATGTAAATAAGTTGTAAAGGGAGATTTAAACAAATGTGTCATTTGAAAGTAGAGTGGTTTGGTAATTTTTATTGCTAGCAGCCTCCCAATAATTTAAGAAAAATTCCTTTGATTATTGAAATAATGTTAAATTTAGCAATCTTTCCCTGGCCACATGAGAGGAGAATTCACTAAAATACCTCGTTGCTTTCTAGATATAAATTCTCAAAACATCAAACAGTAAAGCCAAAATAATCCCTGTAAACAGATACAATATCGAATTTAAACAGAAGCCTTTCGTTTTTACTATCAAAAAAACATCAACAGCGGTTGAAATAAAAAATAGAGGTAAGACAAGAAAATAATTAGTTCCTGAAATTTGGCCTCCGACATAGAGCACCGATAAGATAAGTGAAACGCTAGAAAAGATAGTAATCAGCAAGTTTTTGTAAAATCCATTTATAAATAAATCTCCCGCTTCCTTTTCAAAAAAGCTATAAGGTAGATTGTACTTACGAGAAAGGATATCTTTTTCTTCACCGTTAACTAATTCGGGATTTTTCTTTAGGGAAAACAAACGTTCTTCCGTTATTCCTGTTTTTTTAGACATTTTAGAAACGCTAACTAGTTTTCTCGCACATATTTCACTAATAAAGTTCACACGCATAATCAGGCGATAATACGACTCCAGTAATAAATGAGATAAAAAATCGAAACACACAGCATAGGAATGACAAGATAAAATGTTTTGGCGAGTAAATTTTTCCTAAAAACAAAAGAGCTCACCAGAGATAAGATAAGAAACAATGAGTTCAAAATTAAAAATAGTAAAGGAAGTTTAGAAACTATCGCTAAACGAGTAGAAAAAATCGACAAGAAAAATGAGATAATCGCTATTGCCCCTATCAAATGATTAGAAATTAATGTAAGGGGCTTGATTTTATCGTCGGTTTTAAAAATATGGGGCGACACATAAAAATAATTAGATAACCTCTCGATTACTACGTCTTCTTGATTTTTAGGATCAATAATTTCTGCATAAGAAAAGCCAATTTTTTTAGATAATCTTTTTTTGCTTACCAACTTTTCAATTTGCTTCTTTTTTATGATATCTTCGTTCATAGCTTTTATCCTAATATCAAGTAATTAAAGTGTTCTAACAAATACCCATTCGTATTAAGTTCGTCAGCATACGATATCAAACGTATGTTTTGCCCATAGTTGTTATAAACATAGCTCGCAGTAATAGTAGTAGCAAACCAATTTTCGCTAATAGAAATATCCGCGTATGAATAATAGTTTATTAAAATCACAGCCAAATTATTGAGATTTTGCCAGTTATGTGCGTCGTTATTGAAACACATTTTTGTATTGTACTCGACAGATACACAAAAATTTCTAGGATTAAAAATTCTTATTTTCCATCTATTCCAGTTTTTGCCGAGTATCACAAATGTTAGGTACTTATCCCTATCAAGTGTCGTTTGTTTCAATTTATGCGAATCCCTGATTGATTCGCCTGTTATTGGTAGGCTTGCATCGTTGGGATCAACAAAATTGAGTAAATTTATATCAGCATAATAATACGCAGCCCAAACCAATTCTGTACAGTACCACGAACTAGAAGTTATCTGTGTATTAAGGTAGGTGATATGCAAATCATAATCTTTCCCCACTTGATTGTCTAAGAAATCGACAATTAAGTTAATTTCATTTGAAGTTAATAACCTACTCTTATATCTTCTAAGCACTACATTGTGGTCTACAATTCTCTGGTCATCGAGATAACCGTATTGTACACCTGGATTGCATCCCACCGCCTCAATGGTTTGCACAAACAATCCGTCGTTGCCATAGTTTGTCATTTGGTGAGCAGGATCAATAATAACAGCACAATGATAAAAACAATCAATCGTATTCTCAATTAAAATATCTCCGACTCTCAAGGAAGAATAGTTGTATCCTTGCATGAACGGAAGTCCGTTTTTAAAAAGAGAGTAGGGAAATATGCTGTAATAATTATAAGTCCCTAACATATACTTGTCTGCAGGTTCACTCGAACGCATATTTTCAATTTCGCCGTTAGTATTTGGAAACTTCAGCGAATCAAAATTGTTCACTAGTTCATGATTATAGGACATCAGGTCTAAGTCATGACATTCATAAATGCTTTTATAGTCAATAAAATTAATTGCTTTTTCTCCAGAATTAATTCCGTTAACATACTCTTTGTAATAATGAAAAAGAACTGAATCTTTGAGAGAAATTTCTTCATAATTTTCTTTTGATTCGTGAAAATGGTAATATAAATCATCACGATAATCATTGGCAAAATTATCATTGCTGACACAAAAAATAGTAATTAACGTCAGAAAAATGGCACCTAATTTCATATTTTCACTTTAGCATACAAACCTTTAAAATGCATACATTATTTTATTTGGGTGTGAATTCTTAAACTAAATTCCGTTTTCTATTAAAAAGCTGATTTTAGTCTAATAAGATATAATGAAATCTCCTGTAGGTAACAAAAAGGAGGTTTTTTATTTTTTATGCCACATTTAACTGATGACGACAGGAAAATCATTTCTAATATGCTCTCTCATAAAGCTAAGTGCTGTGAAATTGCTAATAGAATTGGATGCGATCCAACGACTATCTCTAAAGAAATTAAAAAGAACCGCATCATTTCTAAAGAAGCTAGAACAAAAGGCAATAAGATACTTTGCAAGCTTTTAGATCGATTTCCCTTTGTCTGTCTTGATTGTCCTAAGAAATATACAACTTGTGTATTAACTCAGCTTAAATATGATGCGGGAGTTGCTCAAAAAAAATATGAGTTTAGACTTCATGAAACAAGAAAGGGCATCAATCTTACAAAGGAAGAATACGATTCGCTAAACCACCAACTAAAAGAAGGTTTGCTTAACAAACGTTCGGTATATGAAATAGTTAAGACGTCAAAAATTGATGTCTCGGTCCCAA
>DURD01000018.1 GCA_012837435.1 Erysipelotrichaceae bacterium
CAGTGCAGTCTCGAAGCTATCTCTGGCATGACACCTCCATATTTTTGATGGACTTCTACTTGTGAATTAATGACATTAGAAAGAAGTTTGCCATCTTTTGTAATGGCCACGCTCGTTTCATCACAACTCGTTTCAATCGCTAATATTATTGCCATTTTATGTCACCTTTAGAATCATATAGTAAGCATCTTCTCCGTTATCGTAATAACGCGGTTTAATAGTTTCGATTTTAAAACCATGCTTTTTATAAAAATTAATTGCTTTTTCATTGCTGACCCTTACTTCCAAAGTGATGTTTTTAACCTTTTTGGCGTAACAATCATTGTATATTTCATCCATTAGTGCACTGCCTAACTGCTTTCTCTGCAAGTAAGGATGGACAGCAATTTGGCAGATAGTCGCACTATCGAAAGTATGCCAATAATCGCTAAAACCGACAACGCGATAACCTTCTTCGTTATCGATAGAAAGTTCGATAACCCATAGATTTGCTACAGGATTTTCTTTCATTTCATAGATGATATTTTCTTTTTTCCATCTATTCATATCAAAACACAACCTCTCAATTTGCATGATGACAGGTATATCTTTTTCTTCAGCTTTTCTTATGTTAATAAATAGGTTTTGCATAGGAATCCTTCATATAGCAAGGTTTTAACGCTAGAGGATTAACTTCCTTTAAGGTCCTCTTCAAACTGAGCATTTCTTGGAGGGTATTTACTTTAACGCCTTCCAGTTTTAAATAAGCAACATCGCCGCTCACACTATAACTAGGATGACTAGCAATGTAGCTCAATACTTCTTCATTTTTCATTATGCAATCTTCAACGAGAATATCGCTTCCTTTATATACACCGAAGTACGAACGGTTTCCTCTAGCATTAATTAAACTAATCGTCGGTTTATCTCCATCTTTTTGCACTCTTAAGGAACTCACTCCATAGACTTTAATGTTTAAGGCGACCGCCATAGTTTTAGCGATGGTAATCGCAATTCTAACACCCGTATAAGATCCTGGTCCAATCGCCACGATGACTTCGCTAATATCTTCTTTACTCACATGATTTCTCTTAAGGATTTTTTCTAGTTCGGGAATCATATTTTCTGATTGTCTTTGCCAAGACTCATAAGAAATATAATCCAAAAGAAGGTTATCTTTAGCGATACCGACTGATAGATTGATATTCGATGAATCTAATAATACTGCAATCATTTATTTAAACCTTCTAATAGGGTTTTGTCTCCACCTGTAATAACAATTTTGCGATTGTCTTCTCCTAAATTGGTAATATTAATCGTGATGGCGCTTTTAGGGATTAATTTTAAAATATATTCTGGCCATTCAATAACAGTGAAACCTGTTTCATAACCGATATATTCATCTAAACCAATATCAATATTTGCATTCTCTAAACGATAGGCATCGATATGGATTAAAGGACGAAGACCATCAAAATATATCTTCATGATGTTAAACGTCGGGGATTGGACAATACTTTTAATACCTAAAGCTTGCGCCATACCTTTGACTAAGGTGGTTTTACCCGCACCTAAGTCACCAGTTAAACAAAAAACCGAGCCAGAACGAGCGAGATTTACTATTTTTTGACCTAGAGCCATCGTTTCGTTCGCACTTTTAGTAATTATCTCCACGCTCATAATCAACTTTCTTTCTTAGTATTTTTTAAATACTGCTCAAAATACTTATTTATCAAATCATCTTCGAAAGGAAAAACGCGTTTCTTCATCTTTTCGATGATTACTTGCGTTTGATTTTTTAAAACAGCATCTAATTTATCGCAATAAGAAAAATTATTTTTGTGATATTGATATTCCTTTTCATCAAGCACTCTTATCTCATCATTACTGAATAATTTGGCATCCAAATCGTAATCGATGTACTTAATTGTGTCTTTATCGATTATGCTCGGTGATGCGATATTGCAATAGTAACAAATGCCTTCTTTTTTTAGCATGCAAATCACATTCCACCATTCTTTTTTTGAAAAGATTGTGACTGCCGGTTCTTTGGTAAACCAACGGCGGCCATTGGCTTCAACAACTTTTGCCTTCTTGGTAGCGGTGACGATATAGTCAGAGTTGTTTTCCAGCACTAAACCACGGTCCCAAACACGATGAAGGGTTCCGTTATGTTTGTAGCAACGTATGCTGTACCAACGACCAATTGGGGACATGTTATTCTCCCGCGAAAACTTCTAAGATAGCCGCTAAATGACCACACGATTCTTCAAAGCCGTTATAATCAAATGGCTTTTGAAATGGAACAGCCATAATCGAATCATCGTAACTTAGATAAGCGGCATAGCGTCCGCCCCAAATTGCTAAGTTTACGTTAAGTAAATGATTTTGAATTTTGATTTTGCGTAATTTATTGATTAAATCATTTTTAACTATCTTATGAAAATCGCTTCCTTCTGGACCATAAATAGCTAAATCTTCTTTTTCTTCTAATAAGACTAAATCATTAACTGAATTGGGTAAATCAAGCGGTTCTTTAACATTTTTTAAAACCACAACAAAACGACCATCAAATTTTAGATTATTGGGCATAGTAATATAACGGCCAACAAATAGAGGCGGTAAGGGTTTTCTTCTATTAACTGTTCTAACTAAAGCCGCTTCTGCATAGCTGAAAGGTTGACCATTATAAACTCCAGAGACAACATTTCTAGAGTTGATACTGGCAGCTTCCATATAGACGCCATCGCCAATCAAATCTGACATTTCTAATCTCTTTTCACTGTCATAAACCATGTCTGAAAAAAGAGGATCGCAAAACATTCTTTCGTTCATTTTGTCGACGACAGTTTTGACGTAGTCTTTAGTTTTATTAGGAAATTTATTGCGGTTGAGTACGTAATAAACAATTAAGCCCACAATTAGCAGACCCAAAAGCACATAACCGATTATAAGCAAGACATTGTTGTTGGAAGTAATCATGAACATTATTGCGGCAATAACAATGACCGCCACAAACATCATGATGTTGCTGATTCTTCTTGATTTTGCATAATCTTTGTAAATGCGGGCTCTCGCTTCTTCGATAATTGCTTGATAGGTTTTATCTACCACTGGTCGCTCTTCTTTAAGCTCTTCTTTGGAATCTAATTCTTTATTTTCTTCAAAAGATTCTTGTTTAACTAGTTTTTCTTCCTCAGCTAGCTCCTTTTGTTCTATCTCTTTCTTCTCTATCAGCGATTTTTCCTTTGCGGGGGATTTTTTCTTTGTAGGAGACTTTTTCTCTTCCACTGGTTTTTTCTTTGCAGCAGTGCTTTTCTTTGCGGGGGATTTTTTCTTTGCTGCTGGTTTTTCGTCTTTTAAGACTTCTTTTTTGTTTTTATTTTCTTTTTCTACGATATTTTGTTCTTTCATGAGATAACCTCCAAGTCGTATTAACTATAACACAACAACATTTAAGAATGTTAATTGTTTATATAAACATAATAAAATCTCATTAACTATTTTTGTTTGGCATAATTCCAATAAAGAGATATGATTATTTATGGGAGCTGAACGAAATTCGGCTGAGAGGATTCTTCTTGGAATCGACCGTACCTGATCTAGGTAATTCTAGCGGAGGGAATTTTTATTTTATACTTCCCTCAACTAGCATTTGAGGGTTTTTTATTTACTGGAGGACTTTATGCAAAAGACAAATAAGTCAGTTCGCATCATGTGCGAGATAGGAATGATTTCAGCATTAGGTTTTGTCTTTGACGAACTTCAAAGTATTCTTTCTAGAGGCATTTTTATAAACGGTGGCTCAATCGGGTTTGCGATGATTGCCGTTTTAGTAATGGCCTTCCGGCGTGGTTGGTTTCCCGCAGTGATCACTGGTTTAATCATCGGTCTTTTAGACGTTGCAACCAGCGCACAAATTATCCATCCCGTGCAACTGCTATTAGACTATATTTTTCCTTATGCAGTTGTAGGAATTGCTGGATTTTTAAAACCATTTTTCGATAAATATGATGATAAATTATCCAGAATATTGTGGTTAATAAGCGGCACAATCATCGGTGGATTATTGAAATTTTTATCGCATTATTTAGCGGGAGTAATTTTCTGGACAGATCCAACTTATTTTGCTTGGAATTTAAACGAGATGAATGTCTACTTATACTGCTTTGTCTACAACATAGCCTTTATCGGCCCGTCGATTGTCATTACCGCGATTTTACTAGCGATATTATATTTGACCGCACCGAGAGTATTGATTGAAAAAGATGACATAATATCGCGAGAAGATATCAGGAACAACGAGATACAAAAAGTAATTTCTATTTCTACACTATTAGTGGGTTCTGTTCTTTTTATTTACTATCTAATCGACTACATTAGAAGCTACGAAGATAACAGTAGTCCTGGTTATATTGACTTTGATTTTAACCCTGATAGCATGATGATTTCTATGTTAGGACTATTTTTAACTGTTCTCGGCATCATATCTTTAATCACGGCTTATAAACAAAAATTTAACAGTCTTGTCTTCACTGGTTCTTTGACCGCAATCTCGCTTATTTCATTTATTTATTGCTTAGCTAGATTAATAAGAATGTATGTTAAAGAACAAGATCCTTCTATATATTGGATTTGGTTTGCGGTTGGATTGATCTTTTTATCAATTTCTTGTGTTTTATTTATTTTTAAATATCTTAAAGCTAAGAAAAAATCATCAACAATTTGACCACTCAATTTCCTCTAAACCGTTTTGTTTTAAAAATTCATTGGTTTTTATAAAATGGTTGTTCCCAAACCAACCTCCACGATTGGCAGCCAGCGGGGACGGGTGCACGCTTTCTAATATGAGATGTTTAGGATTATTTAGATACACTTTTAATCTTCTCGCCGACGCTCCCCACAACAAAAAAACCATGGGGTTTTGTTGTTCGTCTAAAACCTTTAATACCCTGGCTAGAAACATTTTATATTCATCAATATCATGGCTCATGGCTTGATGCGCTCTTACCGATAATATCGAGTTTAAAAGCAAAACACCTTGTTTAGCTAAATAGGTTAAGTCTCCTGAATCAAAATTCATTTTACAATTATATTCCTCTGCTATCTCTTTATAGATATTGATGAGTGACGGAGGTACTCTAATTCCTTGAGGAACCGAAAACGATAAACCCATAGCTTGTCCTGGTTCGTGATAGGGATCTTGTCCAACAATGACCACCTTAACCTTATCTAGTGGCGTTAAACGAAAAGCGTTAAACATGAGTTCTCGAGGAGGATAACAAATATTGTTGCGGTATTCCTCGTTTAAAAACTTGTTGAGTTTGATACAAAAGTCCTCATTTTGAAGTTCTATAAAAAACTCATTCCAAGAAGAAATTTTTTCGTTCATGGGACAATTTTAACATTTTTATGTCATTTAATAACATAAACTTTTATAATTGAGTAAAGTTTGAATCGTTCAAACTAGTTAAAACATGAAAATTATCTACTTCACCACTGCTTGTCAAAAGGAAGACTACGTGTCTTTATCTTCAGCGTGGCGTTGCTCTTTAAACACATCGATTCAAAATCTTCATAACCGCTTAATCCGTTCTTTGGCTTTGACTCACGAAGTTGAAGTCATATCTTTTAGACCCTTTTCTAGAAGATTTTGCACCCTTAGAAAATTAGAAGCCGAAAGCAAACAAGAAGGCAAAATCATTTGGCATTACTTGCCAGTAAAAAGACCGAGAACTATTCGTTTTGTTTCAATGAGAATTCAAGCGAAAAAATTGATGTCGAAAATGAATCTCAAAGACGCAATTATTCTGACTGAAACTCTCAATCCTAACGTGATTAAATGTTCGACACAATTAGCGAGAAAACATAGTCTTCCCATTATTGGCGTTTGCCATAACACCCCAAGTGGCATCCGCAATACTGGTCGTTCTTATACAACATATTTACTGAACAAAGCTGAAGATCTTTCTGGCTTTATCGCTTCGACCTACGAACTTAACGATCTATTCAACAAAGGCCATCGAGCCTATCTCACTTTCTCAGGCATTTTAGAAAATAAATACCAAGAAGTCGATTGTTCGAAATATGGTAAATATTTTTACTATGATGGCAATCTCGACGAGAAGTTTGGAATTTATGATTTAATTGAGGCTTTCAAAAGTCTAAATTTAGAAGACATCAAATTGTTAATCTCGGGCTATCACGTAAAAGAAGAAAAACTCAGTGAAGCTATCGAAAATAATTCTAATATTATTTATTTAGGCAAACAAAATGTCGATACGGTTCTATCTTTAATCAATAATGCTATTATCAATATAAATCCTCGCCCCTATTCAGAAGATTACGATCGCTATTTAATTCCTGACAACTTAATTGATTATCTGGACTCAGATAATGCCCTAATTGTCTCGGTAAAAAATCATCGCTTAAACAAAGATTTTTCTGATAATGTCATTTGGGTTAATTCTTCTGATATTGATGATTTAGTCAAAGGCATACAAGATTGTTTAAATCTAGATAGCAATCAAAGAGATATCATGGTTAGAAGGGCTAAAACAGATGCGAATAGATTATTTTCTATGTCGGCCATTAATAAAAAGACTATAGCTTTTTTAAGACTTTTTTTGAAACAAAAAGAATAATTTAAAATGTCAATAGACCATTAATTTGCTTTTTAAACAAATACATACTAAAATCTAAACGCACTAAAACATCAATATGGAAAAAGAAGAAACTAATTTACAAAATTTATTAGCAGACAATCTGGTTTATTACCGTAAAGCTAGTGGCTTAACTCAGTCTGAGTTAGCAAAAAAATTAAATTACTCTGATAAATCGATATCTAAATGGGAAAGAGGAGAAGGGTTTCCCGATATTTTTGTGTTAAAATCTCTCGCTGACTTTTATGGAATTACTGTCAATGATTTTTACGCTACGGAACGTAAAAAAGTCATAATTAAGAAAAAACAAAAAAGGAAACAAATCTATCTACCGCTATTGTCTATGGGTATTCTTTGGGCAGTTGTAGTATTCACTTTCATGTTGCTATCCGAGCTTTTGAATGATGGTTCTCTTTTTAAACCATGGCTAGTTTTTATCTATGGCGTTACTGCCTCTTTTGTTTTGTTAACCATATGGGCTAGTATATATCGTTTAAGACTCTTGCGCTTAATTTCCGTTAGCCTACTCATATGGTCAGTAGCTTTATCCATTTACCTTTCTTTTTTCGTGATGATGAATTTGAATTTATTCTTAATTTTCTGTGTTGCTATACCTCTACAAGCACTGGAGATTATCTGGTATTTATTCAAAAGAAAAAGTCAAAAAAATCGTTGAGATCTATTGTCGAAATTTAATTTGTACCTAAAAAAATAAAAATAGACCGGTTTCATCCGCGTCTATTTTAATTTGTTAATTAACTTAAAAGAATTACTTGGTGGGTTCTTTGTCGACAAATAAAATACCGAGTGTCATCGGACCGCAGTGACTAGTGATCGTGGCGCCCGCTGTTGTTTCATATATCGTTTCGAATCCACGCTTTTTTAAAGCTTTGTAAGCAATTTCAACCATCTCTGGAGTAGCTTGAGCGTGAGTGACAAAGCCGATTGATAAATCTGGGTTAGGATGTTGTTCTAAAACGTCTTTGCAATATTGTTCAATAACTTGGGTTCTTCTTCCAAAATATTTTTTTGCAGGACTCATTTTTCCCTTGCTGACAACAATTTGAGGTTTGATTCTTAAAATCGCCGCGCTGAAGCGGGCTAAGCCAGAACATCTTCCTCCCTTATGTAAATAATCTAAAGTATAGATGACAAAACTCGCTTGAACTAAAGGAACACGAGCCTTTACTTTTTCGACAACTTCCTCAGCGTTTAAACCTTTATCCGCTAATTGACGAGCATAGATAGCTAATAGAGCAATGCCCGTGGACAAATTTCTAGAGTCAATCACGTGAACATTTTCAAATTTTTGGCTCGCCTTTATAGCGTTGCTGCAAGAAGAGGACATTTCAGAGCTTAAACAGAGGTGAATAATGGCATCGTATCCTTTTTTTAGGATTTTAGAAAAATACTCCTCGTATTGAAAGTCATTAATCGCACAAGTGCGCGGTAAGATTTTAGTTTTATCGACAAAATCAAAAATATCAGAGCTAGTAATTTCACCATCCAGATATGATTCTTCGCCCAACAAAACCGTGTAAGGAATGACATGCATTCCATATTTTTTAAGTAATTCTTTTGAGAGGTCCGCAGTAGATTCAACGGAAATAGCTATTTTTTTCATAATACATATTCTAACAAATATATTTTTCTTGTCGAGCAAAGAGATTCTTTTTTTTAATTTCCTAAAATTGTAGAGTCGGACAGCATATCATTTTTGCTCTTAGTCACAAACATTTCAAGTAGAGTTTCAATGGTTAATTTAGCTTTGTCTTCCCCACTGATATCGGCGACAATCTCTCCGTGGCTGAGCATTATTAAACGATTGCCATATCTAATTGCATCTCTCATGTTATGAGTAATCATGATAGTCGTTAGTCGATGTTCATTAACCATTCTTTCCGTTGTTTCTAAAACTTTTTTCGCGGTTTTAGGATCTAATGCTGCGGTGTGTTCGTCTAATAACAAAATGGGTTTAGTGATATCGAACTTTCTTATTTTTTTGTCATACTCTTGAAAGGCTTTTTTTATAAGAGCTTTCTTTGCTTCTTTCGAAATAGATTTTTGGTTTATTTCACTTTTATCTTGACGATATTTTTCTCCAGCGGATAAAAAAGCTTCCTTCACTTCGATTTTAGCCGCTTTCTTATCGCCTTTACCAAAACGGACATAATCTCTTTTAATTCTTCTATAAGAAGGTTTATTCCTGTTGGTAGCCATCAATAAAGTGAGAGCTTGTCTTTGTCCACCGGAAAGCAAACCCACTTTTTGATATAGGCGATTTTCTAGACCTAAATCCAATGTTTTTAAATCATCGATAAACTTTTGGACATCAGCCTTTTTGTACGACCAGCGGAACACGGAACGCGTCCGGTTACGTCCGTAAGCTAAAGCTAAATTTTCAATGACGGTCATGTCCGCGGCGGTACCAATCATCGGGTCTTGAAAAACTCGACCAAAATACGGCGCTCTTTCGTGTTCTTTTAGTTTATTTAAGTTATAATCACGTAATAGTACCTCTCCTTCATCTGGCATCAAGGTGCCAGAAATAATGTTGACTAAGGTGCTTTTACCTGAACCATTACCACCGATAACCGTCACAAAATCGCCTTCATTAATCACGAGATTTAAGTTCTCTAGGGCCTTTGTTTCGCTCGCAGTGCCGGTGTTAAAAGATTTACAAACATTTCTTAATTCTATCATCTTCTATCCCTCCACCACGCTTTTCTTTCTCTTCTTAAATAGAGGTGAAAAATATTTTTTATTTAAATAAGGAACACCTAGGAAGAGAGCAACAATTATCGCCGCGACCATTTTTAAATAGACGGTGTCCATACCGAAGAAAACTACGGTTTGGAAAACAATTTGATAGATAATTGAGCCGAAGATAACGCCGAGCATCCGCACTAGGAAGTTAGGAGTAATTCTTTTGGTAATCGCTTGACCAATAACTACAGCACAAAGACCAAAGACAATTGCCCCTTTACCCATATTGATATCGGCAAATCCTTGATATTGGGCGAGCAAGGCACCGCTTAGAGCGATGATGCCATTAGAAATCATTAAGCCTAAAACAATATTAAATTTGGTATTGATACCTTGAGCTCTGGCCATCTTTGGATTATTGCCCGTGGCTCTAATTGAAGCTCCGAGTTCTGTGCCAAAGAAGATATAGAAGATAACTACTAATGCTAATGAAATGATAGCTATTTTCCACAAGGCATCGCTGACATTCGCTTGATAAAACAACAAGTCAAATGAGCGCGCGGCGATAGGCGTATTAGAAGTTTTCATAATCTTCAGATTGATCGACCACAAAGATAGTTGTGTTAAAATCCCAGCTAAAATCGGAGGAATGTCTAATAAAGTATGGAGCAAACCAGTCACTAGTCCACAGAGTAATCCTGCAAGGAAGCCTAGCAATAAACCAAGCCAGAAACTTCCACCTCCTACTATCACTACAGCACATACCGCTCCACCAGTAGCAAAAGAGCCATCGACCGTTAAATCGGCCATGTTTAATACTCTATTGGTAATAAATACGCCTAATCCCATGATACCCCAAATCATGCCGAGGGTAATGGCGCCGGGAAGAGATTCTAAATAATATAACATGTTTTTTCTTTATTCAATTTCTACATACGTAGAAGGAATAACGATGTCTAACTCCTCGCACAACGTTCTATTATACTTTTTCACTGGATTTTCATCGTAGGCAATGGGCATCTTAGAAATATCTCTTCCCTCTTTTAAAATTTCCACCGCCATTTCACCAGTTTTAAGACCGATATTAAAGTAATTAATCGATAAGCTTGCGACACCGCATCCTTTGCAAATATTCTCTTCCCCACAAATGATTGGTAATCTTTTGGGGCGACAGACCGCATCAATGATGGTTGTGTTACTCGCGCAGGTGTTGTCCGTAGGGATGTATAAGACATCCAAATCGTTAACATTAGCAATCAATACACTTTGTAAATCGTTTGAATCCGCGAAAGAAATTTCTTTTGTGGTAATACTTTTGTTTTGAAGCAAAGATTTAACTGTGTTGACTTGATATTTCGAATTAGCTTCAGCGGAACAGTATAATAGACCGACTTTTTGGGCTTCTGGAAATAGTTCCACAATCATATCCACTTGACCGTCAAGTGGGGCCAAGTCACTCGTGCCCGAAATATTACTTCCCACTGTGCCATTAAAATTTTTCAACGATAAAGCCGTTCCGTATTCAGTAATAGAAGTCCCTAGTATGGGAATGGTCAAGGTGCTATTAGCGACTGCCTGCAAGGCTGGGGTGGCATTAGCCATAATGAGATCGACTTTTTTACTCACAAAAGAGTTAGCGATTGTAATGCAGTTAGTCGGTTCTCCCGCAGCATCTTGGAAATCAAATCTAACATTTTCTTCTCCCATTCCTTCTTTTACCGCTTCCATAAAGCCTTCAGTAGCCGCGTCGAGCGCGGGGTGAGTTACCAATTGGCAAATTCCAATGGTTTTGATGCCGTTCTTTTGACAACTAGTCACCAACATGGGTGTCATTGATAAGAGTGCTAGCGCTAATAATTTTACTTTCTTCATTTTCATATCCTCCTATGTAGAAATAAAAATTGGTGTCGTTTTGTGACACCAATTATCTTTCAATCTTTCCGGTGTCACTGATTAGATAATCAACAACACCACCAGCCAAAAAAGCCAAGAATTATCGATTACCTCTTGGGAAATAGTAGTAATAGTAATAATTGAATGCTTTTTTCATAATTTTCTTGCCAATAAGTCTAACACTTTTAAAAAATATCGCAACCCCAATTTGTATTTATTTCAAAATCTAGCGTTTTTTATTCTAATAAAAGAAATGAATTAAATGGTTAAAGCAAAATAAGAGACGAAGCGAAATGACTAGAAAATCTTTGTCTTTTATTAAACAAACTAAGAATTAATTGCCTTTTCTAGCAACATTATTTCTAAATATTATTGTGGTTTTTTATCCTTATATTTGTATGCTGCAATGAATTTTTCAATCGCTTCTAAAGAATCAGAAGTCGAATAAATTGTTTCTAACTCCCGAGCATTTTTATTATTAATTTGTCTTTGTTCTGTTCCTAGTCTTTTACGATATTCCTTTGGGGTGTAGCCAAAATGTTTCACGAACATACGATTCATGTATTTTGGATCAGAAAAACCACTTTCATAAGAAATTTCTAGCAATGTTTTCTCTTCGCAGGGCATCAAACGGACACACTGTTCCATTCTTTTAATGTTGACGTAATTTTGAAAAGTGATTCCGAATAAAGAGGTAAAAAGATGCGAAAAGTGCGTTTGTGAAAGATTTTCTTGTTCGGCAAGATCTTGGAGACGAATTTGCCTATCAAAATTGGCATCAATATAAGAAATAATTCTTTCAATTCGAGAATTCTTTTTCTTTAAATTCATTTTTTGTGTTTCAGAGACTATTTCATGAGGAACTTTCTTAAAACACATCGCTAAAACATTGGGAATGCTAGACAAAACATTTAATTGATAAAAGGGTACTTCCCTAAAATAATCTCTTGCAGAAAGCACCAGGTGCTTAATCACATAGGTTATTTCTTCTCTATTCAAATAATCACTTAAATTACATGAATTAAAAATCGTAGTTTTTATTTGAGGAAAGTACTCTCTTAAAAATTGATTGGAGATTTGCACAAAAAGAAACAAAGGTACATCATCAGTTTCTTTCAAATCCAATGAACGGGCGGGGTCACGATGATAAGAATGAACATCACCTGAATTAACTAAATACACATCATTGGGTTTAAGAGGATAAGACTTATTTCTAATTTTAGCGATGCCTTCACCTTCTAAAACCACAAAAAATTCAAAGTCGTTATGTATGTGTTCTTTGCGTAATTGAATGCGATTAATTAAGAATTTAATGTGTTTTACTTTCTCATATTTTACAAGCTCAACATCCATTTTTTTCACAAGCACAAACTCCTCTATATGAATAGATACATCAATGAACATCCAAAATTGAACAAATAATCCTCTCTAATTTTTAAAGACAATTATGTTACAAAGAAGTATGTTTTTTTTGATACACGCATTATACACTAGGTGTATTTTATTGACAATGTTTTGATTTTAAACTAATTTAAAAAAATAATTTTTAGAAATCAGATTTTAACTTAAGTATATTGTTTGTGAATTTATTTAGTTTAAGCAAAAGAAAAGGATTAGAGAAATTTTTCTAATCCTAGTTTCAAAATTACAAATTTAGCTAGCGTTTTTCAACAAAATAATTTTTATAACGCCTCTTAATTAAAACGGTCCGTTCAAATGTATTTTTTCATTAAATGTCTACTTAATTCGGTGGTGTGAAGTTCAAAGATCAGTCTCTTTTTTTAATTGAAAACCCCAAAAGTGCACGCATATGTACACGAAAGATCTTATTTTAACTATTTGTTTTTTATGAAATTTTTATTCGCTAAACAAAATATCGTTAACGATGCTCTCAAGAGTTTCTTGACGGCCACTACCTGGTAGAGCAGGAGCTCCCATTTCACAAGCATAATCGGACAAACCTTTAAGGTCGATTTTATCGTTTAAAATCTTTTGACCAATTTCTGTATTATGGAAAGAAGAATATCTTCTTTCGATGAAATTTTCGATGCGACCATCTTCGATTATTTTAGCTGCTTTTAGTAAACCTAGAGCAAAAGTGTCCATCCCTAAAATAAAGGCAAGGAACATATCTTCCGTCGTGTAGGAAGGACGACGATTTTTAGCGTCAAAGTTCAATCCACCAGTCAGCCCACCATTTTTTAAAACTTCATACATGCACTGGGTGGTGGCGTAAACATCACTGGGAAATTCATCGGTGTCCCAACCTAATAAAGTGTCGCCTTGATTAGCGTCGATACTGCCTAACATACCGTTGATTGCCGCAATTCTTAAATCATGTTGGAAGGTGTGACCCGCTAGAGTGGCGTGGTTGGCTTCAATGTTCAATTTGAAGTCTTTATCTAAGCCGTATTGTCTTAAGAAACCAATCGCAGTGGCGGCATCAAAATCATATTGATGTTTCATGGGTTCTTTTGGTTTTGGTTCGATATAAAAATCACCAGTAAAGCCAATAGAACGACCATAGTCAACGGCTAAGTGCATTAATCTTGCAATGTTTTCTAACTCAAATTTAACATCAGTGTTGAGCAGGGTTTCATAACCTTCTCTACCACCCCAGAACACATAGCCTCGGCCGCCTAATTTAACGGTAATATCTAAAGCTTTTTTGATTTGTGCGGCAGCGAAAGCGTAAACATCTGCGCTGTTAGTAGAACCAGCGCCATTCACGTAGCGGGGATTGCTAAACATATTAGCGGTGCCCCACAAGCATTTAATGTCTGTTCCTTTCATTTTTTCGAGGATGTAATCTGAGATTTCATCTAATCTTCTGTTAGTTTCTTTGATGTCAGCCGCTTCTGGAACTAAATCGACATCGTGAAAACAAAAATATTTGATACCGAGTTTTTTCATGAATTCAAAACCAGCATCCACTTTAGCTTTGGCGTGTTCCATCGTACCTGGAACCGCTCCAAAAGTTTTGTCAGCAGTTCCTTGACCGAACATATCGACACCCGTTGCGCATAAGTTATGCCACCAGGCCATAGC
>DURD01000002.1 GCA_012837435.1 Erysipelotrichaceae bacterium
CAATATGCCTAGATTCGTTCTTAAATGTAAGACCCCAAATGAGATAGAAGTTGAACTAAAAGAGGAATTCACTAGAATAAGAAGTGAGCAAGGACAAAAAAGTCCCACATCAATTGAAAGTTAACAATAGTAAAAAAAGCAATTAAACCAAAGTTAATGACATAAATAATTAATTGGTTTATAATGCTTATGTACCATATTGGTACTTACCTATATATTCTCACTAGAGACTTATTTTTTCAGATTTACCTGTTGATTATATAACGATGTATTACTTCGCTCTATGTCGAAGACATTTTAGGTAAAGTCTATACGAATAGACTAATTGGCTTATGAAATAATAGAAAGGAAAACAAACATGTTGATTTTAACAAGTGTTTTTTTGACTACTAACTTGCCTATTATCGTTGTTATTGCTATTGGAGTGGGGGCATTTATTATCGGTATTGTTACGATGCTACTTGTGCCCTATGTTAGAAACAACATTGCGAAAAACAAAGTAAAAAAAATCATTCGGGAGGCAGAAATTAAAGCTGACCACATCATTAAGAATGCTCAAATTGATGGCAAACAAACAGTCAATGAACTAAAAAATGAAGCTAACAAAGAAATTCGGGAAAGAAAACTCGAAATCCAAAATTTTGAAAAATCCCTCCAGCAAAGAGAACAAAGTATTAGCCGTCGCGATAATATACTAATCTCAAAAGAAAACGCTCTGGACGAAAAAAACGAAACGCTCAATCGCCGTTTAAAAGAACTAGATCGCAAAGAAAGTGCCTTGCAAGAAAAAATTGACAGCATCATTGGTGAACTTGAAAAAGTTGCACAGATGTCAACGCAGGAGGCTAAAGACGAACTGTTTGCTCGCGTGGAAGCAAAACTCAGCAAAGAAATAGCTTCTTACATTAAGACCAAAGAAGAAGAGGCCAAAGAAGAGTGTGACGAAAAGGCTAAAGAATTACTGGGTTACGCTTTAACTCGCTATGCGCAAGATGTAACTACCGAAAGAGCGGTTTCCGTTGTAGCGTTGCCGAGCGACGAGATGAAAGGTCGAATCATTGGTCGTGAAGGTCGCAACATCCGTTCCCTCGAACAATTGTTAGGGGTGGATTTGATTATTGACGATACTCCGGAAGTTATTACTATTTCCTGTTTTAATCCCGTGAGAAGAGAAATTGCAAGATTATCTCTGGAAAGTTTGATTAAGGATGGCCGTATTCAACCAGGAAGAATTGAAGAAATTGTTGAAAAGACAAAAAAAGATGTGGAAGACACTATTTATAAAACTGGTCAAGAAGCCGCCTTTAAACTCGGTTTACCGAGAATTAATAAAGAATTACTGAACTATGTAGGCCGGTTAAAATATCGGACATCATATGGTCAAAACGCCTTGAACCATTCAATGGAAGTGGCTTATTTATGCGGGGTAATGGCCGCAGAACTTGGCTTAGATCAAAACTTAGCCAAACGAGCGGGTTTGCTACATGACATTGGTAAAGCCGCGGATTTTGAAATGGATGGTAGCCATGTTGAAATCGGCGCTCGTCTAGCGAAGAAATTCGGTGAAGGCGAAATCGTTATTAACTCCATTGAATCGCACCATGACGACGTTCCTGCTAAATCGATAATCGCTAATCTAGTTCAAGCGGCCGATACACTCTCAGCCGCCCGTCCAGGAGCTAGAAGTGAAATGCTCGAAAATTACATCAAACGTATTGAACAACTAGAAGAAATTTGTAGTTCTTACGACGGAGTTTACCAATCTTATGCCATGCAATCTGGTCGTGAACTTCGAGTTATGGTCATTCCAGATAAGATTGATGATGTTGGCGCTTATAAACTAGCTAAGGATATCAAAGAACGGATCGAAGGCGAAATGACTTATCCCGGTCAAATTAAAGTATCGGTTATTCGCGAATACCGAGCGATCGAAACAGCGAAATAGTTACCCTATTTCATAGAAAGAGTACAATTTGAAAATATTATTTATTGGTGATGTCGTGGGTCGAATTGGTCGACGGATGTTAAAGGAAAGAATTCCATATTACGTCGATAAATATGAGATAGACTTCATTATCGCCAATGGTGAAAACGCCTCACATGGTAAAGGTTTAACAAAAAATCATTATTTTGAAATGCTCAATTATGGTGTCGACGTTATTACTTTAGGCAATCATTATTTGAGCAAGGGAGAAATTACTCATTACATTGATCAATGCGATCGATTGGTAAGGCCGAATAATTTGTTGAAAGAGTTTCCCGGAGAAGGGAGTATTGTTTTTGATGTCGACAACATTTCCATTCGCGTTACAAACGTTCTCGGTAGTGCCTTTATGGAGGAAAATGTAAACTCACCGTATTATTCACTACTAACGTTAATAGACGAAGAAAAACCCGCGACTATTCATATAGTAGACTTTCACGCGGAAGCTACTGGCGAAAAACAAGCGCTAGCCTTTGCGCTCGATGGGAAAGTATCCGCGGTTTTGGGAACCCACACCCATGTACAGACAA
Organism: Erysipelotrichaceae bacterium; assembly: GCA_012837435.1. GTDB lineage: Bacteria > Bacillota_I > Bacilli_A > RFN20 > CAG-826 > RUG14515. The sequence continues at coordinate 2,515 of DURD01000002.1, forward strand.
ACGACGCGTGCATCTTGCCAAAAGGCACTGCTTTTATCAGCGATGTCGGTATGACAGGTTTTGCTGAAGGTATTTTAGGTTCGACGTCTGAAACAGTCGTCAATAAAATTATCTATGGTAAAAAAAGCGTATTTCAAACCCCAGAAAAAGGAAAAGGAATTTTCTCCGCGGTGGTAGTAGATATCGATAACGTTACGGGTTTAGCCAAACAAATATTCCCGATTTACTACGTTGAAAAAGATTGATATGAAGGTCAGAATTATTCACGTTCCCGATATGTTAAAGGCGGCTTCTAGAAAAAAAGAAGCTACAGTTTTTATGATTCCTTCCTTTGACAAAAAAAGTGAATTAGAAGCTCTGATAAAAGGCGAAAAATACTATATCCATACTTACGGATGTCAGGCGAACGTTAGAGATGAAGAAACGATGCGAGGCTTATTGGATGAGATTGGTTATCGACAAACCGAGAAACCTGAAGAAGCCACTTTGATTATTCTCAACACTTGTGCGGTTCGAGAAAATGCTGAAGATAAATTATTTGGTGAAATTGGAAATTTAAAAAGACTGAGAAAACAAAATAAGAATCTCGTTTTTGCCATCTGCGGTTGTGTAGTGGAGCAGCCAGAAATATTAAATAAAATGCTCCGTACTTTTAAAGAAGTTAATCTATATTTTGGTACGCACGAAATAGTTAATCTCTACGAGTTGATTTACGAAGCGAGAACAAATAAAGAAACTATCGTCTGTGTACAGAGCAAAGCTGGAGAAGTAATAGAAATAGAACCAGTAAGTCGAAGCAACCGCTACAAAGCTTTTGTTAATGTGATTTATGGATGCAATAAATTTTGTACTTATTGCATTGTCCCTTATACGCGAGGAAAAGAAAGAAGCCGCCTTTTTGAAGGTGTCATCAATGAATGCCGTGGGTTGATTAGTCAAGGTTATCAAGAAATTACTTTATTAGGACAAAACGTCAATGCTTATGGTAAAGACCTATCTGAAGGAAAAGACTTCGCAGACCTATTAGAGGAAGTAGCAAAACTCGGTATTTCTCGCTTGAGATTTACCACTTCTCACCCTGGGGATTTTTCAAGTAAAATGATAGACGTCATCGCTAAATATCCCAATATCATGAAATTTATTCACCTTCCCGTTCAATCTGGAAGTAACCGTATTCTAAAAGCGATGGGAAGAAGATACACTAGAGAGCAATACCTTGCTTTAGCCAAAGAGATGCGTGAAAAAATCCCAGGCTTAGCGCTTTCCACTGATATCATCGTCGGCTTTCCAAATGAAACTGATGAAGAATTTAAAAAGACTTTATCTTTGGTTGATGAAGTAAAATTTGAAGCGGCCTTCACTTTTATTTTTTCACCGAGAAAAGGAACGCCCGCTGCAAAGATGGAAGATAAAGTTTCAAAGGAAACCAAAACAAAAAGATTTCAAGAATTAGTTAAACATTTAGAAAAACACATCGAAGCCCGTAGTCAAGCCATGATTAACAAAACTTATAGCGTTTTAGTGGACGGGGTCAGTAAAACTGATAAAAACATGTATTCCGGTTACACAGAAGAAAACAAATTAGTCCATTTTAAAGCTTGCGATTATCTAATCGGTAAAATTGTCAAAGTTAAAATTATTGAGTCGCATACCTATTCGCTAATTGGAGAAATAATCGATGGATAAAATTATTCTAAAGGCAAAAGAGCTTAAGGCTGCTATTGACCAAACTTCTGAGATGAAGGAATATCTCAAAAACAAAGAGTGTTTAGAAAACAGCCAAGAAGTTATAGAACTGAAACATCACATTGCTAATTTAAAAGCTCAAGGTAAATTAACTGAAGCTCATAATTTAGAAGAGATTTATCATGCTCATCCGCTAGTCAACAACTATGAACTTAGTCGCGAAGCTCTATGTCAATTACTAAAAACTATTGAGACGATTATTAAATAATTAATAAATTTTTGCTTTTTAAGTATGAATAATATTTTGGATTAGTTTTTTCCATATGGTATTATATGGACATGCTTTTTGTCATCGTGGGACCGACTTGTTCAGGAAAAACCTCTCTTGCTATCCAAATAGCGGATTTTTTTAATGCTCCCATTATTAACGCTGATGCTTTTCAAATATATCAAGAGATGAACGTGGGAACCGCGAAGATACCAAAAGAAAGCGGGCATTATAAAAAACATTATTTAATAGACATCGTTAAGCCCAACGAAACCTATTCGATAAAAAAATATCAAGAAGATTTTCGCCAGACATACCGCGAATTAAAAAAGAACCACGAGACCATCGTCGTTTGTGGGGGTTCCGGTTTATACATTAAAGCCGCTTTGTACGATTATGTTTTTGAAGATGAAAAAGAAAGTGACCTTTCCGATTTAGAAAAAATGGATAATGAACAGCTATATGCTTTGCTAGAAGAATTAGATCATGAGGCTGCTAAAAAGATCCATATCAATAATCGCAAAAGAGTGATACGCGCCATTCAAATTGCTAGAACACATACGTTGAATAAGAGTGCGGCAATCGAACAACAAGAACACGAATTATTTTTTAAAAATGAAGTTGTTAAATTTTATTTTTTAAATCCAAATAGAGAACAACTTTATGCGAATATCAATACCCGTGTCGAACAAATGTTTGAAAAAGGGCTAGTGGATGAAGTTGAAAATCTTTTAAAAAAATACCGATTATCTTTGACCGCAAAAGCGGCTATCGGATATAAAGAGGTCATCGATTATCTATCTCATAAATTTAGTCTTGAGGATTGTAAAGACATCATAAAACAAAGAACGAGAAATTACGCTAAAAGACAAATTACTTATTTTAGGCATCAGCTTCCCTGCTTAATGTTTAGCGATAAAAATCAAATTATTGAGGATATTTTAAAAAATGAATAAAGAAATATTTTCACGGACTATCGGTTTGTTAGGGGAAGATAACTTTGACATTATTCAAAACCAAGTTATCGCTATTTTTGGTTTGGGTGGCGTGGGTTGTACCGCTATTGAAGCACTAGCTAGAACCGGATTTAGAAACTTTTTGATTATCGATTTTGATGTCGTTGAAGCCTCTAATCTCAATAGACAAATCCTCTACACCTATAAAGATATTGGGCGTAATAAAGTTGATGTAGCTAAAGAGAGACTATTAGCTATCAATCCCGAAGCAAACATCAAAAAATATTGTTTGAAAGCTCAAGATTTCGTTTTTGATGAACCCATCATTGATTTTATCGTGGACGCTATCGATGATGTCGATGGAAAATTGTGGCTTTCAAAAAAGGCTAAAGAACACAACATTCCTAGCGTTATGTCTTTAGGTATGGCGAATCGCTTTGAACTGAGCGAGGTATATGTCACAACTCTTAATCAAACCCATCACGATCCTCTAGCAAAAAAGATGCGTTATTTAGTTAAAAGAAAGGGTTTAGACCCCAAAGAAATAATGGTTGTCGTTTCTAAAGAAACACCAAAAAAAGACCAAGAAAAATTATTTTCTACGATGATTGTTCCTTCCTCAGCGGGTTTAACTATTGCAAAATATATTTTGGAAAGCATAATTATAAGAAGGTGGTAATAACAACATGAGTAACATTTTCGACATTGCAAAAAAAATTAACATCGACGATAAATACGTCATTCCTTACGGTTACGATAAGGCAAAAATTTCTCTAAAAATTATGGATGAGTTAGAGGATCGTCCAGATGGCAAATTGGTTTTAGTAACAGCGATTACTCCGACAAAAGCCGGAGAAGGTAAAACTACGACATCAATCGGTTTGAGCGACGGGCTAAACTACATAGGCGTTCCCTCGTTAGTTTGTTTAAGAGAGCCTTCTTTAGGACCAGTTTTTGGCATCAAAGGTGGTGCTACGGGAGGAGGCAAAGCTTTAGTCGTTCCCAGCGAAGATATAAATTTACATTTTACTGGCGACATGCACGCCTTGACGAGTTCAATAAACCTCATTGCAGCTTGTATAGATAATTCTATTTTTCAGGGGAACCCTTTAAACATAGATCCAAAAAGAATATTGTGGAAAAGAGCCCTCGACATGAATGATCGTGCTTTAAGGAAGGTGACTATTTCTCAGGGTGAAACAAAATGTGAACCCCGTCAAGAAGAGTTTGTTATCACAGTAGCTTCTGAACTCATGGCCATTCTCTGTTTAGCTAGAGACGCTGATGATTTCATGAACCGCGTCAATAATATCATGGTCGCTTATTCTTCTGATAATAAACCTATCTTTTTAAGAGATTTGCGCATTTCTCATGCGGTGATGAAATTAATGGTCGCCGCTTTAAATCCCAATCTCGTCCAAACTCTAGAAGGAAATCCAGCCTTTATTCACGGAGGTCCATTCGCTAATATTGCTCATGGTTGCAATTCGATTATCGCCACGAAGATGGCTTTAAAATTATCCCCTGTTGTGGTAACTGAAGCCGGCTTCGGCGCGGACTTAGGCGCTGAGAAATTTTTCAATATCAAATGTCAGGTCGCGGGATTAAAACCACACGCTGTCGTGGTTGTTGCCACAATTAGAGCGTTAAAAATGCATGGGGGACAACCATTCGAAGATTTGGAAAATGAAAATCTGGAGGCTCTTAAAAATGGGGTGTGTAATTTGCAAAAGCACCTTGAAAATGTCGAAAAATTTGGTGTGCCTTCCCTAGTATGTATTAACCATTTTGATTCAGATACCAAAGACGAAACCGCTTATCTATCTAAGTGGTGTGAAGATAACGGACATGATTACGCCTTCTGTACGGTTTTTGCCGATGGTGCTAGAGGTGCCGAGACTTTAGCTAGAGGTGTTATGAACATTCTCAGTAACAAAGAATCCCATTATCATCCTTTGTACGATTATAATCTTCCAATTAAGGAAAAGATAAGTATTGTTTGTAAGGAAATGTATGGCGCTAAAAATGTAGTCTATACCGATGAAGCTGAAAAACAAATCAGAGATTATGCCCGTTTAGGTTTTGACAAAACCCCAGTTTGCATCGCAAAAACCCCGTTATCTTTATCGGATGACCCAAAAGTTTTAGGAGTGCCAAAAGATTTCGTCATCACTATTCGTGAAGTGAGACTTTCTGCGGGCGCCAACTTTATCGTGCCGTTGACGGGCGCCGTTATGACGATGCCTGGTTTACCCAAAGTCCCAGCGGCCGTCAAAATGGAAGACGTTCCCTACGATCAAAAATTAGATCATTAATTAGCCTTTTTGGATAAAAGTTAAAAAGTCTCCCTATTAGTTAGATAGGGGGATTTTTATGTCGTTATTGGAACTAGAAGGAGTCGGACGTTTTTATCGCACTGATAAAGAACACCAAAAATACGTTTTAAAAGGAGTTACTTTATCTTTTTCTCAAAGAGGTTTAGTCAGTATTGTTGGTAAATCTGGATGCGGTAAAACTACTTTATTAAATCTCATTGGAAAAATAGATAATCCTAGTGAAGGGAACATATTTTTTAACGGCAAAAATTTATCAAAATATAGTGAAAGCGAACTAGCCGTCTACCGAAACAAAGTCGTAAGCTATGTCTTTCAACACTATCATTTATTAGAAAATCAAACAGCATTATATAACATTATGCTTCCAGTTTTGTTAAGTGGTGAATCTTTTAAAAAGGCTAAGAAAAAAGTTCTTTCTTTAATCGGTGATTTTCAGATTGATAAAGAGATATTATCAAGAAAGTGTTCGCTTTTATCTGGAGGCGAAAAAGAAAGAATAGCGGTATTAAGAGCTTTTATCAATCAACCCAAAATCATTTTAGCGGACGAACCGACGGGAGCTCTAGATAAAGAAAATGCTCTACTTGTTATGAAAGCGTTAAAAAAAGCGAGTCGAGAGAGTTTGGTAATTATGGTGACACATAATACGGAATTAGCCTTTCAATATAGCGATCGTATTATCGAGATGAAAGACGGACGAATTATTAAGGATGAAAAGAAAAACACCTTTCTAAGGGAAGAGAAAATAATTATTAAAAAATCTCGAAGTAACCCTAATTGGTATAGCCGCATCATCTTTACAAATTTCCAAAGAAGATTTAAAAGAAATCTCTTTTCGATTTTTTCTTTAGTAGTGGGTATAACGGCGAGCTTATTAATTTTTGGTTTTGCTAACGGCGCGGATAAGTCGATAAGTAAAACAGCAATAAAACAATTTGATTATGGAGTCGCTTCTCTCAGTAAGGAAAATAAAATTATCAGTCCTAATTCCCCCATAAATTTAATTCAAACGATGCGTGCTAGTGAAGTAGAAATTAACGAACTGCAAAAAACCCACGATTTTTGTCATTTTTGTTATTCTTATGAAACATTAATTGGCCCAACCACTAACATAAAAATCAATGAAGCAATTATCGAAAATGTCTCATATTTACCGATATATTCTTTTGTTGATTGTTCAATCGATAAAACTCTACTAATTAAAGGAAAAATACCTTTATTCGATACTTTAAATCAAGTATTAATCAATAAAAAAGCTTACGATTATTTGAAAAAAGAGCTCAAATGCAGTCCAGTTAATACATTTTTAGTCGTTGAGAGTAACAACTCTTTTACTTACTACACTGATGATTCTATAAAGCCCTACATCATCGATTATTTTGTTTTTAATCGTCTCGTAGAAATTGTTGGAGTTGTCGATGAAATATCCTTTCTAAATACTCCAAAAGTTTATTACTCCTATAAAGCACTGGATCGTTACATGGAACAAACACTGCTAAATAACTTATCAGTTTATCAAGGCGAAACCTCTTGGAAAGACCGCGTTTCTAATGCGGCAGATAATGAATTTATTTCACATTATTCTCATCTCTTATTTTTAAAAAATAGTTCAGATGTCTATCGATTGAAACAATTCAAAAAAGAAATCGATGAAAAGTTTTCAATTGCGAGCAACGCTATTACAGTGGAAGAAACGTTGTTTTCTCTAGTGGAGGTTTCAAGGATGGGAATGGAAATGTTTTTGGCAATAGCTCTCGTCGGCACAGCGATGATTGTCGGAATCATTTCTTATGCATCATACAGCGAAGATATCAAAGACTCAGCAATATTGTTATGTTTGGGGGCAAAAAGAAAAGACATTGCTTCAATTTACATATTTGAAAGTATGATGCTAGGTTTTATCAGTTTAATAATCTCTTTTTGTGTAGCAACATTATTGATAAAACCTTTCAATTTGTTAATTCAAAACTTTACATCGCTAATTGACGTCATCGATATCCCTTTTATGATTTTCAAGGGACGGACATTGTTATTTCCTTCGTTGATCGTGATAGTCACAACACTCATTTGTATAGTCGCGACATATTTGCCGATTGTATTTTCTAAAAAAATATCATTGAGCGAGGAATTAAAAGCAAATGATTAAGTTGACAAAAGTTTTTAAAAAATATGGTGAACGTTTAGTTTTAGATGATGTCAATTTAGATTTTCCGTTTCGAGGCTTATGCGTTATTTATGGTCCTTCAGGTTCAGGAAAAACCACATTATTAAACTGCATCACCGGTTTAACTACTTATCAAGGCAATATTCAAGTTAATCATAAAAACATTTCTTCGATGAGCGACGATGAATTAAGCGATTTAAGACTGAGAACCTTTGGCTTCGTTTTTCAGGATTTTAAATTGTTTGAAACCGAAACAGTTCTGCGAAATTTGTTGTTTCCCCTAGAAACACTTAATTCCTTATCTAAAAATCGTAAATTGCGGAAATGCGATGACCTTCTTTACTTAGTCGGTTTAACACAGAAAAAGAAACAAATAGTAAATAAGTTGAGCGGAGGAGAAAAGCAACGCGTGGCCATTGCTCGAGCTCTCGTTAATGATCCTGACATTGTTTTAGCGGATGAACCGACAGGTGCGCTCGATGAAAAAAATGGAAATGAAATCATGTCTTTGATCAAAAAAATTTCACAAAAATCTTTAGTAATTATGGTTTCGCACGACCAAAATCTCACTAAAAAATATGCTGATTATATCGTTGAAATGGATAGTGGTCGGGTGATAAACATTACTTCAAAAACATCTCATACTACGGAGAAAAGCAATCTACCCATTTCTAAAAACGGCTTGACTAATAAGAAGAGTAAAATACCACATAGTTTTCTTATGTCTCATACCTTTCATACGATGAAACAAAAGAAGTGGAGAACTGCTCTTTGTTATTCGATGACATCTCTAGGTCTTGTTGGAGTTGGGCTAGCCTTTGTATTATCTTCCACAGTTAGCAACAATATTAAACAGGCATATCGTGAAATCGTCGATGAAAACGCTTTAATGGTTAAGTTAAAAAATAATGAAACTTCAATAAATGGACGGTACGCTGCTAATTACTACGAAGTGGGTTCTCTCAAAGAAGAATATGATGAATATGTTCAAGATATAGGAGTCACCTATTATTGTAATTTTGAAAGCTTTTTCAAAGACACTAATAATTTAGCCATCGTTAAAAACGGAAGATATTGTATTATTCCTGGTTTCAGCGCACGCCATATTAACGAATACATTTGGATAGATGATTTAAAGACAATAGTTTATCCGGAAAGAATTGATGATTTAGAAAACGATGAAATTATTCTAGGTTTAGATTATGCAACTTTAAGAGAACTATGTTTCCAATTACAAATAGAAAGAACAGTTAAATCCCTAACGGATTATCTTTTTAGAAATGATTTATTTTTATATTTTGATTTAGAAAATTACGACTGGACTTATAGCGACCAACAATTAGTAAAATTAGTGGGCTTTTCACTAGAAAGCGATTTAAAAATCTATCATAGTAATCACCTTTGGAATGAATATATGTTTGAAGAAAGAATGCGTTTTCCCATCAGCGACGCTATTTCGCAAATTGATAAAAATCCTTGGGTTATGAAAAAAATTTACTATTTAAAAACCAATGAAAAACGCAATGAATTAATTAACCTATTAATAGATGATAAAAACACCGATAAATTCATATTTGAAATCGCGGACGAAACCTATTATCCGTGGTCCTATTATTTAAAAGATATGAACGATCGAGATCGACTCTTAGTTTTTTTAAATACTCAAGCTCACATACCTTCTTGGCAAATTCCCTATTTTCTTGAAAATGACCCCAATTTAATTTCCCCGATTAAAGGCAATAATGGAGGGTATTTAATTTATCCAGAATCGTTGATGATAGGGTTTGCTAAAACGATGTATTTTGCTAATAATCAAGAGACTTTAGAAAATATAATTGATCAGCAAACCTCGAAATCTTCGCTAGCATTTTATCAAGAAGAATTACCTCCATATGTTTTAAGTGGTAATTACGTTAACAGTATACAGGGTGGCGTAAAATTTAACATTGTTGACGAAAACGCAATTTATGGAAGTTCGCCTAAAGCAGTTAACGAGATTGTCGTTTCCTCTTCTTTTATAGAGGCTTTAAATCTAAAAGATGAGCCGTCAACGATATATGTTACTACCCCAAAAAAAGAAACCTTAACAGCGGAAGGAAATCTGATTAGCGATTATGTCATCGTTCCTTTGCACATTACCGGCGTTATAAAATCTAATAAGAATATTATTTATCAAGAGCCGAACTGGACCACGCTCTTTTATCAATGTGAAGTAGGGGTATCGGCTTTCGATTTACAAACTAACACCTTAGCTTTTTCTTTAAATGATTCTGACAAAATTAATGAGAGTTTAAACCGATTCAAAAAAGGATTTCCTCAGTACGAGATAATTAACCCACTATACGACATTAATGAAAGCGTTAATACCGTCTGTTTTTATTTGACAATTGCGCTTTTTACATTTTCTTCTGTTGCCACTTTAATCGCGATTATTTTGTTGACTATTTGCAATTATCTATATGTGATGGAAAACAAAAAAGAAATCGCTCTAGCACGATGCATTGGAGTTAATAAAAAAGAGAGCAGAAAATTTCTATATTCGCATTCATTGGTTCAATGCCTTCTTTCTTTTGTAATTGCTAGTGTCGAATTAATGGTGTTTACGATAATAGCAAATTTAGAAATTGATAACATTTTATCGTTTGGTTTTAGCTTCTCTTTTGATCCTATAGGTTTTTTACCAATGTTAATTTTATCATTAGCAATTGCTTTAATATCTAGTTTGGTGATGAGCAGTAATATTAATAAAATTAATCCTCTTGAAGCTTTAGCTAGTTAAAACAAATTTCATTTTGTTTTGTTTATTCATTCCTTTTCCCTTATAATGAGTAGCGCATTTAGATGAGGAAATTGACATTATGGGATTAAAAGCGGGCATTGTCGGATTACCAAATGTGGGCAAATCAACTCTTTTTAACGCTATTACAAATTTGCATGTTGAAGCCGCTAACTATCCCTTTGCTACCATCAATCCTAACACTGGTGTGGTGAACGTTCCTGATGAAAGATTGACTTGCTTAACCAATATTTTTAAGCCTCTCAGAAAAATTCCTGCTTCTGTTGAATTTATTGACATTGCAGGTTTGGTTAAAGGTGCCTCTCACGGTGAAGGTTTGGGTAATCAATTTTTAGCACAAATTCGCGAATGTGATGCTGTTGTGGAAGTCGTGCGTTGTTTTGTCGATCCTGATATTTTTCATATCGAAGATTCTATCGATCCCATTCGGGACATTGAAATTATCAATCTCGAACTCGTGATGGCGGATTTAAATACTGTTCTCAAACGCATTGAGAAAAACGAAGCAAAAGCCCGGATTGCCAAAGATAAAGAGGCTATCTATGAGATGGCTATTCTCAATCCTTTAAAAACTACTTTAGAACAGGGCTTTCCGGCAAGAAAAGCCAAACTGAGCGAAGAACAAATTGCATACAGCAAGAACAATTATCACTTATTAACTAGTAAACCGATTATATATGTCGCTAATGTTGGTGAAGAAGATTTGCTGGATTTAAATAGCTCAGAGATGTATCAACAAGTTGTTAATTATGCAATAAAAGACAATAGTAAAGTAATTCCAGTTTCCGCTCGAGTCGAAAGCGACTTATCATCTTTGAACGAAAAAGAAAAACAAGAATATCTCAAGGAATTGAATGTTGATGAGTCCGGTTTAGAAAAAGTTATCAAAGCGACTTATTGTTTGTTAGATTTATCCACCTTTTTTACTGTTGGATCCGATGAATGTCGCGCTTGGACTTTTAAAAATGGTATGTCCGCCCCAGAATGCGCAGGGATTGTTCATACCGATTTCCAAAAAGGATTTATCTGTGCGGAAGTATATCCTTATGAAGCCATTAAGGAACTTGGAAGTGAAAATGCTGTTAGAGAAGCGGGGAAGATTAGAACAGAAGGAAAAAATTATTATCCCAAAGATGGCGATATAATGTTCTTTCGTTTTAATGTAAATAAAAGAGTATGAGAATAGGATTTGCTAGTGACATACATCGTTTAGTTGAAGGTCGTAAACTCGTTTTAGCAGGAGTGGAAATTCCCTCTAGTTTAGGAGAATTAGCTCACACCGATGGAGATGTGGTTTATCACGCTTTGAGCGAAGCTATTTTAGGCGCGCTAGCGCTGGGAGATTTAGGCAAATTCTTTCCAGGAACACCAAAATTTAAAGATATGGATTCTAGTAAAATAGTCGATAAGATAGTTCAGATGATGTTAGACAAGAATTATCAAATCAATAACATTGACATTTCTATTACTCTTGAGAAACCCAAATTAGCTAGTTATATTCCATTAATGAGAGAAAATATTGCAAAATTGTTGAAAACTAGTGTTAATAATGTTTCTGTAAAAGCAGGCACTAACGAAGGAATCGATGAAATAGGAAAAGGTTTAGCGGTTAAGGCGGAAGCCATCGTGCTCTTAAAAGAAAAAGAAGCTTAGTATGGATATTGTTAAAAATTTAAAAATTAAAATTCAGGAAGCGTTAGCAAAACTTGGTCAAGAGATATCGCTCGACGATATTATTATTGAAAAAAGTAAAGACGAAGCTCATGGTGATTACGCCAGTAACGTGGCGATGAAGTTTTCGCGTGTCTTGGCTAAAAAACCAAAAAATATCGCTTCATTAATCGTTGAAAATATAGACACAACTGGCATCGATAAAATCGAAATTGCGGGACCAGGTTTCATCAATTTCTTTATGAAACACGATTCTTTGCAAGTTTTTGTTAGCAAAATTATTAAAGAAAATGATAATTACGGACGATTAAAAAAGAAGAATTTAAAAGTAAATGTCGAATTTGTTTCCGCTAATCCGACAGGTTTGCTGCATGTAGGAACTGCTAGAGGTGCGGCAATTGGAGATAGTATTTGTCGTCTTTTAGATTTCGCTGGCTATGATGTGACTAGAGAGTACTATATTAATGATGCGGGTAGTCAAATTGATAATTTTGCTTTATCACTTCAAGCTAGATATCGACAAGCCTTTGGTTTAGAAGGGGTGATTCCCGAGAATGGTTACGAAGGATATGACATCGTTGAAATTGCTCAAATCATCAAAAATGAGATTGGTGATAAAGCCTTAAAAATGGACAACCCCATCGAATATTTTAAAGAAAAAGGTATTAAAATCGAACTCGAAAGAATTATAGAAGATCTGGAAACATTCCGAGTTCATTTCGATGTTTTTTCTTCTGAAAAAGAGATTAGAAGCAATCGCGCTATTGAAAAGGAAATTGAATATCTAAAAGATTATATTTACGAACAAGACCAAGCTTTATTTTTAAGAACCACAGATTTTTTGGATGATAAAGACCGCGTTATTAAAAAGAGTAACGGCGAATATACTTACTTCATGCCCGATATCTGTTATCACGTCGATAAAATGTCGCGAGGTTTTGATTATCTCATCGATGTTTTGGGGGCAGATCATCACGGATATGTAAATAGAATGAAGTCAGCTCTGATGATGCATGGCTATAAAGAAGATACACTCCATGTCGAATTAATTCAGATGGTGCGTTTTATCAAAGATGGCCAAGAATTTAAAGCCAGCAAAAGGAAAGGCGACGCCATTACATTAAGAGATGTTTGTGAGGAGGTTGGAGTTGACGCCATGCGTTATTTCTTTGCCATGCGTGCTGCTACAACACATCTTGATTTTGATATGGATTTAGCGATTGAGCAGAGCTTAAACAATCCAGTTTATTACGCTCAGTATGCCCATGCGAGATTATGTTCGATCTTAGAACAAGGGCAAGATATTAAAATTGATGAGTCAGCAAAATATCTAAAAGAAAAAGCGGAAATCTCCTTATTGAAACATCTCGCTGATTTTTCGAATGTTGTTAGTGACTCCGCTACTGAAAAAGCACCCTATAAAATTACTAACTATATCCACTCACTAGCGGGATTGATACATGTTTTCTATAACGAATGCCGTGTAATAGATCGCGATAATTTACTATTAAGTGGTTCGCGTTTAGCCCTGGTTAAGGCTAGTAAAATTGTTTTAAAAAACGCACTCACACTCATCGGAGTAAGTGCGCCAACACAAATGTAGGAGGACATTTTTAAATGAAAAAACCATTACTCGATTTAGCTTATGAATACGTAAGCGAGCAAGAACAACAGAGCAAATTCCAAGATATTTGGGAATATTGTGTCAAAGAAGCGGGCCTAAATGAAGAACAAGCTGCAGAAAAAATCTCTCTTTTTTACACCAATTTAATGCTCGATGGTCGTTTTGTCACTCTTGGTGAAAACGAATGGGATTTAAGAAGCCGCCATAAATTTGAAAAAGTTCATATCGATATGAGCGAAGTATATTCTGACGTTGAAACTGCTGATGATGATGTTGAAGAAGTCGAAGAGGAAGAAGAATATAATAAACCATTCAAAGAGAAAAAAGAAAAAGATGACGACGAAGATGACGATGATTCCTTGGAAGACGAAGAGGAAGAAGAAGACGAAGAGGAAGATGAAACAGAATTCTAATCTTTCTTTCTCTCATCAATAAAAATAAATAGTATATTCAAATATTGTTTTCAACTATCACAGATTCGAAAATAAACAAAATTAAGTAAAAAAGTTTAAACACTTTGTTTAAAAATATGTTTTATTTTGATAGTAAAACATTTAGAAATAATTTTTAAATCAAGGCAGTAAATATTCAAGGATTAAAAATGTGGGAAGAACAACTTAAAACCGCAATTGAAGCTGGGCTGAAGGCTATGAAAGAAATTCTTAGAATCTATCATAGTCAATTTGATGTGGAAATCAAAAAAGATCAATCCCCAGTTACTATAGCGGATAAGAATGCTGATCGAATAATCAGACAATATTTACATAACAAATATCCAAAATATGCTTTGTTAACAGAAGAGAGCAAAGATGATAAAAATAGGTTAAATAATGATTATGTTTGGATTGTGGATCCAGTCGATGGCACAAGAAATTTTATCGCTCACCAAGGAGACTTTTGCACTAATATCGCTTTAGCATATAAACACGAAGCCGTCGTGGGAGTGGTTGTCGTCCCCCTTACTGGCGAAATCTATTATGCGGCCAAAGGCCTAGGAGCTTTTTATCGACATAAAGGTATTGTAGAACGCATTCATGTAAATGATAAAACTGATAATTTAACTGTTTTAAGAAGCATCTTTCATTCCAAAGAAAGCGAAGACATAGTCATTGTTAAACACGCGGATAAAATTACAAAACAAGAAAAGTGGGGGTCGGCCTTAAAGCCATGTCGTATCGCCCATGGTTTAGCCGAACTATCTTATCGTTTGAGCGATGGCACAAAAGAATGGGATACCGCAGCCCCTCAAGTTATCGTAGAACAAGCTGGCGGTATCTTTTTAGACCCTGACCGCAACAGAATTATGTACAATCGCGAAGACGTTCATAACCATAAAGGTTACGTTATTTGTAATAGAATTGAAAATTTTTTACTTTAGAAAATATATACCGCGTATATTTTGGCTGGGGTGACTGGGATTGAACCAGTGAATGGTGAATTCAGAGTCCACTGCCTTACCGCTTGGCTACACCCCAATTTTTATAATAAAAACTTATTTGTGAAGTTTTACTTCAACTACTCCTGGCACTTCTTCTTGCAGAATGATTTCCACAAATCCCTTGACGTCGTTATCGGCGTAAATACAATCTTGACAAGCACCGTGAAGTTTGACGGTCACGATTCCATCGACAAAAGAAATAAATTCGATATCTCCTCCATCTCTCTGCATGAAATGTCTAATTTTATCTAAAGTCGCTATGATGAGTTTTTCGCTGTCGTCTTTCATAACTAGATACGATATTAACACAATAAAAAAGAAATGTTCACTTAAAAGTATTTTTTTATTTATAATAAGAGTGATATGAATATCTCCCTAGAATCATCTGAAAAAATTAGGGGATTGCTTCCTGGTCTTTTTCAATTTAAGAAAAATGATTATTTTACTCAAGCGGAACTCGCTATTACTGACAAAGAAATTTTGATTTATAACGATCATGCTCCCGATGAAATTGTGGATGAGACTTCTAAATTCTATATCAAAGCGAATTTTTCTTTCACAGAAATCCGCTATTTATCGATTGAGAAAATCAACAATAAAGAATTGAATAAATTTGGTCGCATTGTAATCGTATTCAAGAATAAAAAAGAAGAACCAGTATTCTTTTATTATTTTGTTAAAGAAAAAAAGATATTTAAGAAAATAATCAAACTTTTCAAAGAAAGTCGTTTGAAAACCAGAAAAGAAAAAGTTTTTTTAAACACAGGTACTAAAATTAGGTAAGTTCCTCATCTACTATAGAATTACGAGAAACTACTTGTTTTTTGTAGAAAAAAGTTAGTCTATATTCCTAGATAAGGATTGAACTATGAAAAAAGAAAAATTAACTATTGCCGAAAAATTAAGCAAAAGAAAATATAAAACCCCTTCCTCATGCATTTGGGCGGCCTACGCTTTACTGGCGAGGTCTCCTTTTTTTGGACCGAGATATAATGTCGAATATGAAGTCATTGATGATATTAATAAGTGTGAAGGACCAGCTTTTATCATTTGGAATCATCAATCGAGAAGAGATTATTTGTTTTTGAAAAATCTAATTGCTCCTCGAAAATTTAATATGCTCGCTGGATACCAAGAATTCTTTAGAAAAAAATTTGCTCTTTTGTTTAAATTAGCTCAAATCATACCTAAGAAAAATTTTACCAACGATCCTAAGAGTATTAGGGATATCAATCACATTATTAAAAGTGGGGGGACGGTAGCTTTTTCTCCAGAAGGTACATCTTCAGTCTTTGGACATAACCAACCTATTGTTCCTGGTACAGGTCGATTTTTAAAATACTATCGGGTGCCGGTATATTTTATGAAATTAAAAGGTTCTTATTTAACCTCTCATAAAGTTTGTATTGATGATCGGATTGGTAAGGTGTATGCGACTTTGTCTTTGTTATTTAAACCTGAAGATTTAGAAAAAATGTCACCTGAAGAAATTGACAACAAAATCAATGAAGCTTTTCGTCATGACGATTATAAATGGAATAAAATTGCACGCATTAGATATAATTCCAAGGGAAAAATTATGACAAACATGCAGGATATGTTATATAAATGTCCAAGATGCCTAGAAGAATTAAAAATTGAAGCGAGTGGTCGCACCCTCAAATGTTTAAATTGCGGGAATGGTGCGACGATGGATGATTACTATGATTTTCATCCTTTTGATGATAGTTGCAAAATTTTTGATACTCCCACTGATTGGCTCGATTGGGAAAGAGTACAAGTTATTCGCGAAATTAGAAATAATTCAAATTTTGTGATTAAAGAAGAAGTTAAAATCGGGGAATTACCTAAATATAAATTAATAAAGGATAATAATAAGACCAGTGTCCCGTGTGGACATGGTGTCATTTCCTTTGATCATCAGGGTATCCATTTTGATGGAATTAAAAATGGCGAGCCTTGGCATTTTGATTTATCTTACAGCGTAATCTATTCTCCGATTATTCAAAATGATTTAACGCAATTTGCTCTTTCAGTCAACGAGGAAATATATGACTTTTTTCCTAAAAGGCGTGTCGTTGGCAAGATTATTTTAGTGGTCGAAGAAATGCATAGGTTACATTTCAATACCTGGAAAAATTTCCCATGGAACGACTACATGTATCAAGATGTAAATCAAGAGAAGAAATAATAAAAAAACACCCGTGACTATATATCAGTTATTCCAATGTCGGGTGTTTTTATTTGTTTAATTTATTCACCAATTTCTTGAACTAGTTTCCAAGATTTAATTACTTCTTTAACCATTTTTAGGGCTTTATCTTTATCGATTGCCTTACTTAAAAATCCGTGAATGATATCAGCGACACTTTCCGCTTGTTCTTTTGTGCAACCTCTAGTAGTAACGGCCGCAAAACCGATACGCAGTCCACTAGTTTTACTCGGGGTTAGTGTATCGTTAGGAATCATATTTTTATTAGTGGTAATACCAATTTCTTCTAACGCTAGTTGCGCCTCTTTTCCCGTGAGACTATACGAATCTAAAACATTGATCAAAAATAAATGATTATCGGTTCCCGAAACTTTGACCCCCAGCTGTTTCAATCGATTAGAACAAGCTTTGGTATTAATTTTTACCTGTTGAATATATCGTTTAAAATCGTCGCTCATCGCTTCTTTAAAACACACCGCTTTTGCGGCGATAACGTGTTCTAAAGGACCACCTTGATAATAGGGAAAAATAGCGCTATTAACTTTTTTAATAATCTCGCTATCATTACATAGAATTAGACCACCTCTTGGCCCTCTTAATGTCTTATGAGTAGTGGAAGTAACGATATCTGCGTAAGGGAATGGTGAAGGGTGCTCATTGGTAGCGACTAATCCAGCGATATGGGCCATATCCACCATCAAACAAGCCTCGACTTTATCGGCGATTTCCTTAAATCTTTTAAAGTCGATGACGTAGGGATAAGAACTATAGCCACATAAGATTAAATCTGGTTTATATTCTAAAGCGATTCTCTCTACTTCGTCATAATCTAAATGACCATCTTTTAAAGGATAAAAAGCAAATTTATATAAGTGTGAAGAAAAGGAAACAGGCGACCCATGTGTCAAATGTCCCCCATCATTTAAGACTAATGATAATATTTTTCCACCTCTAGGTAGTAATGCTCGATAAGCGGCAGCATTGGCTTGCGAACCACTGTGAGGTTGAACGTTAGCAAAGTTGCAACTAAATAATTTACAAGCTCGATCTATAGCAATTTGCTCAATTGCATCGACGCATTCACAACCACCATAATATCTTTTTCCTGGATAGCCTTCTGCGTATTTGTTTGTCAGTATTGAACCCGTTAATTTTCTTATTTCTTTGCTGACAAAATTTTCACTAGCGATTAACTCGATACCATTATTTTGTCTTTCTTGTTCTAAAAGTAACCACTTATTAATTTCTTGATCCATAATTCAATCCCTTCGTTGTGATTATATTATAATCCCACATTTGCTTTTTACAAAAAAGCTTTAATTCTACTTTCTTAAGGATTGATAAAGAATTCTTTGTCGTCATTAACTTCGATAATTTGTCTATCATCCCTAAAAACTACTTCATTTGCTAATTTGTCACTTTCAAATTGTGTAATGGTATTGCCAGATAAAGCCAGTGTTCTTAATAGAATTTGCTTAATACATAAAAACAATTTCGTCCCCTATGAGAATCCTCCAAAAAAATAAGAATGCAACCTACTAATGCAATCTTTTTTGTTTAATAGCTCTCCTAGAAATTTACTTGTGGGAGGTCATAGGATTCATACCTTAATTCACTTCCCTACTCGGAAGTGGAATCATTGATTTTTCTCTTTCTAAGTTTTATAAACTATTGTTTTTACAAATAATGGTCGCGTTAATTTATGCCAGGTATCTTGTCAGTATTAAAGAACCATCATCTCTAGCAATTTAATGTCTTCAATAGTGGTGATCTTGAAGTTGGTAGTGGTACCGAGAACAATCTTAACATCATAACCAATTTCTTTAATCAAAGCACTGTCATCGCTGGCAAAAACATTGTTTAAAACTGCTGATTCATGGGCTTTCTTTATCAGACAATATTTAAAAGATTGCGGTGTTTGGGCTTGATATAATCGCGAACGACTAACTATGTGATCAACGCCATCCTCACTCTCACTGAATATCGTGTCTTTGACCTTGATAGCGGTAGTAACAGCGCCATATCTCACAGTATTCTCGATATTTTTTAGTATAGTTTCTTTCTCTAATAATGGCCTAGCGCTATCGTGTATCAAAATAATGTCATCGTCTTTCGCGATTTTTTCTAGATGTTTTAAGGCTAAATAAACACTCTCTTGACGGGTTCTTCCGCCGAGTATTAACCCTTTAACTTTTTTGGTTAAGCTATATTGTTTTACATATTGTTCAATTTCTGATAGACATTGTTCATTAGTGACGAGATAAATCTCATCAATCTCCTCTAAATCATTAAAAGTAAGAACACTGTACATAAAAAGTGGTACACGATTAATTAAATAAAGTTGTTTTGGGACAGCAATTTCCTTCAATCTTTCACTTTTTCCCGCGGCTAATATAATGGCAATATTCATATAGAACACTTTATCATATTAATCCGTTGTCAAACATCAATTTTAATCTTGTCACTCTTCTTTACCTATATTTTAGTCATTAGAAATGTCTAAAATTTAAGAGTTTACACGATAATCAGATAGGAAAAAATAGCTTAAATTACTATAAAAACCACATTAAAACTAGATTTTCAGTCATAAATTTATCGATAAAAAATTCGATTTTTCCAATCTTTTTTCGCTTATTAGGATTTTTTATAGATAATTTAAATGTTAAGTGACAAAGTGAAAGCAACAAAAAACAATTTCCATCCCTACGTGACTTGTTTTTTAAAAAAATTGTTGCATTCAGTTTGACCAAATTTGCATTTTTATTAATTATTGTTTATATTGTTTTC
>DURD01000003.1 GCA_012837435.1 Erysipelotrichaceae bacterium
AATATGCCTAGATTCGTTCTTAAATGTAAGACCCCAAATGAGATAGAAGTTGAACTAAAAGAGGAATTCACTAGAATAAGAAGTGAGCAAGGACAAAAAAGTCCCACATCAATTGAAAGTTAACATACAAAACAGTAATATTTAATGCAATATAACTTGAATTTATAAAATAAAATTGGTAACGTTGTTTATGCTATTTATGTAGCATGGGTCTGTAGCTCACCTGGGAGAGCGCCTGATTTGCATTCAGGAGGTAGCGAGTTCGATTCTCGTCAGATCCACCAACTTATTCGAATCGTGTGGTGGCACGTTAAAAGGATGTTAACGAGCTCACGAGCTCTTTATTTTCTTAGATATAGTGGCGAAAAAGTGTTCAAAAGGAGAATGAGGTCTTATGTTAAAATATCGTTACGATTTACAACTATTAATTGAAGGGAAAAATCTCGACGAAGACAAAATTACCGATTGGATTTTAGAAAATATGAAAGGCGATTCTCTTATTTGTGTTGGAGATGATGAACTCATCAAAATTCATTATCACACTAATGAGCCATGGGATTTGTTATCGTATTGTTCCACGTTAGGTGAAATCTTTGACATCGTCGTTGAAGATATGGATCGCCAATCTCGCGGTTTAAAGGGATAAAATCCATTTATTCTTCTCTGCGATATGTTATATTAAATTACGCTTCTAGCGCACTCTGGACCATTAACTCAATTGGTTAGAGTGGACGGCTCATAACCGTTATGTTCCGGGTTCAAGTCCTGGATGGTCCACCAAATTACAATTATAGGTATGGCATGAAGTCATACCTTTTTTTGCAATTTTAAAGAACAATAGTCAAACAATTCGACAAAACACAAAAATATTGTTAATTTCATAGAGAATTATAGAGAAAATATATATACTTAAAGTGCTGGTGACGGTTATTGTTTTAGTTCTTTAGTTGTTATGAGATGAATTGAGGTTAGTAAACAATTAATCCCGTCAGGCATTTCAATCACAAAAATTATTTTTTTGCTCGAGAATAGATACTTTGCATAACGTATGACAAAATCTAATTCCTCGTTTTTTAACAAGCGCTTTATGGAACAACTTGTAGTTTAAAAATAGTATTTAGGAGGATGTTGTGAAATGATAATAAAGATAGTAATTTTATGTATAACGATATTTTTAAGCAGAATTCTTGACGTCACTTTGGGAACAATTAGAACGATAATGACGGTGCGCGGCAAACGTGTAATCGCGGCCTTAATCGGTTTTGTAGAGGTGGTAATATGGTTCTTGATTGTGCGAGAAGCCTTAGCGACAGAAGAAAAATCAATATATGTCGCTCTAGCCTATGCTGGGGGATTTGCCACTGGAACACTTATCGGAGGACTTATTGTCAAGTTCTTCATTCCCTCCAATATGATTGTTCAAGTGATAACATCAAAAAGAGATAGTTCGCTCCTACAAGCTATTAGTGATGCGGGTTTTTCTATGACAGTGGCCGATGTCTACGGTAGAGAGCACACTTCAGAAAAATACATGCTTACTCTATATATTGATGGTAGATATCTTAAAAAATTAAAACAAATTATCATCGAACGAGATGAAGACGCTTTTATATCGATAAGCGAAGGTTTAGCCGCTTATAATGGGCGCATCACACCACATGAAGTAAATAAGTAAAAGCAAAATCAAAACCATATAAAAACACCTCTTTTGTCTCGCGGAGATAAGAGAGGTTTTTATAGGAATTAAGATTAGAAAATTATTGCAATAATTAAATAGAGACTATATTTTAATAAGCGGAACCATATTTTGGTTTTATTCAATTTATTGAATTTGATATGATAATATCGTATCGATACTATCTCTCATAGATTGATGGAGAATTACCCAAGTGGTTGAAGGGACCGGTCTTGAAAACCGGAAGGAGATGCAAGTCTCGCTAGGGTTCGAATCCCTAATTCTCCGCCATTATAGTAAAAACAAGTCGGTATCAACAATATCGGCTTTTTTCTTTTCATACAGATAAATGCAGTAAATATATCATAGTATCTTAGTTATTTCATTTTTATTAATTAATTCATCAAAAATAATAGCAGCAAAGCTATATTTGATTTTATTATAAGCTTGGTTTTCAGTCATAGTAGCGCCTCCACTATGTATCTATCACGCTAAAAGAAGAGGAAGTCAAGTTATGTAAGAATAAAAGATTCTCACAATTCTTGACTATTCTCTCAATTTGATAAATAATTTACGAGAAAGAAGTTGAGATTATGAGAAAGTTTAATTATTCGGATTTAAAAAACAAAACATGGGATTCTACTATCATAAATAGAATCGGTAAAATACATGAGGCTAAAGGTAGACAAGAATTATATTTATCTCAAAAGCCAGAAGAATTAAATAAATTAGTCGAACTTGCTAAAATACAGAGTACTGAAGCAAGCAACGCCATTGAAGGAATTAGAACTACTGATACAAGATTAAAAAAGATTATAAATGAAAAAACAACTCCAAAGAACAGAAGTGAAAAAGAAATTGTTGGATATAGAGATGCCCTAAACACAATACACGAAAGTTTTGAATATATTCCTATTACTCCAAATTATATATTACAATTGCATCGAATTTTATGTGGGCAAAACGATGAAATATCATATGGTGGTAAATTTAAAGATGTTCAGAATTATATAAATGCAACTAATGCCGAAGGCGATTCATATACATTGTTCACACCTGTATCTCCCTTTGAAACACCTACAGCGATAGAAAATTTATGTAATGAATTTAATAAAGCCATAGATAGTCATGAAGTTAATCCACTTATATTAATTCCTATATTTATACATGATTTCTTATGTGTTCATCCTTTTAACGATGGAAATGGTAGAATGAGTAGATTATTAACAACCTTACTACTATATCGTTCAGGATATTATGTTGGAAAATATATTTCATTAGAACTCAAAATATCAAAACTGAAGGATTTATATTATGATTCATTATATGCTTCTCAAATTGGATGGCACGAAGGAAAAGATGATCCTACGCCATTTGTAAGTTACTTGTTAAGTATTATTGAAATGGCATATGATGATTTTGAAAATAGAGTAGAAATTGTATCTAAAAAACTAAGTGCATACGAGGCAGTAAAAAATGCGTTAGATGTGAAAATTGGAAAAGTTACAAAATCTGATATTTTAGAACTATGCCCATTACTTTCAGCAAGTTCTATTGAAAAAGTATTAGCTAAGATGGTAAAAGAAGGAAAGCTCGAAAAGAATGGCTCTGGAAAAAATACATTCTATATCATAAAATTATAACTTTCTCTCATTTTGGGCGACTTTTTACGAGAATGTAATGGTTTACTGAAAATTGTAGGTAGTTGAGAATGATACGGATTGTATTAAAATTTAAGTCTAAGCACATTTAAAATGAAATTGCTCCCTTAAATTGGACCAAAAAATTGGTACGACATGAAGGGAACTTTTATTATAAAAACAACGCTGAAAGAGAAACTCAAGCATGCTTGTCCTAAGTGCCTATTTTTGGAATTGGAAATAAACAGATGCCTAATATGTTTTAATTTAATTGTTGCAAAGCGAAAGAAAACAAGTGGAAGCAAAAAAGCTACAATGTTTAGGTTCCTCAAATCATAACAACAAAAAACCTCAAATCATAATAAAAGTCTTGAAAAAAACATGGCTATACGTCATATTATCGCGATAGATATAGGTAGAAACTGATGGGGTGCTATATCTTAGCGATGGTAGATTTGCTTTGATTGAGTTTAAGCTTGGTTCCAGCGATATTGATGAAGGTGCAAAGCATTTGCTTGAGATAGAACGGCTAATTGTGGAAGCCAACAAAAGAGAAACTCATAGTCCCATTCGTTTGCCTGATGTGAAAATGGTGATTACCGCCCCCCAATATGGTTATAGGCGCGATGATGGAGTTTTGGTAATTCCCATAGGGTGTCTAAAGCCATAAGTTTTGAATATTTATTCAAAAATATAATATAAAATCAAAATAATTATCAGGGGTAAGCCTTTAAAGAGAACATAATTTTTAAAGTACTTTTTAATGAACGGAAGTTTCCGCTTTTTAGGTAAATTTTATAAAAAAGCTCCCTCTAGATTCTATCACTGCAAGTTCATAGATTAGGGAGACAATTTTATTTAAGATGGTAGCTGGAGAGGGACTTGAACCCCCGACAAGCCGGGTATGAACCGACCGCTCTAGCCACCTGAGCTATCCAGCCATCAGCGAGTATTAATTATATAGAATAGAAATTTTATTATCAACACAGTTTTAAAAAACTGCCAAATTTTCATAGTTTGTTTGTGTGTTTAGCAACGCAAACTAAAAAACTTTATTGTGAATAAGCACTATTTAATGCTTTTTTTGGTAATTAATATTAATATTATTCTAAAGGAATGAAATATGCCAATTTGTCGAAATTGTAAAGCTCGCATAAGTAAATTTGATAAAGACATCTGTCCAGTCTGTGGAACGAAACAACCTCTACAAGGGGTAAGCAGTGATACAGTTGAAATAACTGCCCAAGTGGATATCAGCGGTTTAAAAGAAGAACAAAAAGTATTAAGAAATCGCAAAAGCATGTTACTTCTCTTCATTTTTTGTGGTTTTACGGGAAGTGGTTTTTTCTATTTGAAAAAGAAAAAAACAGCTCTAGTGTGGCTTTTATCCAACCTGGTCTTTATTCCCGTTTTGTTCTTGATGTTTTATTTTCCTTTTGAACTGGAGGTTGTCTTATCAATTGTTTTTTCTTTTGTCGTCGATTATATCGTTAACGCTGTGGTGGGCGCTGCTCTATATTTGTTCCCCAATCTAAAAGATGGAGAGGGAGAATTTGTCAGTTGATGCAGCGCTACTTCGCTAAAGTAAACGAACAAAAGTATATCCAATTATCCGCGGATGATAAACACCATATTGTCAATGTCATGCGCATGAAAAAGGGCGATGAAATTGAAGTGGTGGATAACCAAAAACTCTTTCTGTGCCGCCTTGAAAATATCTCGCCTTTAATCGTTCATGTAGTTCGTGAACTGAAAAGCGATGTCGAAATTAAAGAAGATATTACCCTTTTATTTGCTTTAACTAAAGGAGACAAAATCGATTTAGTCATGCAAAAAGCGACGGAATTAGGGGTTAAAAGAATAGCTTTAATTGAAAGCGAGAGAACGATTGTTAGATACGAAGACAAAAAAGAAGAAAAGAAATTAGAGAGATTTAAGAAGATCATGAAAGAAGCGAGCGAACAATCGCATCGTTTGCTTGTCCCTGAACTTTTAGGTGTATTCCCCATCAAAAACCTTCCCCCTGCAGTGTTCAGCGATTTAAATTATGTCGCTTATGAAAAAGACGCTCAAAATGTTAATCTAATGTTCGAAGGCATAAAAAAGGGAAAATCAATCAGTATACTAATTGGTCCTGAAGGCGGGTTTAGTGAAAATGAAATCGATTATCTAACTGAACGAGGATTTATAAGAACCTCCCTGGGTAAGCGCATCTTACGAGCGGAAACCGCCGCTATTTATGCTTTAAGTGTGATAGGATATTTATTAGAAAAATGAGAAAATTATTGAAATACATCGCTAGAAAAGCTAAAAAAAGAAAGAGCTTCGAACAGAGTGAAGAGTATCGTTTTTTTATCGAACATCGAAGTTTGTTGATGAAAATTCCTCGTTTTAATTATCTATACGATATAGGAAACGAACCATTTGAAATCATCCGTGCTAATATCGTTTTATCTGCTTGTTTAAATAAATTTTACTTAGAAAATGAAGTGGAAAATCTTAAAAGTTATATCAAAATTAACAATAAGAACAGCCTCGCTAATTTGCTTAAGACTTATCACGAAATCATCTCGGAGCAACCTTACTATCAAGAAGGACAAGAAAAGATTTACATCCCAATTTTTACTCGTGCTTTAAATCAAATATATTATAAAAATCCAGAGAAACTATTAGCTTATCCATATAGTGGACTAAAAGAAAACTTTAAAGATACAGTTATCGATCCTTTCGATACATATGGTAGTGAACTATATAACTCGCACTTCACTCGTCTCGTTAAAGTTATGGCTGTAGACAAAGAAACTGCCTTTTTCCATTATGACACTAACACGATATATTTTGTAAACGACCAAGGGCGCCTCGATGCTTCCATCGTTTTGTTTGATCGCTATATTCGCCACCCTGACTATTCGCATATGTTAGAGAGAATGATGCCAGTAATCACGGCTTATTTCGAGTTCAATCGTGAGCAACTAATCCGTGCACTCCATGAGAATGGTTTTATTTCGTCGCACCTTCTACATTTGATTAAATTCCACGACTGGGCAAAACTATGAAAACGTTTAAAACGGTTAATATTGGCTGCAAAGTCAATGCTTACGAGCTAAGCGCTATAGCCTCTTTGCTTTTAAAAGAGGGTTTTATAGAAAATAGTGAACACCCCGATGTCATCATCATCAATACTTGTTCTGTTACCGCTACTGCTGATCAAAAAAGCCGTCAACACATTCGCAAAATGCAAAAGTTGTACCCTAATGCGGTGATTGCCGTTATGGGTTGCTATGTTCAAGGAAATTGTAAATTTATCCAAGAAGAAATTAAGCCAGATATATTGTTAGGCACCTCGCATCGTCGCGAGGTCGTTACACTAATTAAAAAAGCTTTGATGGATAAAGGTAAATATCTCATTATCGATGAAGATACTCGCTCATTTTCTTATGAAGAACTCGGCATCACTTCGCATAGCGAAAACATTCGAGCCTTTTTAAAAATTCAAGATGGCTGTAATAATTTTTGTACTTACTGCATCGTTCCTTTTTTAAGGGGAAAAATGCGTTCAAGAAATAAAGAAAATGTCATTAAAGAAGCGGAATATCTCATCTCTAAAGGTTATAAAGAAATCGTTTTATCAGGTATCCATGTCGGAGGTTACGGACAAGATTTAATTAGTGGTTCTTTCTCTTCTTTAGTGGAAGAATTAAGCGACCTTCCAGGCTTAAATAGCTTGAGAATATCTTCCATTGAAGAAAGCGAAATAGACGACCATTTAATTCAATTGCTCATCGAA
Source organism: Erysipelotrichaceae bacterium (assembly GCA_012837435.1). Taxonomy (GTDB): domain Bacteria; phylum Bacillota_I; class Bacilli_A; order RFN20; family CAG-826; genus RUG14515. The sequence continues at coordinate 7,103 of DURD01000003.1, forward strand.
AAAGATAATCTAGCAAAACATTTACACATCCCCTTGCAAAGCGGTTCAAACCGCCTCTTAAAACTGATGAACCGCAGGTACGATAGAGAATCGTTTATCAAACGCATTTTAGAAATTAAAGAGTTAGTGCCTGATATCTTGATTTCTAGCGATGTAATCGTCGGATTTCCCAGCGAAAACGAAGAAGATTTTATGGACACCTATCATCTATGTGAACAATGTTTTGATATGTTACATGTATTTTCATATAGCGCTCGTCCTGGGACTATAGCAGCGAAAATGGATGGACGAGTCCATCCAAGTCTTAAAAAAGAAAGGTCTAAACGCTTGATAGAGTTATCTAATAAGTTATACCAAAACTACGCGAATCGTTTTGTGGGAAAACCAATCAAAGTATTGATTGAAAAGTATGACCAGAAAGAAAAAGTAAATATTGGTCACACTACTAACTATCTAGAGGTAAAGATTCCTAGTAAGGAATCTAAGGTAGGACAATTTATCACTATTAAACTACAAAAAAGTATGATACAATCAAAATAAATTACAACATTCTATAATATGTATAAAACATTATTGACTAAAAAGTGACATATTATTATAATTAATCACGTTGTTGTAAGGAGATTGTCCTATGGCCGTTCCAAAAAGAAGAATTAGCAAAACAAGAAAAAGATTGAGAAGAACCCACTTTAAATTAGCGGTCTCTGGTTTAGTGACTTGCTCCCAATGTGGAGCGATGATTAGATCGCACCATGTTTGCCCACAGTGTGGTTATTACGGTGGTAAACCAGTTTTCTTAGATGGCAAGCTCGTGAAAGAAGAACCTAAGAAAGCTGCTAGAAAGAAGAAAAAATAGTTGATTTCTAAAAACGAGACAAGTCCTAACAAAAGGACTTTTTCTTTTGTGATACAATGTGAGTTGGGAGATTTTTATGAAATATAACAAATTGATTGATCATACTTTATTAAAGCCAGAAGCCACTCCCGAACAAATTGTCAAATTGTGCGAAGAAGCTAAACAATTTGATTTTATGTCAGTTTGCGTTAACCCCGCTTATGTGCCGTTAGCCGTCGCATGTTTAAAAGATAGCGAGGTCAAAGTGTGCACGGTCATCGGTTTTCCTCTAGGAATGAATCTCACTAAAACCAAAATCGAAGAAGCTATATTATCAGTTAATCAAGGCGCTCAAGAAGTTGACATGGTCATTAACATCGGTATGCTCAAAGCCGGTAACGATGAATATGTCGGCGAAGAAATTCAGAAAATTAAGCTAGCGATTGGCAAAAACATCATCTTAAAAGTCATTTTAGAAACTTGTTTATTGACCGATGAAGAAATTGTTAGAGTCTGTTTATTAGCTAAAAACGCGGGGGCAGACTTTGTTAAAACTAGCACGGGTTTCTCGACTGGAGGTGCGACTATTGAAGCGGTAAAACTGATGCGCGAAACGGTGGGTGAGTCTATGGGCGTCAAAGCCAGCGGTGGCATACGCACTCATGAAGATTTGCTCAAGATGGTCGAGGCGGGCGCTAACCGCATTGGATCATCCAATGGAGCAAAGATTATTTAGAATAAACTTGCATTTATATAGGTATTTTGAAATAATTAACACGGCGCTTATAACTTTAAGGAGGTGAAATGCATGCCAAAGACTTCAGTTCGTGATAACGAAACTTTAGATGATGCTCTTCGTAGATTTAAAAGACAAGTCAATAAAGCGGGTGTTATCCAAGAAGTTCGCAAGAGAGAATACTTCCTAAAGAAATCCCTCAAGAGAAAAGCCAAAAGCGAAAACGCTCGTCGTAAAAATCGCAAGTAGCAAAATTAATTAAACCGAGACAAAAATCGGTTTACACATCGCGGAGTAGAGCAGTGGTAGCTCGTCAGGCCCATAATCTGAAGGTCGGTGTGTTCAAATCCACCCTCCGCAACCAAGTAAAGATAACAGCATTGATATCCAGTGCTGTTTTTTACTAAGTTGTCTTCCTTTTGTGGACAACTAAAATTGTACGCTAGCGATGGCAAAAAAATTTATCCGATGTCATATAAAAGCGGTGTCAGATTGTTTTTGACAAATATAAAAAAGATTATTTTGATGCGATGAAAGAAAGTCGTTGGATTGATGACAAAATAAAAAACTCTTAAAAGAAACGTTGACAAACGAAATCAATAATAGAGAATTATTTATGAAAGGCATCGATACTTCTTATTATTACGAGGAGGAAGAATGATGAGTTGGTTTAACTATATTGGTCTTATAATTGTGGTGCTAATCATGATTCCAAACATTATTTATGGAATTAAAAAGCCCGCTCCTGATAATAAAAATATTTCAAAACCAATTGTAATCTTGGAAAACATCGGTAGGTATTCCTGTATGTTTTTCATCGTTTTTAATATTCCGTACAGTTGGTTTAATTTCTTTTTAAACAACGGTCTTACTATCTATATTGTTGTCAATTCTTTACTCGTAGTAAGTTACGAAGTTTCCTTCATTATTTATTGGAATAAAAATGGACTCGCTAAAGCCCTTGTTCTTTCTATAATTCCCTCTCTAATATTTTTGTTTTCTGGAATAATGGTGCTTTCTATTCCTTTAATTTGTGCCTCTATACTATTTGCCATCTGCCACATCTACATTTCGGTTAAAAATACATAAACCAAAAAGAAACAAATTTGGAAAAGTATTTTATTTTCGTGATATGTGGTTAGAAAAAAATAAAGACACTCTAATAATACGAGGTGTCCTTTTGGTCACTTTTCTTATGAAAACGTTTAACTTTTAAAAATTGTTCTTTATAATAGCATTAAGATGAAAATATTTTCCGTCATCCGTCGCATATTACTAATCGCTCTTCTCGTGGCCGCTTTAATTGGCTTAAATATGTTAAAAGCCAACCCAGTTACTGCGGAGTCGTGGACAAGAAGCTACGTTAGAATGTATGGTCAATATGCTGCCATGATCAGTGGCTACGTTCCGATATCTTTAACTGAAATTCTTGCGATAGTGGTTATTATTGCTATCATCGTTTTGGTTATCGCTTTTATTGTTGATTTATTTAAAGGAAAACCGATTAAAGCGGTTAACCGTATTTTATCTGGAGCCAGTCTCGTATTGTTCATTGCTGTTTTATATTCCTTTTCTTGCGAATTAGCCTATAACCGCGACGAGATTCCTCTGCCGTTTTATGAAACGGAAGTCAATAAAAGCGAATTTGTCAACATTTACAATTACTACGCTGACGATCTTAACGATTGTATTGCTTCCCTGACATTTGACGAAAATGGCGAGATTGCTGGCGAAGTTGATTTTGCAGCCTTAACCAATGAAGTTAAACAAGCTCATGCTTTTGCTTATGATGAATACTATCACCCATATTTAGGGAGTGTTAAAACTATGTACTCTTCGATTATTCTTCGCGAATTACATATTACTGGTGTGACTTTTGCCCCATTTGGTGAAGCGAATATTAACGATTTAAATACCAAGATTGATTTACCATATACCATCGCTCACGAGCTAGCCCACACTCGCGGGGTAATGCGCGAAGACGATGCTAATCAATTAGCTTTTTACGTCTGTTTAAATAGCGATTCACCGTATCTTAGATACTCTGCTTATTGTGCAACTTTTTATCAATTAGAAGTGATGGTGAGCACTACATATTTAACTGATGTAGAAAGAGAAGGTTTACATGAAGTTAATGCTGCCTTTGATTTAAGCCGCAACTACGTTAATGCGTATTGGGAAAAATATAAAACACTCAAAGACATCGGTGAATATTTCAATAATTTATATATCAAAAGTAGTGGTATCGAAGAGGGAATTGATTCCTATGCTGGTGGCACAGAAATTGGAACAGATCCAGAGACCAATGAATTGATTCCATCTCTATATCAAAAACTATATTTTGAAAAATATTTCCGCGCATAAATTTAGCGAATCGGTATTACAAAACAAGAGAGAAAACCATTCATCGAGCCATGGATGGTTTTTGTTTATAATGGTTAAAAACCGTCTCTTTGCATAATTAATTCAATTATCAATTACGTATAATTTTGATTAGGAGGCTCATATAATAAAAAGGACGCGTTTTAATTTTCCTTTTATTTATTAAATACTTAAATAAATAACCGCTCGATAATTAGAGAAGACAATTTTTAAAAAAGAAGGCGTTTTTAGTCGATTAAAAAAAATAATTGCCTTTGTAAAAAAATATCTATATATAAATATATAGAAAAAATTGCACTCTTGAAAAGGGTTAGAAATAATCTTACATTATTATATATAATAAGGAGATAAATATATATGAACAACAGAAAAGCTTTCCGTTCAACTTTAATTAGTTTGATTTTTCTTTTAGTCGGCGCCGCCATTGTCTATTATCTTGGTTATGCTGGCTATATAAGTGAAGGCACGGGCACGCTCAATGGGAAACCATTTGACTATGGTTTAAGGGCTTCCGTTATTAATTTCATCAATGTTTGGAGACCAGGTAAATTTCAGCATGAAACAGCTTATATTGGGCTAGTTCTTGTTCTGGTTGCCGTTTGTTTAATTTTAATTTTATCGGTCGCTTCAATAGTTAGGAAAAGACCAGTTCTCATTTTGTCAGCGATAGTTTTTGGCGTTAGTATAGCTGCCTTAGCTTTCATTTTAGTTCTCGTTATTCCTATGGTTCAGATGGGGGTGATGAGAGCTATTCCAATGATTGCTATGGCGGGCGTTACGGGACTAACTTTATTCGCACTTTATTTTGCCTACGCTCCAGTCAGTCCTTTAGTCGAATGCATTTTAGGTGGTGTTAAAAGAGGAGCAGGAGCCGAAAAACCAGTATGTGTAGAGCGTGAACAAGAAGACGACGAATTTGAGGAAGAATTTGAGGAAGAAGTTAAGGAAGAGGTAAAAGAAGAAGTTAAAGAAGAGGTAAAAGAAGAAGTTAAGGAAGATAGTCCAAAAAATGAACAAGCGATTCCTTGTTTAAAAGTAGAGACGGTTCGCGTAATAGTCGGCGAAAGCATTGAAATTAATTTGCGTGAAAAACCAGTGGAAAAACCAGTGGAAAAACCAGTCGAAAAACCTCTCATTGGCGAAGATGTCAAAGACGAACCAGACGATGAAGAAGAAAACAACTCTTCTCTACCCGAAGAACTTGAAAAATTAGGGGTCAAAGGTAAAAAGAGAAAAGCCTCTTTTCAAACCAAATTAGCGGGTAGCGAATATGACCTCCGTCATAAATACTATAATTTACGTGATTATATGAAGTGGTACGGATTTAGAAATCGTGTCTCTATTCCTGGCGATACTTTCTCTCATGACAGACAACGCCACGCATTTCTCACTATTGTGGGCAAGCATATGCGCTTATACATTGGTTTAAATCCACAAGACTACTCTCAATCGACCATTCCTATTGAGAAAGTAGAATCAAAGAAGTATGAAGATTTGCCATGTATGCTTCGCATTAGGAGCGACTTATCTTATCGCCGCGCTAAAGAGCTTGTCGATGATTTAGCAAAGAAAATTGGCCTTCCTGTGCCAGAAAAAGCACCACCAAAAGAAACTCAAGTCAAACATCAATAAGAGATTTTTCTTATTGCTAAAATAGTTCAACATCCATTTAACTTTGTACTTTAAAAGAAAGGAATTATTTATTATGAAACTAAAAGGAAGCAAAACCGAAAAGAATTTGAAAATAGCTTTTGCAGGAGAATCTGAGGCTCGCAACAAATACACTTATTACGCTAGCCAAGCTAAGAAAGATGGTTATGAGCAAATAGCCGCTATTTTCCTAGAGACAGCGGAAAATGAAAAAGAGCACGCCAAATTGTGGTTTAAATATCTTCATGATGGTAAAGTGCCTCCCACCGCTGAAAATTTAGTAGATGCTGCAGCAGGCGAAAACTATGAATGGACAGAAATGTATAAAAAGATGGAAGAAGAAGCCTTAGAAGAAGGATTCGTAGAAATTGCTGCCAAATTTAGACTTGTGGCAAAAATTGAAGCTGAACATGAAAAAAGATATTTGAAACTTCTAGATAATGTCAAAGGGAACAAAGTGTTTATTGCCCCTAATGTCATCGCCTGGAAATGCCGCAACTGCGGTCACATTCATCTAGGCAAAGACGCTCCATCCATTTGTCCAGCCTGTGACCATCCACAAAGCTTTTTTGAACTGAGAGCAGAAAATTATTAACGCTCCATTAATAATAATACAAGAGACCGCTACCAAGCGGTCTTTTAAATAAAAAATCACTTAGCAAGTAAGTGAATTTGTTGATGGTGGCTCAGGCCGGGATCGCACCGGCGACACTCAGATTTTCAGTCTGATGCTCTACTAACTGAGCTACCGAGCCTTTAAAAAAATAAAACGTTTGGCGGACCATACGGGAATCGAACCCGTGATCTTCTCCGTGACAGGGAGACATGTTAACCGCTACACCAATGATCCGTTTGTAACGCGCCCTAACATTATCATTGATAATAACATAAAATGCAACACTTTTTATTAAAAAACATTATTCGTTTTGTTAACTTTCAATTGATGTGGGACTTTTTTGTCCTTGCTCACTTCTTATTCTAGTGAATTCCTCTTTTAGTTCAACTTCTATCTCATTTGGGGTCTTACATTTAAGAACGAATCTAGGCATATTG
>DURD01000004.1 GCA_012837435.1 Erysipelotrichaceae bacterium
ATAAAGGAAAACAAACGGGAACGTTTGGCCATTATGGGATTTTGTCGTTTAATGGAAACAAGCTAATCACCACATCAGGTGGCGGCATGCTTCTTTCTGATGACGGAGAAGCCATCAAAAAGGCAAGATTCTGGGCGACACAGGCCCGCGATCCTTTTCCGTGGTACCAACATAGTGAAATAGGTTATAACTATCGCGGCAAGGAATACTCATTTGAGGACGGGGTGTGAAACAACTATGGCTTTGGAATTGATGTACATCACGAACTCGCCTGCTGTAGCTTTAATAGCTGAAAAGAATGGCGTAGATCGAATTTGGATAGACCTCGAAATTCTCGGCAAAGAAGAACGCCAAAAAAACATGAACTCGGTGAAATCGCATCATACGTTGCAAGATGTGGAGGAAATCTCCAATATGCTGACGAAATCAGAATGCATGGTGCGAATTAACCCTTGGAACGAGAACTCGGTTGATGAAATTGAGAAAGTTATCACCGCAGGGGCAGACAGAATAATGCTTCCGATGTGGAAAACCGTTGAAGAAGCCAATGTGTTCTTGAAAACAGTTAACCGCAGAATCAAAACAACCCTGCTACTTGAAACAAAAGAAGCGGCGGAGAGCCTGGATGATGTTTTGCGCCTTCCCTTAGTCGATGAAATACATATAGGGCTTAATGATTTACACTTGAGTTATGGCTTGACTTTTATGTTTGAATTACTTGCAAACGGAACGGTTGAGCAGCTTTGCGCGAAAATGAAAAACGCAGGCATAAGATATGGCTTTGGTGGAGTGGCTCGGATCGGTGAAGGAATGCTCCCTGCCGAAAGAGTGATTATGGAACATTATCGTCTCGGATCAACAAGGGCGATCCTTTCACGGAGCTTTTGCAATACAGAGGAGATAACCGATATTTCCGAAATTGAAAAGGTTTTTGCTGAAAATGTAAGGATATTAAGAGAGTACGAAAAAACTATGCCAAGCAAAAACACAAGTGAGTATATGGATAATCGATCAAAGGTCGTTGAAGCTGTAACAGGCATAGTAAAAAAGATTAAGGAGAGAAAAAATGCTTAATTTAACAAGCGAAATGATGAGTGAATTATGCGATGTCTACGGGAATGCGTTTTATCTTTTAGACTCAAAAAAATTTAGCAATAATTTTGTTGAATTAAGCAATGAGTTCAAGAAAATATACCCTAATTTTAATATTGCCTATTCTTACAAAACCAACTATACCCCAAAGCTCTGCAAAATCGTAAATGATAATGGTGGCTATGCCGAAGTTGTATCTGAAATGGAATTAGAGATTGCCTTGCGAATTGGTGTTAAGGCAACCAAAATAATTTGGAACGGCCCCATAAAGAATCAAGATAAAATTAAGCAGTTATTATTGATGGGTGGTACTGTAAACATAGACTCTGTGTTTGAAATTGAAACAATAAAGAAAATTGCCCATCAAAACCCCAATCATCGTTTAAATCTCGGTATTCGTTGTAATTTTGATGTTGGCGATGGGGTGATTTCACGATTCGGATTTGATATAGATAGTATAGAATTTGAACAAGCACTTGACTTCATAAAAAATATTGAAAATGTCCATCTGATAAATCTTCAATGTCATTTTGCAAAAAGGAATGTTGAATATTGGCCTGCAAGAGCAAAAGGTATGGCAACATTGGCGCTTCAAGTAAAGGAAAGACTTGGCTATATACCCGACAGAATAGACATCGGTGGTGGACTGTTTGGACACATGGATGATGCTTTAAAAGCACAATTCAGTACGACCATCCCGACTTATGAAGATTACGCCAAAGCCGCAGCTTCGGTGTTTGCGGAACATTTCCCCAACCTTGAAACCGAACTATTGATTGAGCCTGGATCTGCTTTGGTTGGCGATTGCATGAAATTTGTAGGCAGAATTGAAACAATCAAAACTGTAAGGAATAAAACTTTTGCAACCATGCTGGGTAGCCAAAAAAATATTAACATGGGAGGCGTTAATCCTCCGATATTTGTTATCAAATCAGGCACGGAAAGAAAGTATTACAAAGATGTTGATATCGTTGGATATACCTGTATTGAGGGTGATGTCTTATATCACAATTATGAGGGCGATTTGTCCGTTGGAGATTATGTAGTATTCTCAAACTGCGGCTCGTATTCACTTGTTATGAAACCGCCGTTCATTTTACCAAATTTCCCAGTAATAGATATAAGCGGAAACAAGGTGGAGTTGATAAAACGCCAAGAGTATTTTGATGATATTTTTCATACATTTTCATTTTGACATGGAGGCGGTATGCATTTAATTAACAAATTTCTAAAACGTTTTTTTGATATTGTCATTTGCTCTATTGCCATCATTGTATTGACTCCTTTGTGGATAATAGTTGCGATAGCTATAAAATGCGACAGCAAAGGCCCCGTATTTTTCGCGCAAGAAAGAAGAACAAAAAATGGTCGTGTCTTTAGAATGTACAAATTTAGATCTATGGTCGTTAATGCAGAAAGCATGGGGGCAGGTCTGTTCAACTATGAGAACGATCCACGAGTAACAAAAGTAGGTCGCTTTTTGAGAAATACAAGCATAGACGAATTGCCTCAACTGTGGAACGTGATAAAAGGCGACCTCTCTATTGTTGGCCCCCGTCCTTGTGTAAAATATGAGCTTGGCGACTTTGATACACTAAACAAAAAATATAAAAAACGATTTGAAGTACGAGCAGGAATAACAGGTCTTGCACAGGTAAAGGGCAGAAATGAAAACTCATGGGAGGAAAAGGTTACATACGACAACCAATACATTGACGAGTTTAAAAAACAAGGGTTGTGGCTTGATATAAAAATCCTGTTCTCTACCGTGGCAAAAGTTTTCCGAAAACAAGATATTTACGAGGAAAAGGTTGACTCAACCATGGATGATGCTGAATCGGCACGACTCGTAGAAGAAGAAATAATCCGACTTGCTCATTTGCCCGATGAAGAAGAAATAATAGTTGGTTAAGGAGAAAAATCATGAAAACAGATGTTGCAAATAGATTTATATGGTACAAAGGCGAAATAGTGAATGTAAATGATGCAAAAATTAATATTCTTGCACCGACAGCACAATTCGGCTTAAATGTTTTTGAAGGTATCCCATGTTATTGGAACGACGAGGAAAAGCAATTGTATGCGTTTAGATTAGATGATCACTATAACAGATTGCTTCGCTCGGCAAGATTAATACAAATTAATTGTCCCTATTCAAAAGATGATTTCCGAAAAGCACTTATTGATGTCATAAAGGCTAACGAGTACGATGAAAATCTTTCCGTTAGGCAAACATTATTTGTAGATGGCTTTGGATCTTGGGGATCGGCAGAGCCTGTAGATATGTTTGTTGCACCTATTCCTAAAGGAAAGACAAGCTCTGAATACAACAAAAAAGGCTTGAATTGCTGTGTCACATCTTGGAGAAGAATATCGGATGATACGTTATCGCCAAGAATCAAATGTGGCGCAAATTACATAAATAGTCGAGTAGGACAAAGAGAAGCTCTGCGAAATGGATATGACACTTGTATTTTTTTGAATGATGCAGGTAAAGTAGCTGAAGCACCCGGATCATGCTTTTTTATGATAATTAACGGTGTTCTTGTTACTCCGAGGCTGACAGATAGCGTACTCGAAAGTATTACAAGAGATACAGTTATCAAACTTGCAAAAGCGATGGGCATTCCTGTCGAAGAAAGAACAGTGGACAGAACAGAACTATATACCTGTGACGAAGCCTTCCTTTGTGGCTCTGCAATGGAAATAACACCGATTTTATCTATAGACAAATATGAAATTGGAAACGGTTGCGCTGGAGAACTTACTCAAAACATTCACAAGAGATACCTTGATGCGGTTAGAGGAAAAATAGAACAATTCAAAAATTGGGTTACGCCGATTTATTAAGGAGAGTAACTATGGAATTTTCAGTTTTAATGTCTGTTTACGGCAAGGATAATGCGGATGATTTCAGGGAGGCGTTAAAAAGCGTTACCTTGACACAAACAAAAAAGCCTAAACAAGTTGTGATCGTCCAAGACGGAATAGTTCCCTCGTCTATTGATGAAATAATTGATGATATAAAGAATCAGACATCTGAAATAGAGATTACTGTTCTGAAAAAAGAAACAAATCAAGGGCTTGCCTCTGCTCTAAATAGCGGATTGTCTCTTTGTAAGTACGATTGGATCGCACGGATGGATTCGGATGATATATCCGTAGCGGATAGATTTGAAAAGCAGATCGCTTTTATTGAAAACAATATAGATGTTGCTGTTCTTGGTGGTGCAATAGCTGAATTTGAGAATGAAATTGGTGATATTCAATCAGAACGCCATGTCGAGCTTATTCATGAAGAAATAACACGAATGGCAAAGTCAAGAACTCCGATGAATCACGTATCGGTAATGTATTTAAAAAGTGCTGTTTTAGCGGTTGGTGGCTATAGTGAGGATTTTGGAAAACTTGAAGATTATAAGCTGTGGGTTGACTTAATTGCAGCAGGATACAAACTTGCAAACATAGATGATATTGTAGTTAATGTTCGTGTGGGAAAAGGCTTTATAGAGCGAAGAAGCAATAAAAGAGAAATTCAAGATTGGGATATGTTGCAAACATACTTACTCAAAAACAACATGATAACCAAAAGAAAAGCATGGGTGAACAAGCTCTACATCCGAGTATTCATTTATATGCCGGCTTGGATGAAAAAAATTGCTTACAAGACGATTTTAAGGAGGTAATACACATGAAAAAATATAAAGTAGGATACACAACCGGTGTTTTTGATTTGTTTCATATAGGGCATTTGAATATACTTCGTCGTGCAAAGGAACAATGCGATTATTTGATTGTTGGCGTATCAACAGATGAATGTGTTAGAACATATAAAAATAAAACCCCGATTATTCCTTTTGAGCAAAGAATGGAGATCGTCGGAGCTATAAAATATGTTGACGAAGTTGTGCCTCAAGCCTCTATGGATAAAATGGAAGCGTGGAAGAAAATCAAATTTGAAGCTCTCTTCCATGGTAGTGATTGGCAGAATAGCGAAATGTATAATAACATAATACGTGAACTTGAAGCCGTAGGGGTAGACGTTGTCTTTTTACCTTACACAGAAGGAATCTCGTCTTCCGACATTTCAAAGAAAGTAAAGTAATAACGAGGAGTTAATCATGGCAATAGATAGTATCGGAAATAAGTGTTGCGGATGTCGAGCGTGTTTACAAAAATGCAAATTTAATGCCATTTCTTTTGTAACAGATACATATGGTTTTGAGTATCCCGAAATAGATTCGACACGGTGTGTTAATTGTGGAGCGTGTGAGAAAGTATGCCCAATAATTAACGATACATATTCTTCCGATACCATTCTGTGCGGTATGGCATATGCGCTCGATGCGAAAACCAAATACAACGGCTCAAGCGGTGGGCTGTTTGGCGTTTTCGCAGAGAGCATAATAGCACAAGGTGGTGTGGTTTTTGGCGCGGCTTTTGATGAAAACTTGAAGCTAAAAACAACAAAAGCAGAAACACTTGAAGAACTTATTCCGCTTTATAAATCAAAATATTTGTTATGCGATACTTCGTATCAATTTAGTGCTATAGAAACAGAACTGAAGAAAAACAGAATAGTTTTATACTGCTCAAGCCCTTGTCAAATTTCAGCACTCAAATTGTATTTGCAAAAAGAATATGATAATTTATTAACTCTTGATTTCGTTTGTCATGGAGTCGGTAGTCAGAGCCTTTTTGATAAATCTATTGCATACACCGAAGAAAAGGAAGGCATAGAAATTAAATCTGTGACGTTGAGATACAAAAAATCAACCGCATCTTCTCACTACTACTACTACTACTACTTGAAAGACGGCGAATTTTGCGAAAGAACAGATCTTTATTTTTCTTTCCCTTACTACAATGCGTACTGCAAGCAGCTTGTGTGCAGGGATAGCTGCTATGATTGTAAATTCGCTACCAGTGAACGTGTTGGCGATATAACAATTGGCGATTTTCATTCAATAGAAAAGTATCATCCCGACATTGACCGTTTTGCAGGCGTATCAATGTTTTTGGTGAACACACCTAAAGGACAAAAATGGTTTGATTTAATCAAAGAGAAAATCCATTGGAGAGAGATGGATAAAGAAACGATATACAAGAATAATCGTTTTTCAGATGAAGTTGTTATTCCCTCCGAACAGCCTGCGTTTAGAGAATCCATTGCAAACGAGCCGTTCGAAACAACCGTAAAAAGGTTTTTGAAGCCATCAAGAGATTGGAAGAAATTAATTTACTACAAAGCTCCGAAATTTTTAAGAAAAATAATAATGAAATTGAGATGAGGTCTTCACATGGAATATATGAGAGATAATCTTGAGGATAAGTACGGCATTTTAGTATTGCAAAATAAGATTTTGGAAATAGCCGTTTACATAGAACAGTTTTGCACCCAATACGATATTGATTATTGCTTAATGGGTGGATCTGCGCTCGGTGCAAAAAGACACGGTGGTTTTATTCCTTGGGATGATGATTTAGACATCTTTATGACACCGGACAATTATGAAAAATTCAGAGAAAAATTCGTAGAGTTTGGCGACCATGAAAAGTTTTATCTTCAGGAATACGGCAGAACAAAAAAAGGTCACGTTACCGTCTCCAAGCTCCGCATGAATGGTACGACTTATATCGAGGATTTAACAAAGGATTGGGATATTCATCAAGGCATCTTTGTTGATATCTTTATTTTGCATAACTGCCCGAACAGCAAAATAAAGCAACTGTGGCAATGCTTTTGGGCTAAATGTGCTGTCGTCAAGGGAATGTCCATGAGGGGATATAACAGACAAACAGGATTAAGAAAATTCCTTTTGTGGCTATCAAAACTTCTTCCTCGCAAGCTCATGGTTGATTTTGCATTACGCCAAGTTTATCGTTACAGAAATGTAGAATCGGACTATTATTGTAATTTCTTGGGTAAGGCGGTCTATAAAAAGGGACTTTATAAAAAAGAATGGTTTAACCAAACAGAGCATTTTCCGTTTGAAAAAGCAGAGCTTCGTGTCCCTGTTGGCTTGCATGAGTTTTTAACCGAGCGTTTTGGCGATTATATGATTCCGCCTTCGGAAGAACGCATCAAATGGGAGCAGCACGCGCTACATTGGGACACAGAAAAGCATTTTAGCACAGCAAATAAAAACGATTTCCTGGATGAGAAAAAATTGGTATAAAAATGCTTTTATTAAAGGAGAACAGCATGAAGAAAATTAGTGTAATAATACCAATGTATAATTCGTTTCATATGATGGAGCGAAATTTTAGTGTGCTATCTAAACAAGTAGATGCTGAAATCGAAATAATTATCGTGGATGATTGTTCGGCAGATGATAGTTTTATCAAAGCTAAAGAATATGCCGAGAATAGCGAATTAAACATTATAGTTATTAAAAATGATAAAAACGGCGGCCCTGGATATAGCCGTAATAATGGCATCAAGTATGCAACAGGAGATTATTTCACTTTTGTTGACAGCGATGACTATTTATCTGATGATTTTTCAACAATCATTGCCCCTTATTTGGCGGAGGAATATGATTGCGTGATTTTCGATTATGCGAATGTAGATGAAAACGGAACGGTTTTGTCATACGGCAAATCAATTGGAGGTAAAAACATTCAGCCTGGCAATTTAGAGCCAAAAACAGCTTTTGTTTATACGTATGGATCAACGTGTGGAAAAATTTACAAAAAAGAGCTTGTTGTCAATAATGATATACGATTTGGCGAATTATTTAGAAATGACGATATGCTATTTACAAAAGCGGCAATTGCTTTGTCTGAACGTGTTTATTATTGTAACAAGTGCTTGTATATGTATGTACAACACTCAAACTCTTTAATGCATAATGAAAGTCTGATAAATGAACAGAACTCTCAAATAGTTTTCTCTTTGTTGAGCGAGAAACTACAAGGACGAGGTTTTGAAGAAGAACTACTTGCATTAGAATTAAGAGAGGTTTTGAATAATACCGTTCTAATAAAGGTGGCAAAAAAAGAAAGCCGGAAGGATATCACACAATTCATTCGCTTAAAGTATAAAAAAGAGCATTTCAAAAACAAATATTTTTCAGATCAGCCAACGTATTTGAAAATTATTTCTTGGTGTGCTTATTATAGATTGATTTTTTTAATAAAACTAATTTGGAAGTATAAGCGTTGGAAAAGAAGTAAAGCTGTATGACATACGGCAAAAAATGGGAGATTTAACTGATGACTTTTGAAGAATTATTATATTCTTTGTTAATATATGCGGCAACGTTCATCGTTTCATGTGGTTGCGTTTCTTTATCTAAAAACAAATCATTTCGAGGTTTCTTTTCTATCCTTGCCATAATTGTACCTTCTATTACGGCAGCCTTTCGTGAAGGAGGAATCGATTATGAAGCGTACAAAGCGATGTATCTTTCTATAAGACGCGGAAGCGGATACGAAACTATCGAGCCTTTGTGGTATCATTTAAACAAAATTATGCCTTCATATGAATGGTTGCTCTTCATATCGGCTGCAATATTTTTAGGGATGGCTTATTATGCTATATGTAAATTCACAAAAGAAAGAAGAACATTGGCATGGTATATTATTTTAACAGTTTGTTACAGCACTTTTTATAATGGAATGCGACAAATGATAGCAGTTTCTATTGTTTTCGCAGCTATTGCTCTATTGTATGAACGAAAATACATACGGGGCTTTGGATTAATTGCTGTCGCAGTTCTTTTCCACGAAAGCGCAATCTTTTTGTTAGTTATTCCGATTTATTTGCTTTTGAGTAAGAAATTCAAAAACATCGAGTGGCTTGTTGTATTTTTAACAGCATTCTTTATTTTTGGTACTCCCATAATAACAGCGGTTCTGCAACGATTAGGATTATACGCAAGTTATACAGAAGAAACAAGTTGGAATATGTCATTAGGATTTATTCTTTATACATTGCCACCTTTGATCCCGTTCTTCATGTATCGAAAGCAACTAAAAGATAATAAGTTATTAACGCTTTGTTATAATTTATATTTATTAATTATACCTTGTCAATTTTTGGGTATGAGCATGAAATATGCAGACCGAGTAATGTTGTATTTCCAAATTTTTATAGCGATATTAGTACCTCTGTTTATTCAAGAAATAGCAAAAAAGCAAGGAAAGAACGATTGGGGAATAATATATACAATTTGGTTTACTATCCATTATGTAATACTAAACGCTGTTTTGAACGGTAACGGTACATACCCCTATATGTTTTTTAATTAACGACATTTTGGCAAGGTGATTACAAGATGAAAGAGGTCATAACAACAAAATATAAGAAAACATCTTTTAACACCATAATGTTATATTTATTGGCTATAGCAAAAATAATTTTCCCTCTCGTTACATTGCCGTATTTGACAAGAGTTTTATCGGTTGAAACTTATGGTGCAATTGCCTATGTTAAATCAATAATTGCATATGCACAAACAGCGATAGATTTTGGATTTATTCTTTCTGCTGT
The DNA here is from genome assembly GCA_012837435.1 of Erysipelotrichaceae bacterium. Classification (GTDB taxonomy): domain Bacteria; phylum Bacillota_I; class Bacilli_A; order RFN20; family CAG-826; genus RUG14515. Next base: position 9,590 of record DURD01000004.1, read on the forward strand.
TCGTGACATTGTTAATATTAATCGAGAAAAAGAGGAAACTTCTCGTGTCGTCGGCAACACAATTGTTGCAAAATTGTTTTTGGCGGTCATATCGTTTATAGTAATACTGATTTTATCGTTTGTAATTCCAATTTTAAGGGATTATACGCTATTATTATTCCTGTCTTTTATTCCCCCTTTGCTTTCGTGTTTTTTATTGGATTTCTTCTTTAGAGGAATAGAAAAAATGCATATTGTTTCCATTATTTTTGTCTTAATGAAAACAATATCTACTCTTCTAACTATCTTATTGATTAAAGGCGATCAGCAGGTATTGCTTGTTCCAATTTTTGATACAGTTAGTTCATTATGCGCCATAGTGGTTACATGGATTATTTATAAAAAGTTGGGATATAGCATAAAGGTCGATGGTATCAAAGCTGCATTTAAAAAGATTAAGGAGTCATTTCTTTTCTTTGCGAATAGTGCGACAAGCAGCGTTTTCGGTGCTCTTACAACAGCGGTTATAGGCGTTTGCGTAAACGATCTGCAAGACGTTGCTTATTGGAGTGTCTCGATACAATTGATAGGCGCAGTACAGGCAATGTATACGCCATTGAGTCATGGTTTGTATCCATATATGATCAAGGGAAAAGATTTAAAACTAATAAAAATAGTGCTTTTAATATTTATGCCAATAGTAATAGTTGGATCTATCATAGTTGGCTGTATTAGTCCTTCGCTCTTGACCATTGTCGGTGGTGAAAATTATGAGAAAGCGGCAACTGTTTTCAGATATTTATTACCTGTGCTTGTGATTAGTTTTCCTGTTGCAATATTGGGATGGCCAACATTAGGCTCAATTGAAAAGACTAAACAAATTAATTTGGCAACATTATCAGGAGCCGTAGCGCAAATTCTCGGATTAGTGATGCTTTACGTTATTGGTTGTTTCTCTATTGTCAATGTTGCAATAATGAGAAATTTATCAGAGTTTATAATGTTTGCGGTTCTTTTGTTTTTCGTGATAAAGTATAGGAAGCAGTTTGCATTAGAACAAAAAAACAACCAAAGTCTAAGTGGTGATGATAACACAAATAAATGAGTAAGGGGGGATTTTGTGAATCAGACGGAACATACAATGAAGGTGTTATTTTCTTTAATTCAATCTGAAATATGTGGTAAAGAACTTGATGAAAAAAATCTTGATGATTTATCCAACGAAACAATGGAACAGCTATATAAGATAACAAAATCACATGATATAGCACATTTGGTTGCATCGGCATTGAACAAACAGAAACTGCTTATAAAAGACGAAATATCGCAGAAATATCAAAAACAATGGATGATGGCGGTATATCGTTATGAAAAAATAAACTATGAATTAAAACGAGTTTCCGATATATTAGAAAATCACGGTATTGCGTTTCTGCCGTTAAAAGGATCTGTCCTTCGCAAATATTACCCGGAGCCTTGGATGAGGACGAGCTGTGATATTGATATCTTAATCCATCCCGAAGATGCGGAAAAAGCTATTGGTATTTTGGGTGAAGATGGATTTACTCTACAAAAAAGCACAACAACCTATGATTATCAGATGAACTCGTCAAGTGGTGTTCATTTAGAATTGCATTTTTCCCTAAAACAAGATGCAAGCATACTGCAAGCCGAAACGATTTTGGAAGCTGTATGGGATGAATGTGAGCTGGAAACAGACAAGCAGTATCAATACCGTATGCGAAATGAAATGTTTTTGTTTTATCATATCGTACATATGGCAAATCATTTTACATATGGTGGATGCGGAATTCGTCCTATAATTGATTTATGGTTTTTGACAAATAAAATGGAATTCGACATGGATAAACTTCGCTCTTTGCTTTTGCAATCAAATTTGCTTGAGTTTTATGATGCCTCCGTGGAATTGAGCAAAGTATGGATGGAGAATGCATCTCACAGCGATATCACCCTTCGCATGGAACAGTTTATTTTGACCGGTGGCGTATACGGTAATAGCTCCACCTCTGCTCTTATGAAAGCGGCAAAAGGCGAAAGTAAAATACGTTCATTTTTCAAATTATTGTTTTTGCCAAGGGCTAATTTGGAAGTAGCATATCCCAACTTAAAAAAGCACCCGATATTATTACCTTTTTATCAGATTAAAAGATGGTTTAGGATTTTCAACCGCAAGAAACGGCAACGAATCGAAAGAATGACGGCAGCTCGAAATTCCGTAAACACGAACGAAGCAAATCAAACAAAAATTCTTTTGCAAGATTTAGGACTACAATAAACATAAAACGACAAAAAGCTATTGGAAAAATAGCTTTTTTCTTTACGAATACTATCAATAATGATTTTCATTATGTCAATATATAATGAAAATTTCACAAAAAATACCTGATTATTTGTCCAGTACTTGTTAAGCAAGGGTTTCCGCCCTGGACTTGTAACGCCTTCTTTTTCTGGCCAGATAGCTTTTATAGGTCCA
>DURD01000019.1 GCA_012837435.1 Erysipelotrichaceae bacterium
AAACTCCAACTTCTCCTCGTTTGGCTACAAATCGCACAACTTTACCAGATGGTGATGTTAAGTCGGAAACTTGTTCGTTCATTAGAGAAGCCATTTTTTTGTTATAAGCATTAATGGTGGCCGCACTTAGTTTACCGGATTTATTAACAGCGTTTGGGTCTTTCATTAACTCGTTGGCGTATTTCATTAATTCTTTCGAAGATTTCTTACGGGCCTTCTCCGTAATTTTCTCGGTGTTTTTCTTAACCCATTTGTTATCTTTTTTAGTCAGGTGTCCAAGTTGAGCCGGGGTTCTTCTAACACCCCATTTCATTCCGAGAATGCCATAGTGATAAAGACTATTTTTGGAATCGTGGTGCGAAATTTTTGTAGCATCTCTTCGAATTGCTTTTTCATTAGACTCCCATGATTTATTAACATCGATTATACCACGTTCACATGCATCTTCAAACTCCAACCGAATTAATTCATATAGTTCTGGATCATCAACGTTATCACGTGTCAAACCTACCATTTTTTGGTAATTTAAAAAAGCATTTCGTTTCTTCTGAGGCATCTGCGCTACTTCATCGTCGACAAACTTAAAATCTTTATCTTTTTTATCCGATTTATTAGCAAGCTTTTGTTCATTGTCTTTGATTCTTCGTTCTAAAGCTGCTTTGTCTCTTTTGTCGTAAACGTCTTGTCTTTTTTTCGTAAGACCAACGCTAAGGCGTTTTCCACTATTGAGTTTCTCTAAATCACTCTTATCAGCAGCTAATTGTCTCTTTCTTGTAAACATAGTTCGACCAAGCTGGGTGGAAGTTCTTTGAACATCCCGATCATATCGTTTTTTACCAGCTGGTGTAAGAGTTCCGTCTTTGTTCTGGTACCTTCTTACGCCCCATTTCATTCCGAGAATGCCGTGGTGGGTTAAATAATCATTATCCATATACTAATCACCACCTTTAAAAAATAAAAGAAAAAGGAGTCTTAGTAGACTCCTAACTCACGTAATCTTTGCCTTGTATTATCTAATAACACCTTGGTCTCGGCGATTTTCATTGTAGTGTCAAATTCTAATTCTACCCATCCTGTTGGGTCAAATTTATTCCTCTCGACATACAAACGTTCTCGAATCGGCTCCAATGTTGCTAAATATGTTTTACAATACTCGATTCTGTGAATTAAAGTTTTAATCTCCTCTTTCACTTTCTTATTTAGTATGGTCATTTTACATACCTCCTTCATAAAAGGAGTTGTGTTTTTAACGAACCTTAACCATTATTTGGCCGTTTTCAAAACCAACCGATGGGATTCCAAACTTTCCATTTTCCATGTAATATTTACCCTCGGTTATAACGGCGGCTGATAAAAGAGGAATTGCGATCGGTCCCATGATTGATAGAAGCTTAGTAGTTCTATCTTTATTCTTTGCATGTTTTCGCTCAATATCGTTTATTATTATTTGTTCGTCAGAAGATAGATTGCCTAAAATTTCTCTTTGAGCGCTTCGAGTGTAATTAGCCAAACCGCCTTTGTTTTTTACCCTTTTAGCAAAATCTAAATTTTCTTTAGCTCGGATCATAGACGCCCTATCTTTAGAAGCTTTTGCTTCTCTAAGTTTTTCTTTATTTTTTGCGATATACAGTTTCTTTTTGGTTGAAATATAAGCATCATTAGTAGTACCTCTTATTTTTTTAATTTCTTTAGCGCGACTTTTAAGTTTTTCAACTTCCGACGAATACTTCTTTCTCCCAGCAGGCGTCAACGTCCCATCCTTATTCTGGTAACGGCGTACACCCCATTTCATTCCAAGGACACCGTAGTGGCATAGTTCGGGTGTATGGTTGTATTTCCACATAAAACATACCCCTCCTTATTTTTTAATTT
>DURD01000020.1 GCA_012837435.1 Erysipelotrichaceae bacterium
CCTTCAGCGACTTTACCTAAGGCATCGAAGTAACGGAGTTTTAAAGCCGCTTCGCTCGGCTTAGATTCGTTAATCATCTTTAAGCCTTCCGCTTCCGCTTCTTTAATCATGCGGATGGAATCAGCTTCCGCTTGTTTAATTTGTCTTAAACTTTCCGCTTCACCCTCTGCGCGTAAGATAGCCATTTGTTTTTCGCCTTCCGCTTTTAAGATAGCCGATTGCTTTTCTCCTTCGGCGACGAGAATAGCCGACTGCTTTTCCCCTTCCGAAAGAAGAATCTTTTCTCTTTTCTCTCTTTCGGCGCGCATTTGTTTTTCCATTGCGTCTCGAATATCTTTTGGAGGAAGGATGTTTTTAACCTCTACTCGATTGACTTTAATGCCCCAAGGATCGGTAGCTTCATCGAGAATCTTCGTCATTTTTTCATTGATGATTTCTCTAGATGTTAAACATTCATCCAGTGATAATTCACCGATGATATTTCTTAGCGTGGTCGCACTTAAGTAGTTAATTGCCCCCATGGGATTATCTACGCCATAGGCATATAATTTTGCATCGGTGACATAGAAGAAGACCACGGTATCGATTTGCATAGTAACGTTATCTCTAGTGATAACTGATTGGGGCTCAAAATCCTTGACCTGCTCTTTCATTGATACTCTTAATACAACTCTATCGAAGAAAGGTAGTAACATATGGACACCAACGTTCCAAGTGGTGTGATAAGCCCCCAACCTTTCGATGACGATTTTCTCAGTTTGTTTTACAATTTTAACACTGCTGATAACAAGCGCTACGGCAATAGCACCTACTATGCCTAGAACAATAAATAATACTTCCATGCTATTTTTCCTCTACTTTCTTGACAACCAACTTGTTGCCACTTACCGCCACGACTTCAATAATACAGTTTTCTAAAATCGTTTCTTTTTTGTTTAGTGGAATTGCCGTCCAACTCACGTCGTTAATTTTAACCGCTCCAGGCTTTAAGTAAGTAATATCTTCAATTACATACCCACTTTTGCCAACAAAGCTATCGACATTTGTTTTGACAACTTCTTGCTTGCTCTTGTATTTTCTTAATATTGGTCTAATGCCCAGTGCTGTAGCAACAGAAACCACCACAAAGACGATGACTTCTATCCACCAAGCGACTTCAGGTATTAAAGACACAATTAGCGATACTAAAGCACCAACCGCAAACCAAATCGATATTAGCGCGGGGCCACTGGCTTCAATGATTACCATGATGACTAATAGAGCTAACCAAATAACCCACATATATGCTTCCATATTACTTTTTACCTTTCTCCGTCAGGGCGACGAGCACGTTGTTTTCATCATCCCATCTCGTTTTAAATTGAATGGGAGTTTTTGATAATGTGAGACCTAGCTCCTCACTAATAGATTTTAATAATGCCACAGAAGAAATACGAGCAAAACTTTTGTGCATATCTATTTTGATAAGGGAATATTCATCAAGAACACCTGATTCTACGACTTCTTTAGTGATGGGCTTGATGATGATTTGTTGATTTTCATCTAGTCCCACTTGCACGCGATAAGCAGATTCAAAAGGATACATCGCCGTGGTGTTGAGAGTCATGTTGTTTTGGTATAGAGATAGCGTCCCGCTTCTCTCTTTAACGTTAAACCATCTAATCATTAAATTTTCTCCTTTCAACATAAATATACATTAAAATACATAAATTGCAATAAAAATACAAAAATGATTTGAAAGATTTTTTCTAATCGTTATTTGAATGCCATAATACGACAAAAAATGCGTTATGCTTGATGACTGGTATAGGCAATATGGTAAAATAATTTTGGCTGTTAAAATTTAAATAAAAGGATAAAGAAAAATTGTTTCTTATGAAGCCTTCAAAAGAAAATAAATTATACAAGGAGGTAATTAGATGAGTAAATATGTATGTTCCGTCTGTGGATTCATCTATGATGAAGCAAAAGGAATTCCTGAAGCGGGTATCCTTCCTAATACTAAATGGAAAGATTTACCAGAAGATTGGGTGTGCCCAATATGCGGAGTTCCTAAGTCGAGCTTTATTAGACAAGATGAACAGATTATTACACAAAAAAAGAAACCTGTTCCCATTAAAGAAACTTCTTCGGAATTAAAAGAAATGACCGCGTTAGAATTAAGCGCTTTATGTTCTAATCTTTCTCGCGGATGCGAAAAACAATATAAACTAGAAGAAGCAGCTTTATTTAAGGAATTAGGAGATTACTTTGGTAAAAAAGCCACGCCAATTGATTCTCCGAACGTTAATCAACTAGTAGCGTTGATTGAAAAAGACTTAGAAGAAGGCTTTCCTATTGCTAACGGCACGGCTAAAGAAAATAAAGATCGAGGAGCTTTGCGCACTTTAACGTGGAGCGAGAAGGTCACTAGGGTATTAAAATCACTATTAATTCGCTATCAAAGAGAAGGTAAAACCATGATAGAAAATACGGGTGTATATGTATGTACAATTTGTGGTTTTGTCTACGTGGGAGATAATCTTCCAGAAATATGTCCAATTTGCAAAGTGCCAAATTGGAAATTCGAAAAGATGAAAGGGAGGGCATAATAATGGCTAAAAAATATGCAGTAAGAAACATTCGCTTATGCACTAAAGACTGTTTGTGTTTATATGTCTGCCCCACAGGCGCAACGGATACCGAAGATAGCATTATCGATATTACTAAATGCATTGGTTGTGGAGATTGTGCGGAAGCTTGTCCGTCTGGAGCGATATCAATGGTGCCTTTTGTCTATCCTCCTCAACAAGACAAAGATGAAGGTGTTGTGAGAGAATTAAATGCCCTTGTTCGCAGTAAAGCTGAACAAGAAAACATCGCTTCTCAATTAGAAGGAAAGCTTTTTGCCGCGATTAGAAAGTCTAATCACATTATGGCGGAAGACCTTCTTCGCGAAGCAGGATATATGCTTCCACAGAGTGAAAATACTTTAGAATTCTTAAAATCATTGTTAAATAAGGAACATCCAGAAGGATTTCCATTAGAAACCGTAAAAAAATTAATTGATGTGATAGAAAAGGAGAATCAAAAAATGAAAGAAAATCAAACACTAAAAAACTTAATGACCGCCTTTACTGGAGAAGCAGAAGCTAACCGGAAATACACGGCTTATGCTAAAAAAGCTGAACAAGAAGGCAAATTAAATGCCGCTAAACTGTTTAGAGCGGCCGCCGATGCGGAAACTCTTCACGCCATTAGACATTTTGAAGTCGCGGGTAAAGTTGGTTCAACCGCAGACAATTTAAAAGACGGTATCGCGGGAGAAACTTATGAATATAAGGAGATGTACCCTCCTTTTGTCAAAGTGGCCGAAGAAGAAGGAAATAAAGCCGCAGTTATGTCCTTTACTTTCGCTATGAAGGCGGAAGAAGTACACGCTCGACTTTATGAGGAAGCATTGAAGAACCTCGATAACACCGAAGAAGTGTTCTATTATCTATGTCCTGTCTGCGGTAATATCGAAAAATTTGTTCCAGAAAAATGTAGTATTTGTAACGTTCCCGGAAGTAAATTTATTAAGTACTAACCAAGTGCTAGAAAGAAAAAGTAAAGATGAAACAATACTTTCCGGCGCTATTTAAAAGAAGAGCTTTCCATTCATTTAAAGATGTGGGTGGTACGGTTATCAGTCAAGATGAGTTGGATGATATCGAAAGAGTATACCCTTCATTTAAGCCACTTTATAAAGATATTGAGACGGCGATAAGGATTGTACCGACGAAAGACGCCAGCTATAAAAGCGAAGCGGAGTACTGCATTTTAATTTACAGCGAAAAGAAAGATAACTATTTGATGAATGTCGGTTATATTGGAGAACAACTCGATCTATATTTAGTTTCAAAAAACATCGGAA
>DURD01000021.1 GCA_012837435.1 Erysipelotrichaceae bacterium
CACTTATCGAAAGTATCGATTTTGAAGCGTTTGATGCAAACGGTGAGATAAAAGATGAAAACAATATCATCGAAACAGCTTTGTGCAATTATGTTAAATCAATTTATTTATAATGGTTATGAAAAAACCAATTTTGACACCTGAAGACGAGCTTCCGGAATTGGAACATAAGGAAGGCTGTCAGGTTATTGAAATCGATTTTAGAGATGAAGCAAACGAATTTCTCATTATCACATTTGTAACTATTTTCGTAACGCTCGAAAAAAGTGGTGGTGATGGCTACAATACGCCTAACGATATAAGGCTAAAAAAAGATATTCACGAAATCGAATACCACTGCTTTGATTTTGACGGCAATCGAGTAATTGATGAAGGGGGAGTGATTTATAAAGAATTAGAAAAAATAATAAAATGGGAATATGAAAACTAAAAAATTTACGTTCACGGAAGCCTATAACCGCATTCCGTACAACAAGAAGAAAGGATTTCGCACAAAAGCAAAAAAGGTGCTTGGCGTTAAAAGCGATAACCAATTTTGCAACTACAAATTAGGCAAAAGCAATTTGCGGCTAAACCAATACGCTGGTTTAGTAGCCTTATTCGCTGAATATGGAATAAAAGACCCGATTAAGACTATTTAGAATAAATCTAAATTAACAAAACCTCTTGCAGGTTATAACAAAAATTATTATATGTTGTATAACATTTAAACACTTAAAATTATGAACAAACTATCAGCAATTAAAGACGTTTATGGCGACATCGAACTCGCTATCAAACAAGATGGGCTAATAGCCGTATTAAACCAACCACCAAAACCTGAATGGGTAAAAGAACACCCTACAATTAGAAATCATAAGTACATTCCTATTGAGCGAATAGAGTGGCTTTTGAAATCTATTTTTAAAACAAACCAATATATTGAGGTTATTAAAACAGGGCTTTTACTTAACGCTGTCGAGGTAACGGTAAGGGTTCATTATAAAGACCTAACAACGGGAGAGTGGATGTTCCACGATGGGGTTGGGGCACAAGAAATTCAAACGCAAAGCGGAACAGGAGCATTAAAACCTGATATGTCAAATATTAATCGTGGAGCAATTGCGATGGCTCTACCAATTGCAAAAACATTGGCAGTAAAAGATGCGTGCGACCACTTCGGTAACATATTCGGAGCTAACTTAAATCGTAAAGATTATATTGAATATGGAGTTGACTTGACCTTGCAGCCGATGGACGAAAAGCACCCAAATTGGGAGAAGGTAAAAGCAGCTATAAAATCTAAAAAATACACCGTTGAAGCGGTTGAAGCCAAATACACGCTAACAGACCAAGCAAAAGAAACACTTAAAAACTTATACAATGGAACAATTTAAAATCAGGGCTTCGGGGTGTGGTCAGATAATGACCAACGCAAAAAAGGCTGGAGAATTAAGCAAAACAACACAGGCGTATGTTGATACGTGGCTCAAAGAAAAGATTTACGGTTATCGTAAACAATTTAGCTCGAAACAGACCGACAAAGGGCTTGTATACGAAGATGAAGCGATTGACAAGGCAATTGAATGGTTAAACCTTCCTTTTGTTTTGAAAAATGAGCAAAAGTTTGAAAACGATTTTATAACAGGTGAGCCTGATTTGATTTTAGATGATTGCATTATTGACATCAAGAACTCGTGGGATTGTTTTACGTTCCCTTTATTTGAAACAGAGCTACCAAACGACGATTATTATTGGCAAATGCAATGCTATATGGAGCTAACAGGCAAACGTAAAGCAAAAGTGGTTTACGTGCTACTCACAACGCCTGAAACGTACCAAAATATGGAGATGGTTTACGACCACGTGCCAACCGAGCAACGAATAAAAGTATTTGATATCGATTACGACCCAGAGGCGATTGATAAAATCAAAAAAAGAGTTGAGGAAATTAGAATTTATATCGAAACAAAATTACAAAAGTTTAATTAAAACAAAAATATTTAAAATGGGAAATAAATCTAAAAACAAAGATTTAAGCCGTAATGACGGCAATACTGTGTTAGCGGTAGTTTATCGTCTTTCAAATAGTGATAAAGAAAAAGTTGTTAAAATACCCAAAAATGCCAAAAATATAATTGGAAACGGTATATACTTAAATTATGATTTGCCAGTTGGTAAGTTTGGACATATGACCCATTCGGAGCATTTAGGGTATGAAAATGCTGATGTAGTTGTATTGAATTACAGCTAACGTTCATCGTGTATGCGTAGGGCGATTTATTAACGAAAAAATTTATTAAAATGAAGGAATTTATAAGCAGATGGTCGAATTGGTGGATACTTAATCCAAAGCGTAAACAGTTAGATGATGCGTTTGAAAAAGAACTGAACGAATTACAAAGAGAACAGTTAAAGGCATTTGCTGATTACGTTCAAGAAAGAGAGTGGGAAGAGTGGGAAGATGGGGATAAAGACTTATCTGAATTTGTAGACGAGTTTTTACGCCTTTAATTGCCTATAACAATAAATATACGAATAAAATTAACAAAAATGAAAACTAAAAAGTACACATTTACGGAAGCATA
>DURD01000022.1 GCA_012837435.1 Erysipelotrichaceae bacterium
AATATGCCTAGATTCGTTCTTAAATGTAAGACCCCAAATGAGATAGAAGTTGAACTAAAAGAGGAATTCACTAGAATAAGAAGTGAGCAAGGACAAAAAAGTCCCACATCAATTGAAAGTTAACATATCATCATTACCAAAAAGATAGATTAGACTTTTAAATTATGGAATTTAACGATAGAATAATAGCGGCTTAAGATACGGGAAGAAATATTAAATGGAAGACATGATTAAAGTGGCCGCCTTGGGCGGTCTTGATGAAAGTGGACGAGATTGTTATGTTATTGAAATCAATAATGATATTTTTGTTTTGGACTGCGGTCTTTCTCTACCGGATAAAACTATTCCCGGTGTCGATTATCTTTTAGCGAACGCTCATTATCTCATCAATAACAAAGAGAGAGTTAGAGCCTATATCATGACCCATGCTCACGATGAAAACATGGGGGCTTTAAAGTACTTTTACGACTACGCTCCTGCGCCTATCATCTGCACGAGTTTCACCAAAAAAATCATCGAAACACAATTTATTTTTAATAAATTAAAAGTCCCTCTTGATTTTATTATTGTCCCTCCGACAAGTTCTTTAGAAATGGCCTCTCGTAAGTTGCATTTTTTTCAAACCGCGCATAACGCCGCTTATTCCTTTGGTGTAGCGATTGAAACCACTAAAGGAAATATCGTTTACACCAGCGACTTTATCGTCGATTATTCGGTGAAGACCCCGGCTTTTATTTTTGATATTAAAGCTCTCTCTGCCTTGAGTGAAAAGCCAACTTTCTTGTTGATGAGCGATTCTAAAGCCGCTAATCTCGAAGGGTATTGTGCTCCTTTCCATCGCCTTTCTCCTCTAATTGAAAAGTATTTTAAAACAGGAAATAAAAGAATAGTAATCGATTGCTTCTGGCAAAACTTTTATCGCATCAGTGAAATTATCGATTTATGTAAAGAGTTCAATAAAAAAATGTTCTTTTACAATGATTTTACCCGACAAATTATGGAACTACTCATGAACCTTAATCCCACTCGTATCCCTCCTTCGATGGTGGTAAAAAAAGAAGATCTTCTCAGAGTGAGAGAGCAAGATTTAGTCATTTTGTTGCTCGGTAAGGGTAGAGAGATGTACGAAGAATTAATCAAGATTGTCGATGGTACTAATGAAGATAAGCGCATAAAACTAAATGATCGCGATATTTTCATTTCTGCAGCCATGGCTACACCCACTTTAGAAACAATTGCCACTCGGAGCAATGACTACTTATATCGCACGGGCGCAGAGGTGGTTTTGATTCCAAAAAGCCAACTTTCTTCTATGCACCCGCGACAAGACGATCTAAAGTTCTTTTTGTCGGTTCTAAAACCCAAATACTATCTACCAGTCCGCGGCAATTATGTCAATTTAATGGCCAATGCTCGACTGGCTTTATCGATGGGAATCGGTTTAAATCACACGAATGTCTTTATCTTAGATAACGGTATGCAACTGTGTTTTAATGAGCATGGTCGCCCGACGATTTTGCCTAATAATCCTAACGAGATGCCCACTCATCCTATCTTAGTTGATGGTCGTGGTGTTTCTACAAATATCAGCGAAAATATCGTCAATGATCGTCGACAATTAAGCGTCGATGGGGTGGTGATTGTCGCTCTTTCTGTTTCTTTAAAGGAAAAGCGAATCATCGCTGGACCCGATTGTCAAATGCGGGGATTTGTCTATGTCAAAGAAGCCGAACCTTTGTTAAAATCCATCTCTAATATTTTTGTCGACGAAGTGACCACGGCTCTATCAGTCGATAACACCAACTTCGACGAAATAAAAGTTAATGCTAGAGAAAGAATTAGGCGTTTTATTAAAAGAGAGAACGGCCGAGACCCCATGATAATTCCGCTGATTGTGGTTAAATAAAAAAATAGAAAGCACATAGAATTTGTGCTTTTATTTTTGAAAAAATTAGACACCTGCGAGCATATGTATATATAATAGGTGTATGAAAAAGAAGAAGCCTTTCGTAGCCAACAAGAACCATTTTAATTTCTTTTTTGGTTTATTATTATGTATCATTAGCTTAATTCTTACCCTCAATACAGGGATTGTGGCTAGAGTTTTATCGACCCCTTTTACTTATGCTTTTGGTTCTTTTTCTTATTTAATCTATCTAGCGATTAACGTCTTAGGTTTAAGGCTAATATTTTTTAGAAAATCTTTCAAAATCAAACTTAACAACTATTTTTTTGCTACCTTGATTTTGCTTGTTTCTCTGATGATTTTATTCACTCATATCACTTGTCTAATCCGTTATAAAGACGAAGGAACATATTTAGCACTCAGCGATAATGAAACTTTAAATAGCATTAACTATCTCACTTCTTACAAAAATGTTTTTGATGAAATAAATGGGGGCTATATGAATATTACTTCATTAGGCCTCATCTACCATCCTTTCGGTGCTGGTCTCGTCGGTTATTTTTTAGTTGCTCTATTCAATAACTTATTCAACGTCAGTTACGGTGGATTAATCGTCGGGATTGTCCTAGCATTTTTTGCTTTGCTCTTATATTTTGTTCCGCTTGTTCTTAGAGTGCTCACTAAAGATAAAAACAAAAAAAGTAGTTCTAAAGAGAAGAAAGGCACGGTGTCCGACATCGGTTCGAATAAGAAAACCGTTATCAAAGTTAAAAACATCGATGTCATAAAAACGGCGAGTCAAATCGATCCTGATAATTATGAAAGCGAAATCATCGGCTCTCCAAAAAGGAGCACGATTATCTCTTCGCCCACTTTTAATCAATTAGATAGTGAAGCGGCGAATTTCACCATCAATCAAAGCGGGATGTTTGTACCCGCAAAATTTATCGTCGATCTAGCTCAACATGTGCAAGAGGGCGAACTTCCTCTTTCTAGAGATGAATTTATCGAAGAAGAAATTGTTCTTGAAAGAGAAACCAAGACTGAGCAACTGCAACTAGATTTCGATGCCCTTCCAGAAAATAGAGTGGAAACTGGGCAACCCAAAACCGTTTTTGCGGAGCCTAAGCCTATCACTCCTTTAGAAGCTCAACCATCACCTTTACTAAATCGAGATATCCCTAGTAATCCTCCCTTAAAAGAAAGGGTGAGATGGATTCCACCGAGCACCAAAATTTTAAATGTTTATGAGACGAGTGAGCAGGAAGAAGCCAATCGTCAAATTGCTGAAGAAAGAAAAGAATTAATCAACATCGCCTTTTCTGATTTTGGGGTGGGGGCAAGAGTGGAAGACTATACCATCGGTCCTTCGATTACGAGGTTTAACATTAGATATGACCACAACGTCTCGGCGCGCAGTGTCAGCAGCATGGTCCAAGACATTCAAATCCGTTTATCCGGAGTTAACGCTCGATTTGAGAGCATTGTTGAAGGACAACCAACTTCGGGTTTAGAAATTCCTAATGCTGTGACGACTACTGTGGCTTTTAAAGATGTCTTTGAGGCCCTACCAGAGGTCGACAAACATCCGTTAGCCGTCGCCTTTGGTAAAAACATCCAGGGCGATGTCATCTATGCGGATTTTGATGAATTTCCCCATATCTTAATCGCGGGCTCTACGGGAAGTGGTAAATCGATTTTTTTGAATTCGCTGATTGTCACTTTGATTATGCGCAATTCCCCCGATGATTTAAAAATTGTCTTAGTGGATCCCAAGAAAGTGGAAATGTCCCGCTACAAAGACATGCCCCATCTTCTCTGTCCGATTATTACTGACCCTAACGAAGCTAAACTCTTGATTGAACAACTATGTCAAGAAATGGAAGATCGCTATGTCATATTTTCCAACACTGGTTGCACCAACATCAAAGAGTATAACGAAGACGCTCCTGCTTTAGGTTTAGAAAAACTGCCATATATCATTGTGGTTTTAGATGAATATGCTGATATTGTCGATCAATGCAAAGAAATTTCGATGCCGATTGTTTCTTTAGCGCAGAAAGCTAGAGCGTGCGGTATCCATTTACTAATTTCCACCCAACGTCCTTCCACTAATGTGGTCACCGGGGTTATTAAAGCTAATTTGCCGACGCACGTCGCGCTCATGACCGCTTCAGCGGTCGATAGCATGACCATCATCGGTGAAGGTGGCGCGGAAAAATTAATCGGTAAAGGTGATATGCTCGTGCAATCTCCACTGGTTTCTCGTGTCGGCGTGGTGCGTTTGCAAGGTTGTTTTATCCATCGGACCGAAATCACGCGGGTGGTGGGCTATTTAAAAGACCATTACGAAACTCACTATGATGATAAATTTTTAAATCTAATGGAAAAAGCTGAACAAGCTTCCAGCGATTATTTAGCTTCTCCAGAATTTAAAGAACAAGGCAACAACGAAGAAGAGCGGTATCAAGCCATTAGAGAATGGGTTATGAGCCAAGAATACATGTCTATATCCCGCATCCAAAGAGAATGCAGCGTGGGATTTAATCGCGCGGGACGCTTTTTCTTACGGTTACAAAATGAAGGCATCATCTCCACTGAGACTGAAGGCAACAAAGGCTGCCGTGTTTTAATTCAAGATAAATTTTCTACTTCTTCTGATGTAGTGACGAGTGAAGAACTCACTTATTTTAGGAGTGATGACTGATGGAAAGTTTTATTCAAGCCAGACTTGTCGATTGGCGCAAGATAAATGTGGCTGTTTACACCAATACCCCTTATCCTAGCAATTTTAAAATCATTTTATATAAAGAAGAAGAGGTCATTAAAAAAGAAGTCGTCAAACATTTTAACTTAGTCGGCGGTATTCTTTTTTTTGATTTGTTGCTCGAAGAAGATTTTGTTTTGGGCATTAACTATCGTTTGATTGTCGGTTCAAAAGAACCAGTCATTATCGATACTAGTGGGGTAGTAGATTTTCCTTCTTTCGATGAGAAATACGCTTATGACGGCGATGATTTAGGTAATGTCTATCATCCTTCACATACCGTTTTTACCGTTTGGGCTCCTCTAGCTTCGATGGTTTTAATTAAACTGATTAACTCTAAAGAGGAAGTATCTTATCGAAAGATGAATCGTGAAGAAAAGGGTATTTATCGCCTCGAGATTGCCGGAGATTTATTAAACTACAAATATCATTACATAGTCCACAATAATGGTGTGATTTATGAAGCTAACGATCCCTATGCAAAAGAGGTGAGTTTGAACAGCGAATATTCTTTAGTCGTGGATGTTGATCAATTGTTAAAAATTAAAAATATTGTTCCTAAAAATGTCATTAAAAATTATGTAGAGGCCGTGATTTACGAGACCCATATTAGAGATATAAACGAAGATAAATTTAATGATGTCGTTCACAAAGGTAAGTATTTGGGTTTCGTCGAAGAAGGTCGTAAAACTCCAGCGGGAAATCCCGCGGGCTTAGATTACATTAAATATCTAGGGGTGAGCCACGTGCAAATACAACCAGTTTTAGATTTCGATTCTAAAGACGATATCGATACTTCTTTTTGGTATAACTGGGGTTATGACCCTCTTTCATTTTTTGCTTTAGAAGGGAGCTATTCCCTTCATCCCGATGTCCCGATGGCTCGAATGTTTGAATTTAAAGAAATGGTCAATAAATTACATCAAAGCGACTTAAGAGTCATCATAGATGTGGTTTATAACCACATACACGAATATGAAAATAGCGATTTAGAAAAAATAGTACCCCATTATTATTTTCGCAAAAGCAAACACCACAAACTCTCAAATCTTTCAGGATGCGGGAACGATTTTGCTAGCGAAAGAAAAATGGCGAGAAAAATTATCATCGACAGCGTAAAGTATCTTTTTAAATACTACGATATCGATGGACTTCGATTTGATTTAATGGGCCTTCTCGATATCGAAACCGTTAAAGCCGCTTATATAGAAGCGAAAAAGATTAAAAAAGACATCATGTTTTATGGGGAAGGTTGGCACATGGATAATGAAAATCAAACTTTAAAAAGAGCGAACAAAGGAAATGCTCCCTTGCTCCAAGAATTTGCTTTTTTTAACGATGTTTATCGCGATATTATCAAAGGTCCTTCGATGGCGCATAACCTAGGAGAAAAAGGCTACATATGCGGTAACACCGATTATGTTTATGGGGTGGATTATGCTTTCCACGCTTCGACCCTACCTTTATCCTATAAACCTCTATTTAAATCCGCTAATCAGAGCGTTAATTTTATCGAATGTCACGATAACAATACCCTCTTTGATAAATTGTTAGTTTCTAATGCAAATGAAGACGAAAGAACTTTGTTAGATAGAGTTAATCTAGCTAATGGAATCCTTCTTTTATCTTTTGGCATCCCCTTTGTGCATATGGGTCAAGAAATTGGCTTGAGTAAGGGAGGATTAAACAACACTTACAAGACGAGACAAGTAAACAATCTTGATTATCGTCTTGTTGATGAGCGATTCGACATGGTTAATCGCTTTCGTATTTTAAATATTTTGCGTAAGAAACTAGCTTACACTCGTCTTTTTACTAAAGAAGAGATGACGGATTTTTTTGAGATATCCCATCGGGATAACGGCTTATATGTTTTACTAGCGAAAGATAAAAATGTCATAGCTAACGAAAAAGAATTTGTCATCTTTATTAATCCAACGACTAAAGTAATCAGTTTTGAACTAGATGATTATTATACGGTTGTTGAAGGGGCGATTAATCAAAAAGAAATGAGCGTCAAAAATGGGTTTCTTCCCGGATGTAATTTATTATTGTTATTTCTTAAGAAATAACCAAAGGAGTCACCATGATTAGTACTATCACCATTTTAGGGAAAGCTCTCGATCCCATTAAGAATTTTGAGCAATTTAGACACGTGGAAATCGAATCGCGTGAACCATTTGAAGAAAAATCTTTTTATAGTAAAATACCAGTAATGTACTGGGATCGGAGCAAAGGCAATAATCCCTTACTCAACATTCCTACTGGATGCTTGATGGTCATATTCGGTCGTCTAGAAAGACATCCCCAGTTAGGTTTATACGTTCTAGCGGAACAAATTCGTCACTTTCCTTCTAACTTAGAGAAATAGGTATTTATGTTTCATTATCCGAGAGTCATATTAAAAGTTGGGCCGCGCATCCTTGCGACATATTTTTTCCATATCAAAAAATGGGCTCGCCATCCCAAACGCTACCCCATGGAATTAAAATCGAGTAAAATGCGCACTCTTACGAGACATATCGCCAAGGCGTTTCGCGTGGATTTTCACGTTTTTGGTCTAGAAAACATTCCTAAAGATGAAAAATTTTTCCTCGTGAGCAATCACATGTCCGCTTTTGACGTTATCCTTTTTTTAAGTGTGGTTGAAGGGCCGCTTTCTTTCGTCGGTAAAAAAGAACTAGCAAAAGTGCCCTTTATCGGTAACGCTCTTAAAGCTATTGAAGCGCTATGTATTGAACGCGATAACCTCCGTCAATCTTTAAAAAAGATGTTAGCTCTAGAAGAAGATATGAAAAAGAAAAATAAAAACTGGATGATTTTTCCCGAAGGAACTAGAATTCGCGACCCCTTACTACCAGTCGCCCCGTTTCATCACGGAACTTTTAGGCCGGCCCATAAAACCGGAACGACCATCTTGCCCGCGGCTTGCTACGGTAGTTTCCGTGTTTTGAAAAACCGACCACAATTTAAAAGATATCCCGTATTTGTCACCTTTTTAAAACCGATTAGAAAAGAAGAATATGAAAACTTGAATACTGCTGACCTGGCTGAAATTACTCGAACGATGATTCAAAGAGAAGTTACTTACCATCTAAGACCCTTGGATCATGAGATCATGAGCAAAAATCGCGAGAAAAAGTATCGTTTTAATTGGATTGGTTAATAAAATTTCTTTCTTAGTCCCTTTGGCAAACGATTTTTAATCGTTCGGCCATCGCTTTTAGCGATATCGACATGGAGATTTTGATAAGTGAGTAAAACGTATCCTTTTGGAAAATTTATGTCGAGGCTTTCTCCGAGATAATATCGTCTTAATTGCTCTTCGCTTATGGCTAATTTATTAGGAAAATCTTTAACGAAACGGGCGTAATGATAATCGTATCGGATTTCATTTTTGTCAATTTTACCCACTTTTACTCCATTTCTAATAATGTTTAAAGGTTTGAGGTTAAGAGCTTTATCTTGTAAGTAAAGATATGGGCCGTATTGGGTAAAAAAGGAATAGCCGTTATCGACGATGTTAAACGATAATTTGCTTTTGTTAAGGAGACGATTCTGATTTTTAGTCACGCCTTTTTTCTTTATTAAACAAAGATAATGGCCTTCTCCCGGAAATATACAGGGTAATAAGTGCACACCGTAAGGGCACTTCTTATTTACGTAAAATAAAGGATGGTTTAAGGGAAGGATTTCCGCGTCGCTATTATCTAGTAGATAAGAAATGACTTCCTCGTTCTCTTCAAAAGAAAACGAACAAGTAGAATAAACCATCGTGCCCCCAACTTTAAGCAGATGATAGGCCATTAGAATTAATGACTTTTGAATCTCTCGATACTTTAGGACTTTTTGATAAGACCAGTCTTTTTCCATGAGATTATTTTTTCTAAACATCCCACTTCCCGAACAAGGAGCATCGACGATAATCTTATCAAAATAAGTGTGATAGTTATCTGAAATTAAAGAAAAATCATTATTAGTGATGACGAGATTGCCTCTTCCCATTCTTTCCGCGTTTTCTAAAATGGCTAAAGCGCGATTTTTCGAAATGTCATTAGCGACAATTACTCCTTTATTATTCATTAGTAAAGAGGCTTGTATAGTTTTGCCTCCTGGGGCGGCGCATAAGTCTAAAACCGTATCGTTTTCTTCGGGGTTCAACAAATAAGCGACGACCATCGCACTCGGTTCTTGCAAATAAAAACAACCTAATTCGTGATAAATACTTCTCCCTAAATCGTAGACATTTTTATCATAGAGATAACCATTTTTTACTAGGGGATGTTTTTTTAAAAGTGGATAGATATTAAGTAGAGTATCCTCCTCCATTTTTTCAGTATTTAGTAATAGAGCGTGTTTGCTGGGTTGCTCTAAAGACTCTTTTAAAAGAATGATTTCCTCTTCTGATAAATACGATTTTAAATGTTCAAAAAATTCCATCGCTATTATTTTAACAAATAATCATGTAAAAAAAGCATTTTTTCATGCTATATTTATGTAGAGGTCTTATCTATGCGAATGGTCGACTTGATTATCAAAAAAAGAAACGGAAAATCTCTAAATAAAGAAGAAATTGCTTTTTGGATTAATGGTTACACTAGAGGTGAAATACCTGATTACCAGTCTAGCGCAATGTGTATGGCCATTTTGTTTAAAGGGATGTCCGAAGAAGAGGTGGTTAATTTAACCGACTCTATGGTCCATTCTGGTGAAGTGTTAGATTTAAGCATTTTAAAAGGTGTAAAAGTCGATAAGCACTCGACCGGGGGTGTGGGGGATAAAACTTCTCTTATTTTAGGACCGATGGTCGCCGCCTGTGGAGCGACTTTTGCTAAACTCAGTGGCCGTGGTCTTAGTCATACGGGAGGGACTTTAGATAAATTAGAATCTATCCCCGGCTTAACCGTTGAAATTGAGGGCCATCGTTTTATCGAACAAGTAAATGAAATCGGGATAGCAATCGCCGGCCAAACTCAATCACTCGTCCCCGCGGATAAAAAGTTATACGCCTTAAGAGATGTGACGGGAACGGTGGAATCGATTCCTTTAATCGCTTCGAGCATCATGTCGAAGAAATTAGCCGCTGGGACTGACACTATTCTTTTAGATGTGAATGTCGGAAATGGCGCCTTTATGAAAGACATTAATGAGGCTCGAACCTTAGCTAAATTAATGGTTAAAATCGGCCATAACCTTTCACGTGATACTCGCGCCGTTCTTTCGAACATGAACGAACCTTTAGGCTTGGCAATAGGTAACGCTTTAGAGGTTAAAGAAGCCATCGAGGCTTTACGAGGAAAAGGTCCGAGTGATTTAATGGAATTATGTTATACCTGTGGAAGCCTTATTCTCTTACAAGCTCATCTAGATGACAATCTAGAAGACGCACGTAAAAAACTAGAAAAAGTTATTGAAGATGGTTCAGCTTTTTCTTTATTTATAAAAATGGTCGAAGCTCAAGGAGGAGACATAGACTATATTTTAAATCCTAATAAATTTGTTCTAGCAAAAAACATCATCCCTGTTAAAGCGCAAAAAGATGGTTATATCAAAGAGATTAATGCTTTAGAAATCGGCCTAGCCTCGATGCTTTTAGGGGGAGGAAGAACCAAAATAGAAGATACCATCGATATGGCCGCGGGAATCGTTTTAAATAAAAAAGTGGGCGACATCGTGAAAGAAAATGAAACGCTGTGCTACTTGCACACTAATAAAAAGCTTGATGAAATCAAACAAATTATCATCGATGTCCAAAAGGCTTTTGTTATTAGCAAAGATTTTGTTCCCAAGCCAAAAGTAATTTTGGAGGTTATCGAATAATGCGAATAGTTATAACCACGGTTTTAAATGCTGAGATTGTCATCGATCAAAAAATCCATTCTTCAATTGGAAGAGGCTATTGTTTGCTCGTCGGTTTCACGCCTAGCGACAATGAACAAATCGTCGATAAAATGGTCGATAAATTATTGTCTTTAAGAGTTTTTATGGACGACAAAGGTTTAACTAATTTGTCAATCTATGATGTTAAAGGAGAAATAATTACCGTCAGCCAGTTTACTTTATACGCCGATTTATCTAAAGGAAGAAGGCCTTCGTTTACTAAGGCGATGCGCCCCGAAGAAGCTCAAGCCCTATATGAATATTTTAATGAGCAACTAAGGCAGAAATTTGGACCCATCGTTACGGGTGTTTTCGGCGCGGATATGAAGGTTAGTAGTGTAAATGATGGACCGTTTACTGTCATTTTAGATAGTGAGGATATCATTAAAAAATGAAGGTTTTATTAGGTTTATCTGGCGGTGTCGATAGTGCGGTTTCCGCCTATCTACTTTTAAAAATGGGACATGAAGTCACGGGGTGTTTTATGCGCAACTGGGATGCCTTAGCTAATAATGACTATTTAGGAAACCCAACCATTAATGATGAAAGATGTCCACAAGAAAAAGATTATGAAGACGCTAAAAGGGTCGCGGATATTTTAGGCATCAAACTTTTAAGAATCGATTACATTAAAGAGTATTGGGACGATGTTTTCACTTACTTACTCAAAGAATATGAAAGTGGAAGAACACCTAATCCCGACATTTTCTGCAATAAATATGTAAAATTTGGTCCTTTCTTGGATTACGCCAAAAGTCATGGCTATGACGCGATTGCGATGGGTCACTACGCTAAGCGCGTCGATAAAGAGGGAATCGCTTACTTATTGAAGAGTTTTGATAAGAACAAAGATCAAACTTATTTCTTAAGTCAAATTAGTCAAGAGCAATTATCTTTTTGTTTATTTCCTTTAGGGGATATAAGTAAAAACGAAGTGAGAAAAATCGCTCATGAATTAGGTTTAAAAAGCGTGATGGATAAAAAAGATAGCACGGGAATTTGTTTTATCGGCGAAAGGAATTTTAAAGATTTTCTTAAAAATTACCTTCCGATGCAAAAAGGAAAAATTATCGATATCGAAAATAATCGTCTTATCGGTGAACACGAAGGAGCGATGTATTACACAATTGGTCAAAGAAAAGGATTAGGGATTGGGGGAATACCTGGGGAAGTCGCTAGAGGGTGGTTTGTCGTCGATAAAGATGTAAAAAACAATGTGGTTTATGTGGCGAGTGGCGACGAAAATAAATATCTCTATAGTGTAGGGTGCTCAATCAACAATCTAAATTGGATTAGTAAAAAACCTCTAATTAATCATCGATACCATGCCAAATTTCGTTATCGTCAAGCGGATAATCCAGTCATCATTACTAGCATGAATGAAGAAGAAATTGAACTATCTTTTATCTCGCCGATAAAAGCTGTAACTCCGGGGCAAGCGGCGGTGATTTATGAAGGAGACATTTGTCTCGGTGGTGGAATAATCGAAAAGGTCTATAAAAAATAAGTCTATTGATTATTTAACTAAAATGTTGTATATTTTAGGCAAATAGAGGTATTTGTCTATGAGAAGATTTGATTATTCGTTTTTAGAAAAGGAACCTATTCCCTCCAATATTGCGTCAATGCTTTTTGCGATTGAAAGAAATAAAACCACTTCTGATTTTTTTAAAGAAAAATATCCTCAAGTTTTTAATAATTTAGTAAAGATAGCAAAAGTGCAATCTGTTAAAGCCAGTAATGCCATCGAAGGAATTGTAACGACTGATCAAAGAATTAAACAATTAGTTAATGAATCTACTGAACCTAGAAATCATAACGAAGAAGAAATTGCTGGCTATAGAGATGTCTTAAATAGAATTCATCTAGATTACCAAACCATCGATATTGAAACTAGACAAATATTATTACTTCATCGTGATTTGTTAGAAAGAAAACAAACACCGACGAGAGGGATGTTTAAAACAGTTGATAATGTCATAATGCAGATTAACGCTGATGGTAGTAGAAGTGTTAGATTTAGACCAGTTCCAGCGATTGAAACTCCTCAATCAATGGAACAACTTGAATTAGCGTTTATCGACGCTAGAAGTAACTCTAATATCAATCCATTATTATTAATTCCTTGCTATATTTTAGATTTCTTATGTATCCATCCATTTGAAGATGGGAATGGTAGAATGTCTAGATTATTAACATTATTACTTTTATATAAAACTAGGTATGATGTTGGCAAATACGTTTCTCTAGAAAACATTATCAATAAGAATAAAGGCATGTATTACCAAAAACTTTATGAATCATCTTTAGGTTGGGCGGAGAACCGTAATTCTTATTGGCCGTTTATTGAAAACTTTTTAATGACTTTGTTATCCGCTTATAACGAATTAATACGTCGATATGAGATTATTAAAGACAAGAAGTTATCGAAAGCGGAAAGAGTGGAAGAAATAATTAAAGCCACACTTGGAAAGATTACAAAAAAAGAGATTCATGAAATATGGCCGGATATCTCAATTAATACAATCGAACTCGAATTAGCAAGATTGTTAAAAGAAGGATTGATTGAAAAGATGGGCAACACTAATGGCGCGGCCTATTTCTGGAAAGGGAAATAGGGTATATCATCTAAATGGACGATTTAGATTTTTATGGAGGATTATCTAAAATGAAAAGTGCAAAGACTGGATATGCAGTCGACGACTTATTTGAAGAGTTCTATATTCCAAAAGCGGTAAAAGCCATCGCTCCAGACGCCATCAATGGTCTCAGATTCCTAAATAGCGTTTATTTCGATGGAAGTGAAGAAGAATTTAATGCGGTTTTCGATAGTGAAACAAAGAAACAGCAATTTACTAGCACCAACCCTAATTTGGTATTCTTTGTTAGAAATACCAATGGTGAATACGTACCGCTTTAATTGGAATAATCGAAAAGGTCTATAAAAAACAATAGTTTTTGTCTTTTCTTTATGATAAATTGTTTCTGTTAAGCAAGAAGCCCATTCACGAAATATCCTCTTAGCGAATACCTAGCGGTGAAAAGGGTATAGGTAAAGCGTGAAAAGCCACTTCCCAAGATTCGGGTAATGCCGACGTTCGAATTGCGTAAGATTCAAAAATGAGTGCTTCTATGGTTAGAAGAAAAAGGATGGTACCGCGGAGAAATTCGTTCCTTACTAGGGGACGATTTTGTATTTTTTGGAGGTAGTCTATGCGTTACATGAAAGCCAAAGACATTCGCAGAATGTGGTTAGATTTTTTTGCCAGCAAAGGACATCACATTGAAGCGGGCTCATCTTTAATTCCCAAGAACGATCCAACTTTGTTATGGATTAATTCCGGCGTCGCGGCTCTAAAAAAATATTTTGATGGCAGCGAAGTTCCTCCGAGCAGGAGAATAGTCAATGCACAAAAAAGTATTAGAACGAACGACATTGAAAATGTGGGTCGGACCTCTAGACACCACACATTTTTTGAAATGTTAGGTAATTTTTCTATCGGTGATTATTTTAGAAAAGAAGTTATCCCTTGGGCAGTAGAACTTTTGACCGATAAAAAATGGTTCGGTATCGAAAAAGAAAAGTTATATATCACTTATCATCCCCATGATTTAGAAACGAAAAAATGTTGGATGAACGCGGGCATCAGCGAAGATCATCTGATTGCTAACGAAGATAATTATTGGGAAATTGGCGAAGGACCTTGCGGACCAGATACCGAAATTTTCTTTGATCGTGGAGAAAAATTTGATCCTCAGCGCCTCGGTTTAAAATTATTAATTGAAGATTTAGAAAACGATCGCTATATCGAGATCTGGAATATCGTCTTTTCACAATTTTGTGCGGTTCCAGGTATTTGTCGAGACGACTATCAAGAACTACCCTGTAAAAACATCGATACCGGGGCGGGACTTGAAAGACTAGCCTGCATCATGCAAGGAACGAATTCTAACTTTGAAACTGATTTGTTTTATCCTCTCATCAAAGAAGTCGAAAAGAAAAGTGGCAAAAAATATCTAGATAACCCCTTGCCTTTTCGCGTAATTGCCGATCACATTAGAGCTATCACCTTCGCTTTAGCGGATGGGGAATCTTTTTCAAACGAAGGAAGAGGCTACGTTTTAAGAAGACTATTAAGAAGAGCGGTGCGGTATGGCAAAGTTTTGGGAATAGAAAAGCCCTTCCTTTTTGAGTTGGTTTCTATCGTCGCTAACATCATGCAAGACTATTATCCTTATCTACTAGATAAACAAGAATACGTGGCTAAAATTGTTAGAGCCGAAGAAGAAAAATTCATTAAAACTCTAAATAATGGCGAAGCCTTATTAATAAAATTAATAAAGGAAAACCGCTCCATCAGTGGCGCGGAGGTTTTTAAGCTCTACGATACTTTTGGTTTTCCCAAAGAACTAACCCTAGAAATTTGCGAGGAACAGGGTGTTTCTGTCGATTTAAAAGAGTTCGATGACTTGATGCAAAAACAAAAGCAAAGAGCGAGAGACGCTAGAAGCGATTTGCAGTCTATGAATAAACAAGCCATCGATTTGATAAACTGCACCCTTCCTTCGACATTTAATTACGGTGGTTCTCAAATTGTTTCCACAGTCATCGCCTGCTTTAAAGATGGTCAGAAAGTCGACAGTTTGGATGACGAAGGGGAAATCATGCTCGAAGTCACCAATTTCTATGCCGAAAGTGGGGGTCAAGTTTCCGATACCGGTACGATAGAAAACGACCAGATGTTAGCCAAAGTCGTCGAGGTCATTAAAGCGCCTAATCGTCAACATCTCCATTATTTAAAGGTGATGTACGGAGAAATTAAAGTTGGTGATCAAGTAACGCTTAAAGTCGATGAATATCGCCGCGCTTTAATCGAAAGAAATCATTCTTCGGTCCATTTGTTGCAACAAGCTTTAACCGAAGTACTAGGGGATCATATCGTTCAACACGGCAGCAGTGTCAACGATGAATACTCTCACTTTGACTTTAATCATTATGAGAAAATGAGCGCCGAGCAAATCGCTGAAGTCGAAAGAAAAGTCAATCAATACATCGCTTCGGCTATCAAAGAAGAAACTCTCGTTTTACCGATTGAAGAAGCCAAAAAAATCGGCGCAAAAGCTCTGTTTGATGATAAATATGGCGAGACCGTTCGCGTCGTAACTTTCGGTGAAGTTTCAAAGGAATTTTGTGGAGGCACTCACGTTAGTAACACCGCGGATATCGGCGTTTTTGTCATCGAATATGAAGAGAGCATCGCCGCGGGGATTAGAAGAATTCAATCGAGAACTTCTTTTGGGGCCTATGAATTATTAAAGAAAAGAGAAAATATCTTAAACGTCAGCCGCGATTTATTGACTGCGGGCTCGATTGGCGAAGTGCCAAATAGAATTAAATGTTTACAAAGGGAAAAAGAACTTTTAGCTAAAGAAAACGATGTTCTAGAGCAAAAAATTGCTGGAGCAATCAGCAATAATTTAAAACAATCTTTTGTGGAAAAAGATGACCTACAAGTGCTCGTGCAATTTCTTAAAGAGCAAAAAAGAGAATCTCTATTAAAGATTATCGATAATTTAAAAGCGAACAAAGATAACTATCTAATCGCTTTGATCGGTGAAGAAAATGGAGGTTATCCTCTTGTTGTCGCTGCGAGTAGAAAGGCGAATGACCAAGGCTTTTTAGCGGGAAAAATCGTCAAAAAGATGGCGAATATTTTAGGGGGTTCTGGAGGCGGTAGACCAGAGTTAGCTTCGGGAGCGGGAAAAGATATTTCAAAATTAAAGGAAGCTAAAGACGTATTGTTGAAGTAATGGTTAAGAAACATTTAGGTTTAGATTTAGGGATAAAAACATTAGGCATCGCCTATAACGATTCTTTAGGCTTTGTTCACGGTTTAGAAAGCTTTCGCTTCGATAAAAATCAATACATCGTCGCGAGAAAGCACGTCCTAGAG
The DNA here is from genome assembly GCA_012837435.1 of Erysipelotrichaceae bacterium. GTDB lineage: Bacteria > Bacillota_I > Bacilli_A > RFN20 > CAG-826 > RUG14515. The sequence continues at coordinate 16,508 of DURD01000022.1, forward strand.
CTCTGCGAAAAAATGTCCATCAATGACTTAGTCATTGGGTTACCTTTACATCTCAGTGGGAAGAAGAGTGAAATGAGCGATATTTGCTTGAGATTTAGAGATGATTTATTAAAAGAAAAACCCTCGTTAAACATTGAAATGATGGATGAGAGATTGACAAGCGTGACGGCGAATAAGAGCATTTCTGAAAGAGGAATGAACCATCAAAAGAGAAAAGAAAATGTCGATCGTATCGCCGCTTGTATAATATTAGATACTTATTTAAAGATGAAAGGTTATTAGTAGTATGAAAATCGAAAATGAAAATCAGATGGTCGTGGTGGATGAAGAAGGTAAAGAGCGTTTGATGGAAATTCTTTTTACCTATGACAACGAAGATAGAGAAGCTTCCTATGTTTTCTTTTATGACCCTGAAGATCCTGAGCAGGAAGTCACCGTGATGCGCTATTACGATAATGGCGAATTAGAGGATATCGATGATGACGAAGAATACGAAGAGGTCCTAGAAGTTTTTAATGCGTGGCAAGAAGATATTAATATCCAAGAAGGAAATTAAAAAAATAGTAAATAAAAGTTATAGCAATACTTTTATGATGTTGATATAATGTCGCTTGCTAGAAAAGAGGGTTAGTTATGGCTGAGAAACAAAAACTCACAAAAGCTGGTTATAAAAAATTGGAAGATGAAATGTCTTATTTAATTAATGTTGTCAGAGAGGAAGTCAAGGCTCAACTTGCTGAAGCAAGAGCGCAAGGCGACCTATCTGAAAATGCGGATTATGACGCGGCGAGAAATAAACAAGGTGAAGTAGAAAAGCGCATAAAAGAAATCGAAAACATTTTGGTCGATGCTGAAATTATCGAAGAAAGTAAGGCCAACACTAAAAAAGTGGGGCTAGGGACGACCGTTACCATTCGTTTCTTAGAAGATAATTCGGAAAAATCATTCATGATTGTCGCCACTGTTGAAACCAATCCATTCGCTGGTAGAATTTCTAACTCCTGTCCTCTAGGAAAAGCCTTAGTCGGTCGAGGCGTCGGCGAAATTGTCGAAGTAAAAGCCGCCAGAAATTACAAAGTAGAAATCTTAAAAATTGAAATTAAATAAATACATTTTTAGACAAAAAACTCTCAACCTCCCTATTAGTTAAGTAAGGAGGTTTTTTATGATTAAACTTTTAATCGGCGTCGTGATTGTCGCCTTTGTGGTCGTCGTAGGCTTTTTAATTATCGATCCAGATTTGACCCAATTTAACTCTCAAACATCACTCACTGAAATTTCCACGACGGAAGGGAGTAGATACACCATTGAAGGACAAGTCCATAAAGCGGGAACTTATGTTTTAAGCGATGCAGTAACGATGGCGGATCTAATCGAAGCCGCAGGAGGAACGACGGCTAATGCTGATGATTTAGCGTATTTTTCTACCGCGGAATTATCGGCAAATTCTACTTATTATATCGCGGGCAAATACGATGAAAGCGATATTTGTGCGACGACTGAAATTGAAAAGGTCAACATCAACGAAGATACTGCTGAACAGCTCATGAGTGTGTCGGGAATTACCACTTCGATTGCGACTTCAATCGTTTCGTATCGAAACGAAAATGGTTTATATAACACCATCGAAGATGTTTTAAATGTTTATGGAATCGGTAACGCTACCTACCACAAGATTCGTAATTATGTCATCTTGCATACGTGATTATTTTTCTTACATTCATCGCTTTATATTTAGGATTATCGCTTCGCTACGCTTATGTAGTCGTTATCTTAATTTCAGCAATCTTTCTCTTCTTTGTTTTTAAAAGATGCAATCTTTTTTTAACGCTTATTTCTCTAGGAGTAATCGTCCTTGGATTCTCTTGGTCTTTTATCGATATCTCTTATCAAAAAAGTACCTATCAAGGGATAGTTTACGAGGCCAAACAAAACTATTTTCTTTTTAACAGCGGGGGAGAACGATTATACGTTCACGCAAAAAATCACGATTATGATATCGGAGACTTTTTATCGATTGAAGGAGAAAAAAGCGAACTCGATTTCACTGTCCTAGAATCAGATTTTAATTTTAATGAATTTTTAAATAAAAAAGGGGTTTTTTACTCTTTAGAAAGTCACAAAATTACCGTTAAATTTCATAATTTCATTAGGATAAAACAAAGAAGAGAAGAGTTTTTAGAAAATTTTGAAACTTCAGAAAAAAGCATCGTAGGAGCCATCTTATTTTCTAGTGGAGAAGAAACTCCTTTAACTAGCGAGATAAAAAGCCTTCATCTCTCGCGTTTTTTAAGCGCCAGTGGGCTTTACATCCTAGCGTTTGTCACCTTTATGAACTTCCTCTTAAAAATGTTTTTAAAAGATAAAATAGGGGAAGCGATAACTATCCTTTTAGTGATCCTCTATAGCGTATTTACCTTTCCGCGCTTCGCCTTGATTCGAGTATGTTTCTTATTGATATTTAAATGGATCAATAAATATCTATTAAAAAAGAAATTTAATTATTTAGAAATATTATCGTTTCTCGGAATCTTTTTCTTGCTTTTAGACCGATATCTCGTTAGACAAGATTGTTTTATTCTCGGCTTTGCTATCCCGATAATCGCTTATTTGATACGCGATATTTATCCTCATCATCAGATAAAAAGATTCTTGATGAAATCGGTAACTATCTATCTCTTCTTTTTGCCGTTTGAAATAAATTATTATCATAAAATTGCGATATTTTCTTTACCTTTACAGGTAGTAAGCGCCCCCTTATTCATCGCTATCGGCGTTATTTCCTTATTATGTTTTTTCTATGTGCCTTTAATCAAGGTTGATAAAGTTTTAATTTTGATCTTACAGACCTTTATTAAAATCATCGAGCCTCTAAATTTAGCAATTTTAATGCCAAGTTTAAATATAGGATTATTATTTTTATATGAAAGTTTATATCTTATTTATCTATATTATTTATCGCTGGGAATGAGACCTTTTCAGCATTATTTGACCTGGGGTTTAGTCAGTTTGATGATGGTATATGCTCTCCCTATAGATAACGCTTTATCAGTGGAAGTATCTTTTATCAACGTCGGTCAAGGAGATTGCACGATGGTCCGTTACCATAATCAGGTTTCTTTAATCGATACTGGGGGACTGAATTACAAAGATATTGCCAAAGATGTTCTCCTTCCTTATCTACATAAAAAAAGAATCCATCGCCTCGATAATGTTTTTATTACCCATTACGACGAGGACCATTTCGGCGCTTTATCTTCTTTAAAAGAAAACATTTATATCGATAACATCTATGATTATCATTCATCCTTTCCCGTTAGAATGGGAACCATCGAATTTATTAATTACAATATTTATAGTTCAGAAAGTGAAGATGAAAACGAGCGTTCTTTAGTTTTGGGTTTTAAGGCTCTCGATCTCCATTTTTTGTTGATGGGGGACGCACCGAAAGAGGTGGAAAGAAAAATAATCAGTCAGAATAGTCACTTAAAATGCGATGTTCTAAAAGTGGGTCATCATGGTTCTGACACCTCTTCTTCAGAAATTTTTATCAAGCAATTACGTCCTGAGGTCGCCGTGATTTCCTGTGGCAAAAATAATAGCTTTGGACATCCTTCAAAAAGCGTCATTTCTATTTTAAAAAAATACAAAATTCTTATAAGGAGAACGGACTTAGAAGGCACGATCACTTTTAAGAAGAGGTTTGTCTAGTTTAAAAATATAGAATATTTTATAATGAGGGCATGATTTATCTAATAAGTGGCAAACAAAATATCCTTTTAAAAAGCCAGATGGAAACGATAGTGAATAAATCTTTATCGAAAATAGATGCGATGAATTTCGTCCGTTTTGATGGCTATTTAACTACCGTGCAAGAAATGGTTAGAGAAGCGAATTATTTGCCCTTAGGATACGAACATAAGGCCATAGTCATCGAAAATCCCTATTATTTATTTAAAAGTAAAGGGCGTAACAAAATAGAAAGCGAACAAGATTATCCCGTCTTAAATGATTATTTATCTCACCCTAATGAAGTTTGCGATTTTATCTTTTTAGTCAATACCTCTGATGCGGAGATTAATAAAAAAAGTGAACTATATGGATTGATCGAGAAAAATGGTCAAATTATCGAACTAAAAGAACCAGAAAAAAGAGAATGGGTCGAGATAGTTAAGCAGTTTTTTATAAGAGAATGGCCAGAAGTTATTATCGATAGCGACGCCGCGAGCGAGTTGGCTAGAAGAACCGAGGGTGATTATGCTTCTTTATTAAATAACGGAAATAAACTGGCTCTTTATACCAAACATATTACCTTTGATGACGTCGCTTTGCTCGTCACTAGACCTTTAGAAGAAAACGCTTTTCTTCTTTACAATTACCTGATGGAAGAAAAGAATGCGGACGCCGTGAGTTTGTTTCGCGATTTAAAAAGCAACAACGTTGAACCGGTAACGCTTATTTCGATGATTTCTAATCAATTTAGGTTGTTAAACCGCGTTTCGTATTTATCGAGCCGTCGTTACGATTCCGAGAGTATCGCTAAAGAATTAGGCATCAATCCTATTCGCGCTAAAATTTTTAGAAGAAATAGTTTTGTCATTTCTCGTAAAACCATAGCTAAAACATTAGAAGAGTTATTCCAATTAGATTTAAAAATTAAAAGCGGCCTCGTCGACCGCCATTATAGTTTTGAATTATTTCTTATCAACTTCAAGAGAAGATAACTATCTTAAAGTATTAACCAAAATTGAAAGTTCCGATTTTTTTCTAGCCGCAGTATTTTTGTGTTGAATACCATCGCTCACCGTTTTATCAATCAAACGAAAAGCTTCTTTTAATAAAGTTTCAGCGTTAGCTAAATCTTGAGCTTCGACCGCTACTTTTACTTTTTTAATGGCTGTGCGCATTGCACTTTTTTGAGAAGCATTTCTCAAGCGAGCTTTTTCATTTGTTTTATTGCGTTTGATTTGCGATTTAATGTTTGCCATGAAGTTACCTCTTTCTTGGTGCCGAGTGATATATTACCAAAGCTCGACAAATAATGCAATTATTTATTAATCATTTTCTGTATTTTTTTCTCTAAGAACGATTTCTTTATTCTAAAGTGTAAAACTCCACCTCTACGGAGTGAGTATCGATGGTCAATATAGCATAAGAACCAGAATATTTATCTCGCGCATAACTAATCGCCCCTGGATTTATGTAGTGCACCTGAGTAATAATTTCGTTTCGGCGAAAATGGGTATGTCCGTGAATGACAATTTTTACGCGGTTATCCTTGATGACGTTTTTAGAAACGTTGGGGGTATGCTGAACATACATATTTCCGTAAGGCGTGGGTATGAGTAAATAATGATTGAAGCCGTAATATCGATCGCAATTTCCTCTCACCGAGATAAAAGGGCGAATAGAAAATTCATCTTGTTCGCTGTCTCCCGCATGCAAATATAGATCCATTTTGGGATATTTTTTAATCAATTGATGCAGAGCCTCACCGTTACCATGAGAGTCGCTAACTACCAATACTTTCACTGGTATATGATAGCAAAGAACCCTTCGTTATATCAAAGATATTTCGTGATAAAGTACCTGGCATTTTATATAATAAAACAAATGGATAAAAAAAGAATAAATCTGTTATTTATGGGAACTCCTCAAATTAGTGCGTATGTCTTTGAGGCTTTGATAGTAGAAGGCTACCATTTTGTCGGTTTAGTTTGTCAACCCGATCAACCGGTGGGCCGAAAAGGTCTTATCGAAAAAGTCCCCACGAAAGTCATCGCGGAAAAATATAATATTCCCGTCTTTCAACCCCTTAAAATCAAAGAAGACTACTCATTTATGAAGGGATTAGATGTCGATTTGGTCATCACTTTTGCTTATGGACAAATTGTTCCCCAGGGTTTTTTAGATATCCCTCCGCTAGGTTGTTTGAATCTGCACGGTTCTTTATTACCTAAATATCGCGGAGCTTCTCCCGTTCAAACCGTGCTTTTTAATCGTGAAACAGTGACGGGGGTAACGCTGATGGAAATAATCAAAGAGATGGATGCCGGCCGGATATATGGAAAGAAAGAAGTATTGATTAGCGAAGAGGATAACGCCACCTCGTTATTTATTAAAATTCAGGAAGCGGCTAAAGAATTGATTATTTCTTTATTGCCAAAATATTTAAAAGGCGAACTAAAGGGAGAAGAGCAAGACGATAGTCAAGCGACTTATTGTTCACTCATTAAGAAAGAACAGGAAAGAATAGATTTAAACGATAATATTTTAGATATTTGGAGTCAAATTAGAGGGCTGAGCTTAGAGCCAGGAGCCTATTTATTTCTAGATGGTCAAAAAATAAAAATTTACCAATCTAAAATTATCAATAACAAAGTTAACAGTGAAGTAGGCACCATCATTCAAGCGGATAAAAAGGGTCTTGTCGTTCAATTGAAAGACGGACAATTAGCCCTATTAGAATTACAAAAAGAAGGAAAAAAGAAAATGGATTATCGAGCCTTTGTCAATGGCCATCGAAATCTGTTAGGTCAAAAGTTTATCTAGATGGATAATTATTTGCGATTAAGCGTCCATCAACTAGTGGATTTTTTATTAAGAAGTGGCGATATCGATAATCGCGTATTTAATCGTTCTTCGATGAGCGAAGGTACGCGATTGCACGGCCTTTATCAAGCTAAACAAAAAGGCCACTATTTATCGGAAGTTTTCTTGTCCACTCGCATCGTTATCGAAGAAATGGAAATACATTTAGAAGGTCGAGCGGACGGCATCATCAAAAAAGGTGGTTCTGAATATATCATCGACGAAATAAAAACCACCGTCGAAGATTTAAAAACATTTCACGAACAAAACCTCGAATGGCATCTCGGACAAGCTAAATGCTACGCTTATATGTTCGCAAAAGATCATAACCTCGAATTTATCGGTGTAAAACTTACTTATCTAAGACAAGGTAAAGAAAGAGATCGTTTTATTGACTCCTACACCTTTGATTTTTTATCTTTAGAACAATATGTCCACGATTTATTAAACGAATTTTTAAATTTTTATAATATTATTCTAAGAAAGAACAAAGAAAGAGATGAGAGCATTAAAAAACTAACTTTTCCTTTTAAAAAATATCGCGTTGGACAAAGAGAATTAGTTAAATACGCTTACGCGATCAGCAGAAAAGGCGGGAGATTATTTGTCGAAGCTCCCACGGGTATAGGAAAAACCATCTCGACTCTTTTCCCTTTTGTTAAAGCAATAAATGATAATCATAAAACAAAAATCTTTTATCTCACCGCTAAAAATAGTGGTAAAGAAGCCGCTCATCAAGCGGTGAAAATAATGAAAGAAAAAGGTTTAAAAATTGGAAATATCCTGATTACTGCTAAGGATAAGATATGTTTTTCTAAAGGCAAAGCTTGTAATCCAGAAGAGTGTCCTTACGCTAGTAAATATTACGATAAAATCCAAACAGTCCTACGTTATTCGTTATTAACTTATGATGATTTTGACTTAGACACCATCACTCAAATTGCTTATGAAAATCAAATCTGTCCTTTTGAATACGAACTAGATTTATCCCTATTTATGGATATCATAATTTGCGATTACAATTATTTATTTGACCCTCTCTCTTACATGAAAAGATATTTTGACGAAGATGCTTCTTCCTTTCTCGCTCTGGTGGATGAAGCCCATAATCTCGTCGATCGAAGCCGAGATATGTATTCAGCTTCTTTATCCTACTTATCTTTTTTAGAAGCCAGAAAATCTATTCGCCATAGCAAACTAAACAAACTCAAACTAGCGATGTCAAAAATGCGTAAAATGTTTAAAGAATATATGGATGATAGTGAAAAGGGAGAGCATGTAATTAAGGTATTTACTCCTAACACCTATAAGACTGTTTCTTCATTTATTACCACTTTGCAAGATGTGAATAAAAACGAAAATAAGGAGATGACTAGCGCTTTGCTCGAGTTTTATCTATCGGTCAATCGCTTTTCTAGAATGCTCGAATTATTTAATGATTCATACCTATGTTATTACGAAGTGAAAGACGACGATGTCACATTGAATTTAGTGTGTTTGGATGCTTCTAATTATCTAGCGGCCTCCTTGAGAAAATTAAAAGCCAGCATCTTGTTTTCCGCTACCTTATCTCCCATTGAATACTACGTCGATACTTTAGGGGGAAGTCAAGAGGATGCCCAGTTGATTTTGCCTTCGCCATTTCCACAAAATAATTTGAAAATTATCATCGCTCCTAAAGTTTCCATCCGCTATAAAAATAGAAAGACCTCATATCAAAAAGTCGCGGAATATATTAAGAATTTTGTCAAGAATAAAATTGGTAATTATTTTGTCTATTTACCAAGTTATGAATATTTAGATAATTTAATGCCTTTTATTGATTTAGAAGAGTGCTCGACTTTTCAACAGTCAAAAGAAATGGACGATCAATCAAAAGAAATTTTTCTAAAAAATTTTAAACCACAACCTATTAAAACCTGTGTGGGGTTTGCCGTGGTAGGCGGGGTGTTTGGAGAAGGCATTGATTTAGTAGATGATCGTTTAATCGGCGCGGTCATTGTCGGCATTGGTATGCCAAAAATCAATTTTGTCAGCAATCACGTTTCCAAATATTTTGATGAAAGAGGACATTCGGGTTACGACTATGCTTACGTGAATCCCGGAATGAACCGTGTCATGCAAGCCCTGGGGAGAGTAATTAGAAGCGAAACGGATAAAGGAGCAGTTCTTTTAATTGATGAGCGTTATTTGAATAATGAATATCGCGATTTGTTTAAAGCGGAATGGAGACGTTACGAAGTAGCTTTTACTCCTGATGAAGTTAATGAAATTATGAAAGACTTCTTTAACAAGTAAGTCTTTAATGCTAAAATACAAAACGTGAAAAAGAAACTAGACTTCTTAACCAAAGCAAAACTCATTTATAGTGGCGAACTATTGTTATTCGCTATCATTTTTGGCGTTGTGGCAATTTTGGAATTCTTGCAAGTTATTAAAATTAGTGAGAGACATCATCTCATCTTTAACTGGATTACCCTTTTCGGTGGAACTTGGCTCATCGTCGATTTCTTTTGGGCTCTACTTTCTAAAAAAAGAAGACCTAAAATTGCTTTTATCGATAAGATCCTTCACTTACCCGCGGGTATCTATTTAGTGGTTTTTGACCTCTATTGTTTGATTGCTAAACCCCAAAATCCCTTAGTTTACCAATATGGAATTCCTACAGTTTTAACTTATTTATGCCTTTGCTATGTTTTTGAAGCGATTTATCATTATTTTTATCCGATTCCCAGCATTATCGATATCGGAAAAGAAGAAGAACAAAAAAATCTAGTCTTAGAAAAGGAAATGGTTGAAGGAGAGAAGCCATATGAAACTGAATAAATTTGCCACGATAATGTTGATATTTGCTTTAGTTTTTACAATCGCTACGCTTTTTCTACTCCCCTTTTCTTTAGCTTTTGTCATTAATTCATTGGTGCTGATTTATACGCATGATCCTAGTAGTGGAGTGGTTATCTACTTTAATCATTTGTATTATGTCTCATTTCTCTACTTAATTTTAACAGCTTGCTTGTCCGCGGCTATTTTGCCGTTTGACATCATTCTTTTAAGAAAAATGAGAATCAACACTTGGTATACTAAAGCTCTATTAATCTTTTCTATTTTGAGTTTAGCCTTATCTCTTTTATTGATATTTTCTCTTCCAGCAATCTATACATTATGAAAATTTCAAAGAAAAAAATTAGGAATTTTTCCATTATTGCCCATATCGATCACGGTAAAAGCACTCTAGCGGATCGTATTTTAGCAACGACAGGAGCCATCGAAGAAAGAGAAATGAAAGATCAGGTTCTTGATTCTATGGATCTTGAAAGAGAAAGAGGGATTACTATTAAACTCAATGCGGTAACTTTTTCTTATCACGCCGAGGATGGTGAAGATTACACCTTCAATTTGATTGATACTCCTGGACATGTGGATTTTACCTATGAGGTATCGCGTTCTTTAGCGGCTTGCGAAGGAGCGCTTTTAGTGGTTGACGCCACCCAAGGAGTGGAGGCTCAAACGTTGGCCAATGCCTATCTAGCGGTCGATAACGATTTAGAAATATTGCCAGTTATCAACAAAGTTGATTTGCCTTCCGCTAATGTCGAAATGACCAAAAAACAAATCGAAAAGAAAATTGGAATTCCCTGCAATAAAGCGGTAGAAGTCAGTGCAAAAACCGGTTTTAATATCCACGAACTCTTAGAAGCTATCGTCAAAGTAATCCCTGCACCTGAAGGTGATGAGAATGCTCCTCTCAAAGCTCTGATTTTCGATAGTTACTACGATCCTTATCGCGGAGTTATTGTGCTAGTGAGAATTAAAGAAGGTACAGTAAAAGTGGGTGATAAAATTCGACTCATGCAAGCGGATAAAGAATATCAGGTAATTGAACTAGGGATTAAAATCCCTAAAGAAGTCAAAACTGATGAATTAAAAGCTGGACAAGTTGGTTATTTAGCTGCGCAAATCAAAGACATCAAAGATGTCCGCGCGGGAGATACTATCACTTTGAGTGAAAATCCTACAAAAAATCCTTTACCTGGCTATAGAATAATAAATCCTATGGTTTATTGTGGCCTATATCCCGTCGAGAGTGATGATTATCAAGATTTAAAAGAAGCTTTAGAAAAACTATCACTGAACGATAGTTCCTTTCAATTCATTCCTGAAACTAGCCAAGCTCTAGGGTTTGGTTTTAGATGTGGATTCTTGGGTTTATTGCACATGGATGTCGTCCAAGAAAGACTGGAAAGAGAATATAATCTCGATTTAATTTTAACAGCGCCCAGCGTTATTTATCACATTCATATGACCGATGGCACTATGATCAATTTAGATAATCCGAGCAAACTGCCCGATAGCAGTAAAATCGCCCATATCGAAGAGCCTTATGTCAAAGCCAGTATTATGACACCTAAAGAATACATCGGCGCCATCATGGAACTATGTCGCGATCGAAGAGGCATCTATAACAATCTAGATTATTTTGACGAGACGAGGATGGTCTTAACCTATGAACTACCTCTTGCTGAAATTGTTTATAACTTTTTTGACAAGTTAAAAAGCTACACTAAAGGCTATGCGTATTTCGATTACGAATTTTCAGACTATAAACAATCTAACCTTGCGAAATTAGATATTCTTCTCAATGGTCAAGTGGTGGATGCTTTAAGCAGTATCGTCTATCGTCCGGATGGCTATCGTCGCGGTTTGAATGTTATCAGAAGAATAAGAGACGTCATTCCCCGTCAACAATTTGAGGTTCCTGTTCAGGCTGCAATCGGCGGGAAAATTATCGCAAGATGCGACGTCAAAGCCCTAAGAAAAGATGTCCTTTCTAAATGTTATGGGGGAGATATTTCTCGCAAAAAGAAACTATTAGAAAAACAAAAAGAAGGCAAAAAAAGAATGAAGAAAGTGGGTTCTGTCGAAGTGCCCCAAGAAGCTTTTATGTCGATTCTTTCCATCGGTGATAAAGATGATTAATAGTGTAAAACTAGTAGTTTTTTGGAATTAGTTATTGAAATAAAAACAAATTAATATATCATAAAAGTAAGGAGAAAATACTTTTATGGCAAGCACTGATTTAGCGATACGTTTTACGGAAGATAAATACGCTAGTAAAAACGAAGTAGCACAAGAACTTAAGATTACATCTGTCGATACTTTTTGGAGCAATATTTTAGCGTATCGCTCCCATTTTCATCATTATTTATCTTTAAAAACTATCGAAAAAAATATGCTAGTTTTTTGTGGCTGTCCTTCTATTAATAATCTCGTTAATACTCTCGAGATGAAACTGATAAAAGTTAGCCGTGAATATATGGCCATCACTCCTAGTAGTAAGTCAGCTAAAAAAATCGAATACACTTTTAAAAAACAAATACTCAACGCCTTAAATGAATGCGAAGAATTAGCGGTGGGAGAAGACTTTATCGAAAGCGTTATAAGAGAGGAATTAATCAATACCATTCCCGCTAACATGGTGCTGGTAAATCATTTGGAAGCTTTAAACTACATTAAACGTAGTTATGTCAATAATATCAACGAAGATTTCCTCGCGGAACTATATGCTAAATTATTGGGGACTGAAGAATTGACCTCGTTTTATCGCATTTTTGAAGATAAAAACCCTGAACATCGCGTTTTAATCGATCGCATTTATACTTCCGCCCCCGTAAATCTCATCGAATCGATGATGAACAATCTTTTTTCCTTCATCGCTTCCTCAAATTTATCGCCATCTTTAAAAGCGGTGGTGGTATTTTTCTACGTCAATTATGTCAAACCATTTAGTCAGTATTCCGAAGAAATTGCCATTTTGATGGCGAAAGCGGTTTTAGCTCACGATGCTTTTGGAGAAGTAGCGGTCATTTTACCTATTGAAAAACTTCTTCTTTTACCTAAGGAAGAATCGGCGCGCGTCTACGTCGAAGTTCAAAAAACCACAGACATCACTTATTTTGTCGATTATATTTTCAAATATTTAGTTAAATATTGCGATAATTTCTTAGAAGATATCGCCGCCAACAAAGTGATGGAAATGCGCGAAGACTTCTATCGAACCGACGAAGTCGAACCAGTGCAAATTCCAAGCGATGAAGACGAAGAAACCATCGATTTATTTTCTTATGGCGAAGAACAAAGCTTACAAGAAACTAAAGAAGAAATTGTCGAAGAAAAGATTTTAGAAAAGCCAACACCAATTCTAGAAAAACAAGAAATACCGAAGAAAAAAACCGTAAAAGTAAAATATGTTCAGGAGGAATTAGCGGTTTCCTATATTCCAGTAGCGCTCGATGAAAAGCAAGCCGTTCTTTTAGAACAAGACCTAATGGAAAGAGACCCAGAACTTAGAAAAGGCGAAGCTAAGTTTTATGCTAGACATTGTACGAAAGGCAAAAAATATACTATCGCTCAATATAAAAAGAGTTTAAAATGTGCTTATGAAACCGCTCGGACGGCCATGGATCATTTAGTAGAACTAAATTACTATCGAAAAGAAAAAGTCAAAAATAAGTACGTTTACATTCCAGTAGAAAGAGATTAAGGAGATCAGTTATGCCCCCAGTAGTTATATTTCTTATCGTTGTCGCTGTCGCGGCAGTTATCGCTTTAGCAGCGTTTTTTATCTATCGCGCTTTGAGACCGCGTTTAAAAGAAGAAAAACCTTCAGAAGAAGAAATCTTGGAAGACGAAATGAAAAGAGTTCTTCAAGATGTTGCTGATGAAAAAACTTCTAAAGAAATTATTAACTATAAACAAGATGAGTAATCAGGCAAAATCTTTATATATCCATATCCCATTTTGTGAAAAAATATGCGATTACTGCGACTTTACCAAGTTGCAGTATTTTCGTAATTTTGCTGTTCCTTATCTTGAATCTTTAAAAAAAGAATTGGATTTTTATCAACCACACAGTCTTAGCACCATCTATGTCGGCGGGGGAACTCCAACGGCTCTCGAACTAGATTTATTCCAACAACTATTAGAGATAATCGCCCCCTTTTCTACCGGGGTTATAGAATATACATTTGAAGCTAATCCCGAATCTTTATCGAAAGAAAAAATCTCATTAATGAAACAATTCGGGGTCAATCGCGTGTCATTGGGGGTCCAGACCACCGATGATAAAATATTAGCGGCCATCAACCGTTCGCATCGCTTTAAGGATGTGCAAACCGCCATTAACAATTTAAAAAAAGGAGGTATTGAAAACATCAATGTCGATTTAATTTTAGGTTTACCTTACGCGAGCAAGCGCCTATTAATTAAGGATTTAAATCGCATTTTATCCTTAGGTGTTAAGCATATATCCTGTTATTCTCTTACTGTTCATCCCCATACGGTTTTATATCGCAAAGGTTATCGCGAAATTGATGATGACATATTGCGAGAATATTATGATATCGTCGAAGAAATATTGACCAAAAATAATTATATCCACTATGAAGTATCGAATTATTGCCTTCCTTCTTTTGAATCTAAGCACAATTTAACATATTGGCGGAACGAGCATTATTACGGTGTGGGTTTAGGAACTTCTGGATATTTAGATAATGTCCGCTACAAGAATACCAAAAATCTAAATAAATATTTAAAGGGTCAATATCTCGATGAAGAAGAAATTTTAAACGACCAAGATCGATTGTTTTATCAAATCATGCTCAATTTAAGAACGATAGAAGGTTTATCTCTAAAAGAGTTAAAAGAAGATTTTTCTTTGGATTTATATCAGCAAAAAAAAGACATTATTGATGAATTTATAAAACAAAAATACCTTTATACGGAAGGCGATTATTTAAAACCTACCTACCAAGGAATGATGATTTTAGACGCGATTATATTAAAATTAATATAGTTATAAGTGAGTAAAAGTGGTTTTTATGGGATAAAGTGCAAAAATTAGCAGATAATGCTTGACACTGCTAATGATTGCTTTAAAATATACTTAGCACCCATACACCAAGAGTGCTAAAAAAGGAGAAAAACCATGGCTTTATCACGAAGTAATATAGTTCTAAAGTACATCGTTGAATATTTCATCAAAACCGCGCAACCCGTCGGTAGCCAAACGCTGATTGATGAATATAAACTTTCTTATTCTTCTGCAACAATTAGAAATGAAATGCACGCCCTAGAAAAAATGGGTTACATTGAAAAAACCCATTCTTCAAGTGGAAGGGTTCCCAGTACCAAGGGATATCGCTATTACTGTGAAAATTTAAGAGATGGTACGGTCAATGAACAGCTAAAAAACAGCATTCAATCCGTTCTCGACCAAAAAATTAAATCCATTGAAGAAGTAATTAAAGAGAGTTGCGAAATATTGTCTCACATGACCAATTTGGTGACGGTAGTGATGGGGCCGGATGAAAGAGAAGAGAAATTGGCGTCAATCCAAATGATCCAAATTTCTAATAACTCAATAACCGCCATATTCGTTACCGATAAGGGCTATGTAGAAAATAAGACATTTATTGTTCCAGAAAATATCTCAGCCAAAGAAGTGGTTTCCTGTGTTTCTCTACTAAACGATCGCTTAAAAGGTACGCCAATTGTCGATTTAGTGGAAAAAACCGAAGCTTTGAAACCTATTCTCAGTGAATATATTGTCGGTCATGACTTAGTTTATCAAGCTTTGCTTGAAACTTTCGTGCGTTTCGCTTCCGATCGTTTGAGTTTATATGGACGCGATGAATTATTCACTCATGAGGAATATAAAAACGACGTAGAGAAGCTTGAAAAAATATTTAAGTTATTGAGCAACCAATCGCTTTTAAAAGAAGTTAAAAGAGAAATCAGAGAAGATGAAAGAGGACGTGTCCTCCGCATCGGCGATCTCCGCGATAATCCTGATGTCTCTATGGTTTCTGCGAGAATTAATCTCGGTCAAGATGGAGAAAGCGCGATTGCCCTTCTCGGTCCGACGCGCATTGATTATGACCAAGCACTTTCGGCGCTTGATTATATCGCAAAAACCTTAACTGATTACTTTAATGACATCAACAAAGGAGGGCAAGGAGATGCCTAAAGAAAACGAAAATCTTAACGAAATCAAAGAAGAAAAAGCCAAAGACAAGAAAAAAGTCAAAGCTTTAGAAGAAAAAATTGAGAAGCTCAAAAGTGATGTTGAGCACTGGAAAAATGAATATTATCGGGCCTACGCCGATACGAAAAACTTGAGAAAGAGTTTAGAAAAAGAATATTCAGAAGCTCTCAAGTATCGCTCAATTGGATTTATCGAAGGACTATTACCGATACTCGATAGTTTCCATACGGCATTAGGAAACGAAATCACTAGTCCAGAATTAAAAAATTATCTCGTCGGTTTTCAATTCATTTATCGCAATTTGGTCGGTGCATTAGAAAGCGAAGGGGTAACAGAAATCGCTCCTAAGGTAGGAGATAAATTCTCGGCGGACACTATGAATGCCGTCGATACTACTGAACAAGATGGAGAAGAAAATCTTGTGACCAAGGTCCATCGCAATGGTTATAAGTTACATAATCGTCTCATCAGACCCTCGATGGTTTCGGTCAGTAAAAATAAAAATAGTGAAAATCAAGATAGCAATGAAGATTGCATAGTAGAAGCGGAAGCTTAAAAAGGAGAAAATCAAATGGCAAAAGAAATTATCTTAGGTATTGACTTAGGTACCACAAATTCCGTCGTCAGCTATTTGCAAGCGGACGGCACAGTCAAAGTTATTCCCAATCCAGAAGGGACAATAACCACCCCGTCCATCGTTGCCTTTAAGGCTAGCGGTGAAGAAATTGTCGGCAACGCTGCCAAAAGACAGGCAGTTACCAATCCCGACACCGTTTTATCCGTGAAAAGAATCATGGGTAAACCAGAAAAGATTAATATCAAATGTGTGAATAAAACTTTTACACCTCAAGAAATTTCTGCAAAAATCTTGGCTTATATGAGAAAGTATGCAGAAGCACATCTCGGTCAAAAAGTGGAAAAAGCTGTCATTACTGTTCCAGCTTATTTTAACGATGCGCAAAGACAAGCGACTAAAGATGCCGGCCAAATTGCCGGTCTCGATGTCGTAAGAATTATCAACGAACCTACCGCCGCGGCTTTAGCCTATGGCTTAGAAAACGACAAGAGCGAAAAAATCTTAGTTTTCGACTTAGGTGGTGGGACGTTTGACGTTTCCATTTTGGATATTGGAGACGGCACTTTTGAAGTCATTTCGACAGCGGGAGATAACAAACTCGGTGGTGATGACTGGGATCAGGTTATCGCCGATTGGGTCAAAGCTCAAATTAAGAGCCAATCCAACGTCGACATTACAGATAAAGGTTCATTGCAAAGAATTAGAGAAGCTTCTGAAAAAGCTAAAATTGAACTTTCGGCTTCGATGGAAACGGTCATCTCGTTACCTTTTATCTCTATGACTTCGTCTGGTCCAGTTAACTTTGAAATTAGTCTCACGAGAGCAAAATTCCAAGATTTAACAAGACATCTCTTGAAGAGATGTGAAGAACCGGTGAGACGGGCTTTAAGCGACGCGAACATCTCGGCAAAAGATCTCAATCAAGTCCTATTGATTGGAGGTTCAATTCGTATGCCAGCGGTCCAAGAATTGGTTGCTAAGTTAACCGGTAAAAAGCCTAACTTAAGCGTCAACCCCGATGAAGCCGTGTCTATCGGTGCAGCCTATCAAGGCGGAATCGTCGCGGGCGATGTGAAAGACGTTATCCTTTTAGACGTCACACCTTTAACCCTCGGTATTGAAACTTTAGGGGGAGTTATGACTTCATTAATTCCCAGAAATACTACGATTCCTACGACTAAGAGTCAAATATTCTCTACCGCAGCGGACAATCAACCGGCGGTGGATATCATGGTTTATCAAGGGGAAAGACCGATGGCGAGCGATAACAAATTGTTAGGCCATTTCCAACTGACAGGAATCAAACCTGCAAGACGGGGGCAACCTCGTATCGAAGTGACATTTTCTATCGACGTCAACGGCATTGTGAAAGTCAGCGCCAAAGACTTGGATACCCAAAAAGAACAAAATATTACCATTTCTGGTAGCACCGGACTTTCTAAAGAAGATATCGATCGAATGGTCAAGGAAGCCGAAGAAAATGCGGAAGCTGATAACAAGCGCAGAGAAAATGTTGAACTTCGCAACAAAGCAGAATCCTTTATCAACGACATCGACATCGCTATGCAAGAAAAAGGTGAGAGTATGGATGCTTCTCAAAAAGAACAAACACAAAAATTGCGTGATGAATTAAAGACCGCTTTAGATAACGACGATATGGAAACTGTTAGAAAACGCATCGACGAGTTGGAAAAAGCCGCGGCTTATATGCAGCAACAACAAGCTCAAGCCTCTCATGAAGCGGAGGCTGATTCAAACAACAAAGCGGATGAGGCAAGTCCCGGTAGTAATCCCGATGATGTCATCGATGCTGATTTTACAAAAAACAACTAATTATTTTTGAATAAATTCTATTAGATATAGGGGCTTATGCCCCTATATGCTTGTAGAAAGAAAGGGACATCATGGCAGAAAAAAGAGATCTTTATGAAATATTAGGTATAAAAAAATCTGCTTCCAAAGACGCGATAAAAAGCGCTTATCGCAAGCTAGCTAAAAAATATCATCCCGACAACAAAGAAACGGGCAACGAACATAAATTCAAAGAAGTGCAAGAAGCTTACGATATTCTTTACGACGATCAAAAAAGAAGCGCTTACGACCAATTCGGTTTTGCGGCCTTTGAACAAGGAGCGGGCGCTCCCGGAAGCAATCCTTTTGAAGGAGGCTTTGGCTTTAGCAGCGACACGATGGATTTTGGCGATATCTTCTCCTCATTTTTTGGAGGTGGCTCTCGTCGGACCTCTAGAGCGAGCAGTGGTCCAAGAAGAGGAAACGACACTATCATCCGCGCTAAAGTGAATTTCATGGACACCATTTTAGGTCGCGATATCGAAATTCCTCTTTCGGTCGACGAAAATTGTTCTAGTTGTAATGGAACGGGCGCTAAAAGCCCGAGCGATATTCAAACTTGTCCGCAATGCAATGGCCGAGGCTACGTTACCACTCAAAGAAGGAGTTTGTTCGGCATGATTGAACAGGAAGAAGTTTGCCCTCGCTGTGATGGAAAAGGCAAAATTATCCTCAACTCTTGTCCTAGATGCAATGGCCGAGGTTTTAATCGCGTCAAAAAAAATGTCAAGGTTCACGTTATTGCCGGCATTAACAACGGCCAACAAATTCGCGTTCAAGGTATGGGTGGTCGAGGCATTAATGGGGGGAAAAATGGCGACTTATTCGTCGAAATCAATATTAAACCGCACGAATTTTTCAAAAGAGATGGCAATGACATCCATTTAGATTTGCCGATTGATTTCTTCGACGCTATCTTAGGAGTCACTGTCGATGTTCCTACGGTTTACGGGGAAGCTTCTTTAAACATTCCCAGTGGCATTCAACCTGGCCAAACTCTACGAATGCGCGGTCAGGGTGTCAAAGATTTAAGGACGGGAAAACCCGGCGATCAATATGTCCATTTAGATGTTAAAATGCCTAGTTCTTTAAATAGACAGCAAAAAGATTTACTGAAACAATATCGCGAATCGATTAAAAAAGATGACTCATCTCTCGAAAAATTTAAGAAAAAGTTCAAAAATTAAACCTTCTATTGAAGGTTTTTTGTTAAATTTAAAATAATATTATTTTTTTTAGACAAATTTCAACTTCCCCTCCTATTGGTATATTAGGAGGTTTTAAATGCTATACATTCCACAAATTACCAAAGAAGGCTGTGGCATAGCTTGTCTAAAAATGCTTTTGGCCATTGTTCAGAAGGACGAAAATTATCTCTATTTAGATGAGGATGAAAAACACGGAGCATATTCTTATAAAGATCTTTCCCTCATCGCTGAGAGATATGGTGTGACTTTAATCGGTATCAAAATTGAAGATAAAGACGATTTAAATCACTTCAAAGAATTCCCTATGATCTTGACCATAGTCAATCCCGATGAAACTTCACATGCTATTTTGATCAGTAAAAGAAAAGGAAATCGTGTGAAGGTACATGATCCCGCGAAAGGTGTTTATTGGCAAAATATCAAGAAATTAATCCTTAGATGGGACGGAACCGCGCTCGCAGTTAAACAGTTTGAAAAACAACCTTATGAAAAAATAATCATCGATACCAAGGATAACAAAAGTGATTTTGTTTCTTATGTTTTACAAACTTTAATCGCGGTATTTATTGCGCTAGCGACATTTTTTATCAAACCGAACAGTTCTTATTTATGGCCAATGATTTTTGCCGTCTTAAGTTTATTGGCTGAAATTTTGCTAAGAACCACATTATTAAAAAGAATGCAGAGATGCGATAAATACCTTCGTCGTTTTTTACCGTATGTTCACCCGGATGACTATTATGAATACTTTAAAAGAAGTCAAGAGTATAAAAGGAGTTCACTGACAATGACCCTAAACTTTATCTTCTATCTATTGGTAGTGGTTTTAATTATTACGATTTCGCTTTTTAATTCTTTATTACTAATCATTCTAATCGCGGCGTCTTTGTTAGCCGCTTATCTCGATGTTTTCTTTTTTACCCCTTATAAAAAAAGCATCGGCAAAGATATCGAAAACGAGGAACGCGCTTTGCAGAATGAAAAAGTATTAGAAGGTGTGGAATTGAAGGTTAAAACAATGGAAGTAAAATCTTATCGCTATGCCTATCTTGAAATAGCTAAAAAGATTATCGTCTCAGTTTTATTTGTTTTTTCGAGTGTTTTAGTGAGTATTTTTGAAAAGAGTTTCTTTCTCACTAATATTATTTTCTACACTTGTATGAGTCTATTGCTTTACCAATCCTTGACCCCCTTATTTTCTTATGACTATCGAATGGAAGAAAATTTAGGGAACAAGGCGCGAGTAAACAACATGATTCATCAAAAGATGAAATAATTAGTAATAACCGCTAGATAATGATATGATTATCGCATGGAACTTGACTTTAATTCGTGCGATGAATCGTTTAATCACTATCGAGAAACATACGAAAAATTACTAAAAAAGACTTTAGAGCATTTAGCCTTGAACTTTAATCCTTTTCTCAGTGTGACTCTCGTTGATAACGACTTTATTCAAAAAATAAATTGCACCTATCGTCATATCGATCGTCCCACTGATGTCATATCTTTCGCCTTTATTGATGACAGTAGTGATAAGGATAAAGTTCTCCACTCTGGCACAAATGTCGTTCTCGGTGAAATCTACATCTCTTTAGATCAAGCCAAAAGGCAAGCCCAGAGTTACGGTCATAGCCTCGATAGAGAATTAAAATTCCTTTTCGTCCATGGATTATTGCATCTTCTTGGCTATGACCACACGACAGAAAAAGATGAAAAAGTCATGTTTTCTTTGCAAGACGAAATCTTGCCATCAGGTGTTTTATGAATGTCCAAGAATTAATCGAAAAAGCTAAAGAAGCAAGAAAATGGTCTTACTGCCCTTATTCAAATTTTGCTGTCGGTTCCGCTTTACTATGTAAAGATGGTCAAGTGTTTTATGGCGCGAATATCGAAAATTCTTCTTATTCTCTTTCGATGTGCGCCGAGCGCAACGCTTTATATAACGCTTTGATGCACGGCTATAAAAAAGAAGATTTCTTAGCGTTAGCCGTGGTGGCCGACACCCCTCGAGCCTGCGCCATGTGTGGAGCTTGCCGTCAAGTTTTTAGTGAACTATTCCCCGCGGAGGGAAAAATATATTTAGCCAATGTCGAAGGTTCAGTGATAGAAACCGATATTTCTCAATTACTTCCCTATGCTTTTTCTAGCGAGGATCTAAAAAAATGAAATCGGGTTTCGTCGCTATTTTAGGTCGCCCTAATGTCGGTAAATCGACGCTGATGAATCGCTTGGTAAATCACCGTGTTTCAATCGTCACTGAAAAATCTCAAACCACGAGAAATAGAATCATAGGCATTTACCACTCTGAAGAAGCACAAATTGTCTTTTTAGATACACCAGGAATTCATAAACCTTTGCGACAATTAGGTCAGGAAATGAACAATATGGCTTTTAGTGCCGCGCACAACGTCGAAGCTTCTCTCCTAGTGGTCGATGCTTCTCAGCCATTTGGCCGCGGAGATCAGTATCTCATTGAACATTTAAACATTCACCATACGCCTCTAATCATAGTTTTTAATAAAATCGATCTAGCAAGACTCGATAAAACTATCGAATTAAAAAAGATTTATCGCGAATACTTTAAGGAAGCGATTTTTATCGATACTGTCGCAAAAGATGGTTTTAATATCGATGAAATTATTAAAAATTTATTGGATATTTTACCAGAAGGGCCAGCCTTTTATCCTAAAGATATGATTACCGATAAAGATGTAGTGTTCCAAATTAAAGAAATTATCCGGGAAAAGATTTTAACACAACTGAGACAAGAAGTGCCGCATTCCATCGCCGTATATATGGAAAGTATTGATTGGGAAAAGAAACCAATCCAGATTGTGGCCTCGATTATCGTCGAAAAGGAGAGCCAAAAAGGTATTGTTATCGGCTCTGGTGGTAAAAGAATTAAAGAAATTGGCGCGAAAGCTCGTCTAGATATTGAAAAACTCTTAGGAAAACACGTCTTTTTAGATTTAGAGGTCAAGGTAAATCCCGATTGGCGCAATAAAGAAGCCGCTTTGCAACAATACGGCTATAAATATAAAAGTCAAAAATGAAAATTATCGTTCTAACTATCAACCAATATAAAGAAAAAGATGCGATTGTTACCGCGGTGGCGGAAAATCAACTCATCACTTTTTTAGCAAGAGGAATCTATAATCCGAAAAGTAAAAATAGCATTTTGAATAACCCTTTAACGATTGTCGACATCGAATTAGTGGAGGGCAATTTTAAATATCCGATTTTAAATAGCTCAAAGCAACTATTTACTCCCTTAAAAGTTGAGATGGATTCGAAGTATTTAGGTTCTCTTCTCTTGATGAACGAAATGATGATGCATCTTTTTCCTGATGAAGAAAAACACCGGATGTTTCCCTTTTTAGAAGAAGGAATTATCGCCTTAAGAAAAACTAACGACTGGCTCATGACTCTACTTATCTTTATGAGCCACGCCATCCGCATCGGAGGCTTTGAATTAGAAGTCAACCAATGCATAAATTGCGGTAAGAAAAAGAATATTGTGGCCTTTTCCTTTGTCGATGGGGGTTTTGTTTGTGAGGATTGCTATTATGAAGGAATGGAACGGGTCTTTACTAAAGAGCAAATGGTTCTGGTGAGAAAAATATTTAATTCTCGTGATTACTCTTTAGTTTCAACGCAGTATAGCCATGGTGACGCTCAAAGGCTATTTAATAAATTTCTTGAATTTATTCAAGAAGCCTTTGGATACCGCTTTAAAAACATCCGTCTTTTAGTCGATTGATTTTGAGACAAATCACACTTATAATAGGTTGACAACAATTCATCAAAAATATATCATATTTTTCGTACGTGTGACAATTTTAAGAGGTATTCTATGAATAAATTTGAATTTGATAAATTGAGCAATCATTTCATAGTGTCAGGCTTTTATTTCCAAGGTTCAGAAATCTACGGAGGATTAAGCAACACTTGGGATTATGGTCCTCTAGGAAGTGAAATTAAACAGAATATTCGCCAAATGTGGTGGAAGAAATTTGTCCAAGAAAGCCGTACCAATGTCGGAATTGATGCGGCGATTTTGATGAACCCCAAAGTCTGGGAAGCCACTGGACATGTGACGACGTTCAACGATCCTTTAATTGATTGTAAACGCTGTAAACAGCGTTTTAGAGCGGATCAACTCATCGAAAAGAAATTTCCTGAGGCTCCCATCAACAGCATGACTAATGAACAGATGATGGCTTATATTCGCGAAAATCATGTCGAATGCCCAAATTGCGGCAGTGAAGATTTCACAGATATTCGTCAGTTTAATATGATGTTTAAAACCCATGTGGGTGTGACAGAAGATAATAAATCTACGGTATATTTAAGGCCAGAAACCGCTCAAGGGGTGTTCGTCAACTTTAAAAATGTTTTGCGCTCTACCCGTCGAAAATTACCAATCGGTATTTGTAACGTGGGGCGCGCCTTTAGAAACGAAATTACTCCCGGACAACTGACATTCCGCACGAGAGAATTCGATCAGATGGAAATGGAATTTTTCTGCAAACCAGGTGAAAACTTGAAATGGTTTGATTATTGGAAGCAATATTGTTTAGATTTTGTCGTTTCCTTGGGAATAAATAAGGAAAATCTTCGTTATCGCGACCACGAAAAAGCTGAACTGGCTTTTTATAGCGAAGCTACCACTGACATCGAATATCTTTTCCCCTTTGGATGGGGAGAAATTTGGGGAATTGCCGATCGCACGGATTATGACTTAAAACGCCATGCTGCATATAGCGGCGAAACCCTCGATTATTTTGATTCTGAAACTAATGAGAGATATGTTCCTTATTGCATCGAACCTTCCGTGGGTTTAGATCGTTTAGTTTTGATGACCTTGTGCGATGCTTACGATGAAGAAATCGTCAATGGTGAGGATACGCGCATAGTCATGCGTTTGAAACCCGCGGTCGCCCCGATTAAAGCCGCCATCTTACCTCTATCCAAAAAATTGGAAGAAAAAGCTCGAGAAGTCGAAGAGGGTTTACGCAAGTGTTTTAATGTTATCTATGATGATACGGGAAGTATCGGTAAACGTTATCGTCGTCAAGACGCGGTGGGAACACCGTACTGCATCACGATAGATTTTGAAACGATGGAAGATGGGACTGTGACGATTCGCGAACGCGATTCTATGGAACAAATCCGCTTGCCGATTGAAGATTTAAAAGAATATTTAAAAGAAAAAGTATTTTTCTAAAATAGTAAAGAAATAGTAGATAAATAGTAGAGTTATAATGAATTATAAAGTATTTGATGATAGTTTATATAAAGACGTATTAAAGCATGGAGATATCGTCAAAGTGGTCTCGGCTTATTTGCCCGTGATTAGAAAAGGTAAAAGCTATGTAGCTAAATGTCCTTTCCACGATGATACCAATCCTTCGATGCACATTTCTCCTAAATTACAAATTTTCAAATGTTTTGTCTGTGGAACGAGCGGTAACGCGATTAGTTTTGTTAAAAAGTACGCGCATCTATCGACGAGAGAAGCTTTAAAAAAGGTCGCGGAAATCTGCAACTATCACGATGATCGACTTGAAGGTATTGTCGAATCGAAAGTCATCGATCCAAAACGGGTTCCCCTTACTAAATGTCTACATGATTTAACGGTTTATTACCAATATGCTCTCAATTCTCCAGAAGGAAAAGAAGGGCTAGATTATTTTAATTCTCGCAAGTTAGATGCGGAGATAAGAAGTAAATTCTTACTCGGCTACGCTTATAAAGATGGCGAAGCTACTTGTCGATTTTTACTCGAAAAAGGTCATTCGGTCAAAACGATTGAAGATGTGGGCATCGCTTCTTCTAAAAGCGGCACTTTTTCCGACCGCAATCAGGGAAGAGTAATTTTTCCCATCAGCGATATCAACGGCGAAGTGGTCGGTTATTCGGCTCGTAGATTGGGAGAGGGTCCTGAGGCAAAATATGTCAATTCTCCAGAAACTTATTTGTTTCACAAATCAGATATTCTTTATAACTACCATAATGCGAAAGAAAAAGCGCGTATCGCTGGCTACGTCTATGTTTTGGAAGGATTTATGGATGTCTACGCCCTATATCGCATCAACATTGAAGCCTGTGTAGCGATGATGGGGACGGCGCTGAGTGAAGAGCACATTCGCCTCCTCCGAGCGCTAGGTGTAGAAGTAAGATTATGTCTCGACGGCGATCTCGCTGGTCAAAAAGCTTCGATGAACATCGCCGAAACTCTAGTTAAAAACAGTATCAA
Source organism: Erysipelotrichaceae bacterium (assembly GCA_012837435.1). GTDB lineage: Bacteria > Bacillota_I > Bacilli_A > RFN20 > CAG-826 > RUG14515. The sequence goes on from DURD01000022.1 coordinate 42,043, forward strand.
CGTTCGAATTGTCGATAGTCAAAACAACAATAAAGATCCAGATGAGATTCTTAATACTGAGGGTGAAAGGGCGCTAAATGCCTATCTCAACAAGTTGATACCCTATGTCGATTTTGTTTTGAACTATTTTCAGAATACTAATCCCTTGCAAACTACTGAACAAAAAACGCAACTCATCCAGGAATTTGTTCCTATCTTGTTATCGATTCGTTCGCAACTAGAACTAGATAGTTACATTAATAAACTTGCCAATATCACGGGCTATACCTCCGAAGCGATTAGGAACATTTTGAAAACCGCTAAGACAAAGCCTGAGATAAGAGATTATCGTTCCGTGATTATGGAACATCATCCTGAAAGAAAAATCCTCCGTCGGCTCAATATCGCCGAGCGTGAACTTTTATACCAGATGCTAAAGAATAAGCACGCTGTGGCCTTTTATGAGGGAAATATCGATGGTTTCTATGATTCCACCTACCGGCTGATTGCTAATTTTCTCATCGAATATGCACAGAACAATGAAAACTTTGTGCCGACTGATCTAATTTCTTCTTTAGAAAATAGCGATTTAAAAGACAAAGAAGCGATGATCAATCAAATTACCGAACTATACCTAGAAAGAAATCATCCAAAAGTTTGCGACGATCAGTTGCTCAACAATCTGGAACAAGTTATTAAACAAGAAAGAGAACGCATTTTTGAAAAGGATTTGCTCGAACAGTCTATCGAAAACAAGGATCCGCTTGAACAAGCGCGCATCATCTCGGATTACAACCGTCGGAAGATGCGCAATAAATAACGGTATTAAAAACGAACAAAAATTAATGAAAGGGGCATTGATTTATGGGAAGAAAAAAGTTAGATAAAAACGAGGTCGAAACCAAAAAACCAAAAAAGAGAGGTCGACCCAAAATCAGCGAAGGAGGGGTCAGCACACCCAAATTATCTTTCGAGAAAAAGAAAACCACCAAAACAATCTACAATGAGGATGGTGAAATCCTTTCTCTTGACGATATTAAAAATAACCTTCTCAAAAAAGCAAAATCGACCGGCAGTATCGATCAGAGTGATGTTTATGATGCGCTCAGTTCTTTTGAAGTTGACGACGATACTGTCAATGAGTTGATGGATTTTTTCAGAGAAAAAGGCGTTGAAGTCATTTCAGATGAAGAGGAAGAAGAGTTTGATGAAGAGTTTGATGAGAGCAAATTGAATTTAGAAGATGATACTGACGACGCTGATTTTTTTGAAGAAGTCAGAGGCAAAGTAGATGAAGAGGAAGAAGAAGAGGAAGAAGAAGACGTCAATATCGATTATACGAGCAGCGATGTCAAAGTTAACGATTCGGTGAAGATGTATCTAAAAGAAATCGGAAAATACTCTTTACTAAAACCTCACGAAGAGCCCATTCTTGCTAAAAAGATTTTAGAGGGCGATGAAGAGGCTAAACAAACGCTGATTAATGCCAACTTGAGATTGGTAGTGAACATTGCCAAACACTACGTGGGCCGCGGTATGCTTTTGCTTGATTTAATTCAAGAAGGCAATCTCGGTTTGATGAAAGCGGTCGATAAATTCGATTATACAAAAGGCTACAAGTTTTCAACTTACGCCACATGGTGGATTCGTCAAGCTATCACTCGTGCCATCGCCGACCAAGCTCGCACTATCCGCATCCCTGTCCACATGGTGGAAACCATTAATAAAATGACTCGTATTCAAAGACAGTTGATCCAAGAATTGGGTCGCGAACCCACCGCTGAGGAAATCAGCGATGTGATGAATGGGGAGTTATCACCGAAGAGAATTAGAGAAATTCAGAGAATTGCGATGGAACCTGTTTCTTTAGAAACACCTATCGGCGAAGAAGACGATTCTCACCTCGGAGATTTTATCGAAGACAAAGAGAGCGAATCTCCTGTCGACTATACGACTAGACAACTTTTAAAAGAAGAATTGTATGCCATTTTGAAAGATTTGAGCGATCGCGAAGAAAGAGTCATTCGTCTGCGTTATGGTTTAGATGACAATCGCCCTAGAACTTTAGAAGAAGTAGGCCGTGAATTCGGCGTCACTCGCGAGAGAATTAGACAGATCGAAGCCAAGGCCATTAAAAAACTCCGCCATCCCACTCGTTCAAAAAGACTAGGCGATTACAAGGAAAAACTCTAATGGTAAAACTATCTAAACGCTTGCGTACTATTCACGATTTAGTACCCAAATGCCTACCCGCGGATATCGGCAGCGATCATGGAAAATTGATGATGGCTCTTTTAGAGAGCGGTAAAATAGAAAAAGGCTATGCCGTCGAGAACAAGGAAGGGCCTTACGAAAAACTAAAAACAAATCTGATTAAAGCAGGGGTCATCGATAGGATTATACCGCTCCTTAGCGACGGCCTCGAGGATTTGCCTTCCGTCGTCGATACTTTAATCATCGCTGGGATGGGCGGTTTAAACATCGTCAACATCTTAAAAAAGCATCCGAGAAAATTGTTGAGAATTAAAACCATTATCGTCGATGCTCACAGCGCTATTCCAAATGTTAGAAGGCATCTCTGTTCGATAGGTTACGCTATCGCCGATGAAAAGATTGTAAAAGAAAACAATATTTTCTACGAAATCATCAAATTCATCAGAGCCGATAGTGCGATTATCAGCGATGAAGATTTGGAGTTTGGTCCATTTCTAAGACAAGAAAAATCCGCTGTCTTCAAAGAAAAATATCAAAACCGCATCAGCGAGATTGAATCGATTATCGCGAAAGGAAGTTTGCCTAAAGAACGAATCAATTCTCTCAATGATGAAAAACACCGATTAAAAAGATACCTATGAAAACAAGACAATTACTATTGAAATTAGCAAAAAAGTTTCCAAAACGCTATGCGAAAAAGGAAGGGGATTTTGTGGGTTTGATGACAGGAAAATTGCCAGAAGAAATCCATAACATTGTCTTGTGCCTAGATTTTGATTGGCAAGTCCTGCCCTTCATCGAAGAGAAAAAGCCAGATATAATCATCACTCATCATCCTTTTATCTATGGAAGTAAGTTCAAAGTTTTTAAATTAGACAAGTCTAAAGAGGCGCTATGCCAGAAGGTTGATGATTTAGGTATACCAGTATATAGCTACCACACTAATTTTGATAGGGGTAAAGACGGAATGAATGACGCACTAGCGGAAGCATTAGAGCTAGGTAATGTTTATTCTCCAGTAGGAGAAAGCATGATGCGTATCGGCTATCTAAAAGAAGAAATGCCTATTCGACAATTTGCTAACTACGCCAAGACAAAACTCGGTATGGACTATGGGTTATTGCTCACTAATGGGCGCCCCATGATAAAAAAAGTCGGTATTATCGGCGGAGGAGGATCTAAATATTGGCCAATTGCAAAAGAGGAAGGATGCGACATCTATATTTCTGGCGATGCCCCTCACCATATTAGAAGGGCCATGGTAAATGAGAATTTCAATTATTTAGATATTCCTCATGAAGTCGAAAAGATTTTTATGCCTCAAATGAAAAAAATACTGCTAGAAATCGATCCTTCTTTGAATATTTTAACGGTGGATTATCAAAAATTACCTGAAGTTATATAAGTAGAAAAATGGTATTAAAATAGTAGTTATATATCTAAGATATAAAGGAATTAAAATTATGAAAGCAATTATTGAAATAAATCCGTTCGGAATAATCGAAATAGCCTTAGATGAAGAGCACGCTCCTTTGAGCGTTGATAATTTTGTAAGTTTAGCCAAAAAAGGTTTTTATAATGGCTTATCTTTTCATCGCGTCATCAAAGGTTTTATGATTCAAGGAGGTTGTCCTAAAGGAAACGGTACCGGTGGTCCCGGATATGCGATTAAAGGTGAATTTGCCGCTAATGGTGTTAATAACCCTTTAAAACACTTAAGAGGGACTATTTCGATGGCGAGATCGAGAGAGTATGATTCCGCTGGCAGTCAATTTTTTATCGTGCACGAGGATGCTCCTCATCTCGATGGACAATATGCCGCTTTTGGTCGAGTAGTCAAAGGCATGGAAGTAGTCGACGCCATTGCGTCTGTTAAAACCAACTATCTAGACCGGCCTTTAGATAGAGTTACAATTAAATCTGTTAAAATTATTTAGTATGGCAAAAGATTTATTAATTGGTTCACACGTATCGATGAATGCTCCCGATTACTATCTAGGTAGCGTGAAGGAAGCTATTTCTTATAATGCTTCGACATTGATGTTTTATACAGGAGCGCCTCAAAATTCTTATCGCAAACCCCTAAAGGAATTAAAGATTGAAGAAGGTCGCGCTTTACTGAAAGAACACGGAATGGATGAAAATTACATAGTGGTCCACGCTCCTTACATCGTCAATCTCGCCAATACGGTTCGTCAAGACCTATTAGCGGCTTCAATCGAAATGATTACGACTGAACTACAAAGAACCGCGGCTTTTGGCGCTAGAACGTTTGTTTTACACCCAGGCAATCACTTAGGCGCTGGAGAAGACCTAGCAATACAAACTCTGGTTTCTTCGTTAAATCAAGTTTTTCAAAATGATGGGACCGAGGTGAAAATCGCTCTTGAAACTATGGCGGGAAAAGGCAGCGAAATCGGCACATCCTTTGCCAGCCTCAAAAAAATTATCGATTTATGCGATTATCCAGAGCGTCTCGGTGTTTGTATCGACACGTGTCACATGAATGATTTTGGTTATGATGTGCACGATATCGATGGTTTGCTTAAAGAATTTGATGAAATTATCGGATTAAATCGCTTATTAGTGGTCCATCTCAACGATTCCAAGAATGTCAGAGGTTCCAATAAGGATCGCCATGAGAATCTCGGTTATGGAGAAATTGGTTTTGAGACGTTATGCGCTATCGCTAATCATCCTCTTTTAAAAGATGTCCCAAAAATTTTAGAAACTCCTTATGTAGACAAAAAACCTCCCTACGCCTTAGAAATTCAAATGCTGAGGGATGAAAAATATATCGAAAACTGGAAAGAGAAAATTTAACGCAAACTTTCAATTTCTCGAATCATCGTGTCATAAGCTTCTTCTTCTGACACTTTTTTTATAGCGACACCTTTTTTAAAGATAACGTATTGACCTTTTCCTCCCGCGATCCCGATATCAGCGTTTTTGGCTTCGCCAGGACCATTGACTACGCAACCCATCACCGCGACGGCTAGAGGAATATTATTTTCTTCAAGATAAGAAAAGATTTTTGCGCCCAACGGACGGACGTCAACTTGCGTCCTTCCACAGGTAGGGCATGAAATTAAAGTAGGGTAATTATCATATAGTCCGCAATCGTGTAATAACCTTTTCGCGGCTCGCACCTCATCTCGGGCATCACCCGTAATGGAAATGCGGATGGTATCACCGATTCCTTCGAGTAGAAGAGGAGCTAAACCGGCGACACTTCTCACTAAAGAAATATCTTTTGGCCCCGCTTCTGTAAGACCAATATGTAAAGGATATGGCAAGCTTTTACTTGCTAAACGATAAGCGCTGATTGTTTCTTTGACATTGCTGGCTTTTAAAGATACCACGATATTGTAAAAATCGTATTTTTCTAAAATATCAATTTGTTTTTTTACGGAAAGCAGTAATTTTTCCGCTAGAGAGAGAGGCAGAGCCTCCACTTCGCTATTTACCGATCCTGAATTAGCGCCTACGCGAATCGCTACTCGATTTTCTTTCGCGGCCAAAACAATTTTTTTAATAACACTTTCATCCTTGATGTTACCGGGGTTTAATCTGATTTTATCCACGCCATTCTCAATGGCTAATAGAGCCAAACGTCCATCGAAATGGATATCGGCCACTAGAGGAATACTTATGTGCTTTTTGATTTCTTTTATTGAAACAGCATCTTCCTCATCTAAAACAGAAACCCGCATTAAATCGGCGCCTAATTTTGCGCATTCATTGATTTCTTCGACAACTTCTTCCCAGTTTGAAGTCTTATGTTTACACATCGACTGGATTAAAACCCTATTTTGTCCACCGATCAATATTTTGCCAATTTTAACTTGTCTAGTTTTTTCGCGTTTCATAACATCAGTATAAACCACAAGCTAAGTATTTTAAAAATATATTTGCATTAAGGTTTACCTGTGGTAAGATATGTGAGCGGCTTTGAAGGAGAAAACCAAATGGCAAAGAAAGATGATAGAATCTCATTTACGCTGAAATGCACAGAATGCGGCGAAGAAAATTATCTTACGTCTAAAAATAAAAAGAAGAACCCCGAACGCTTGGAACAGAAAAAATATTGTAATGTCTGCAGAAAAGTGACTCTTCATCGTGAGAAAAAGAAATAATAGGCACCGCCTATTTTTTTTGTAACTAAATGATTAAAGTAACGACCTTTACCTATGAAGATCTCGATGACTTATACGCTAATACGTATGTTTTAAGCGACGACGATAATAATTGCGTGGTCATCGATCCTTCAAACAATAACCTCAGCGTCGTTAATTTTATCGATAAAAATAGTCTCAATCTCAAAGCCATCTTCATTACTCACGGACATGTCGACCACATAAAAGGAGCGGAAATACTTGTCTCACATTATAACGTTCCGCTTTACATCGGTTTTTATGATGCCGACAAATTAAAAGACCCTTATCAAAATTGTTCGATGTTTCTCGGTAACCCCGTTATTCTAGAAATCGATTATCAAACGGTCGCCGATAAGGAAGTATTGCGCCTATTAAAAGAAGACATCGAGGTAATAGAAACACCGTATCATACTTCTGGTTCGGTTTGTTATTATCTAAGAGATAGCCATCTTCTTTTTACTGGAGACTTTATTTTGCAATACTCTGTGGGAAGGTGCGATCTACCTAGTTCTCAACCTCGCGAATTAGAAAAGTCGTTATCAAAGATATTAGTTTTACCTAAAAAAACCAAGATTTATGCGGGGCATGGTAAAAGTTCGACAATCGGTGAAGAACTACTTCTAAACCCCTTCATTAGACGATGAATATTTGCTACAATATTCAAGTATAGCTGAAAGGAATATAAGTATGATTAATGTTACAGAATTAAGACCAGGCAACTATTTCATTGATGAAGGCAATTTGTATCAAGTATTAGATATTTTACTCAATAAGACCGCGATGAGAAAAATGGTGGCTAAAGTCAAAGTCAAAAACCTCAGAACGGGTACGATAAATGAAATCGCTCGCAACTCTGGTTATCTAGTTGATAACGTTCGTCTTGACAAAAGACAAATGCAGTTTCTTTACGATAATGGTGATTTTTCGGTGTTCATGGATCAAGACAACTATGAACAGATCGAAATCCCCAATTCTCATCTCACTTGGGAGAAACAATTTTTAAAAGGGGAAGAAGTAGTAGAAATCATCTCTTATGAGGGAGAAATTCTCGGTGTCAATCTTCCTGCTAAAGTGCCTTTAAAGATTGTAGAATGCGATCCCGGCATCAGAGGCGATACTGTTAATAAACCCACTAAACCCGCTACATTAGAAACAGGGCTAGTGGTAAAAGTCCCTCTATTTATCGAAGAAGGCGAAGTAGTTTTGGTTCGCACAGATACTGGCGAATATGATGGAAGAGCCTAATAGGAGGTAAATGTACCAATGATGGAAATTCAAATCTGGCAATTCGTTTTATATCTCATCCTCGCGCTCCTCGGTGGTGGCGCTGCTGGTTTCTTTATAACGAGATATTTGTTCCAAAAACAAATTAAAGAAAACCCCCCAATCAATGAAAAAATGATTCGAGCAATGTTCAAAAGCATGGGGCGTACCGCTAGTGAAAAGCAAATCAGAGAAGTGATGCGCAGCATGAACGAACACCGTTAAAAAAACCGTAACAAAAGCACTCGTCGATGAGTGCTTTTTTAATCCAAGAATACAAAGTATTCTATACTACTAAAAATATACTTATTTTTTACTTTTTATCCAGCTTACTTTTCTTTCGTTGCCTGCCAATAAACGCTTGATATTTTCGTGGTGTCTAGCAATCATAACAATGATTTCAACGCTCATCACAATCGCATAGACATAATTGCAGTAAAGCAAAGGTCCCCATTGGAACAAGAATATTAAATTATCAGGCATAACTCTAAAAGTGATTAAAGCTGATAAGACCCAAACAAAAACAAAATTAACCACCCCCGTCATTATCGAGGAGAGAGAAACATATTTTGTCTTAAATAATGTAGTCAAGAAAGTGACGATGCTTGTTACTGATAAAACCCAGTTGGTCGCCAATGCTAAACCTATCACGTTAGAGGCCGCTTTGCCTCCTCTAAAACCAGTGAATAGTGGATAGACACTTCCAAATAATGAACCGACAGAAGCTAACCAATAGACGGGCCACTGAATGACATACGAAGAAATATCCGCGGTGTGCATCTCATAAGCACTCGGTAATAAGGGCATCCCGTTATTCATGGGTGCAAAAGTTAGAACTGCCCAACAGATGTATAAAGGAGCGATAGTTTTAAAAACATCGAAGAAGAAAACGATGAAAAAATACTTCTTTCCCCATATTCTGCCGCAGTTAGTGGCTCCACAATTTTTAGAGGCATAATCGCGTGGATCTTGCTTAAAAATGATTTTTCCAATAGGAATTGAGATATTTGTGCTTCCCATTAAATAACCAAAAACTAAACAGATGACAGCGACCAATATATTGATAAATATATTCATTTTTATTCCTCCGGACCAACTGTTTTTATTCTACTAAAATGCTTTATATTTGCAACTTAATTTGTATATAATTATGTACTAATTCAAATGATGTGAGACTAAATTAAAGATTAAAATAGAGTCCTTGCTTATAATTAATTTAACCACAAATTAATAAGGAGGACTCCATGGATATTGTATCACACGAAAGAAATTATAT
>DURD01000023.1 GCA_012837435.1 Erysipelotrichaceae bacterium
ATATAATTTCTTTCGTGTGATACAATATCCATGGAGTCCTCCTTATTAATTTGTGGTTAAATTAATTATAAGCAAGGACTCTATTTTAATCTTTAATTTAGTCTCACATCATTTGAATTAGTACAAATCTATCTTTTTGGTAATGATGATATCGATAGATAATCCTAGAACATTTTGTTTGACGACTTGACCGATGGTTGTCGGAGCGTCCACGCTCAATTTAGCAATTTCATCCATGACATCGAATATTTTATCTTTGGGAACCGGCTTAGAAGTTTTGACCGACGCCAGAGTAAAAGGACGATTATTGACGCGAATAGAGGAAGCGATATCGCGAACGGGATTGGTAATTTCTCTGATTGCGTATTGTTTTCCCCGCGGACAAAAAGCTCCCGTGACATTTAAGTCATCATCAACCCGTAATAAACAACCTCTAGGGCAGACGATACACACTAATTCTTTCATTTAACGATCCTCCAAATAGAGGGTAATTTCTTCTTTAACATCTTTTAGTTTGTCTTTCGGAATTTTAATCATGACCATCTCGCTAGGAATCAAAGCGGATTTAAACGATTTAGCGAGTATAACCTCTCCGCTTTTTACCCATAGCACTTGATCTTTTATCGGTTGTCTCACTCGAAATTTAAAAGTGACATCTTCTAAACTATCTAGAGCGATGAACTGTGGTAACACATAGGAAATTCCTTTTCCTGGCTCCACATTAACAAAAGAGGATTTTTGTTTGATTTTACCTTGCAAATATAAAGCAGCGGAACGCCCGGCTAAACGGGCCTCATCGCTCACAAAATCCACGACATCATGGACGTGCAAACTATTGCCGCAAATAAAGATTCCCGATAAGCGAGTTTCCATATATTGATTGACTTCCACCCATCTCGCAGAGGAGACGGGACAATTAATCTTGTTAAGTAAGGAAATGTAAGGGCTCAATCCTACTGATAGAATCAAGGTATCACACTCGATTTCCATCTCAGTCCCTTTAATAATTTGTAGGTTTTTATCCACAGCGCTTAAAATTACCTTTTCTAAACGATTTTTACCGACGACTTTAGAAACGGTACGCGAGAGATATAAGGGGATATTGTAGTCATCTAAACACTGGACAATGTTGCGATTTAAACCGTTGCTATAAGGCATAATTTCGCTAACACAAATCACTTTAGCGCCTTCCAAAGTTAAGCGTCTCGCCATGATTAAACCGATGTCTCCGCTCCCTAAGATAACGATTTTTTTACCGACCATTAAACCATGGATATTTAAATACCTCTGAGCGGTGCCCGCGGTCATAATGCCACTGGGGCGATCTCCTGGTAACCTAATCGATCCAGCATTTCTTTCATAACAACCAGTCGCAAAGATGATAGCGTGGGCTTTTAAAAGCATGAAACCTTCTTCTTCATTTGTGAGCGAAACGACTTTTTCTCTACTGATATCGACGACTTGAGTATTTAATTTATAAGGGATGTTCAAATCCCTCGCTTGTTCGACAAATCTTTCTAAATATTCTGGACCAGTTAGTTCTTCTTTAAATTCTGTTAAACCAAAGCCACTGTGGATACATTGATGTAAAATGCCCCCTAAATAGCCTTCTTTTTCCACGATTAACAAATCATCAATTCCGTTTTTCTTAGCTTCGATAGCCGCGGCTAAACCCGCCGCTCCACCACCAATGACAAGTAGAGATATTTCCCGCATCGCTATAATCCCTCCCTGATTTGATGGTCAATCACATAACTTCCTTCTTCATCGTATAAAACTTCAGAAGGTGAAAGATGGTAGTGTTTTGCTAAAATCAACAAAACTTTAGGTTGGCAAAAGCCTCCTTGACACTTACCGAATCCCGCTCTGACTCTTCTTTTAATTCCTTTGATGCTTACCGGTGGACAACTTCTAGACAAAGCCTCCTTTATTTCTCCTAGAGAAATCTTTTCACAATTGCAAATCATTTTGCCAAAATCAGGATTAGCTTTTATCAGTTTGTTTCTTTCATCTTTGCTCATCTCCGCTAAACGAGGATATTTTTTGACATAAGGGTTAAAATTAGCCTTTTTATTTAATGGAATCAAAGGTTTAATTAAATCATTGACGACGTATTCAGCGATGGCGGGAGAAGAAACAAAACCAGGAGATTCAATACCGGCAACGTGGATGAAATGTCGATCTTTTTTGCTATATTCGATGATAAAATCATCTTTTGTACAAGTCGCTCGTAAGCCAGAAAAAATTCTAATCGTCTCCTTAAAAGGGATGGAAGGCACTAGGCTGAGCGCTGTATTTTTAACATTATTTAATGTTAAAGAATCGGTAGAAAGATCTTCTCGAGTAGTAAATTCACTCGAAGGTCCGAGAATATAATTTCCAGAGGTCGTCTGGCTTACTAAAACACCTTTCCCTTTTTTGCTCGGCAAAGGAAAAATAGTCGACTTCACTAAGTTAGGGGCATAATGGTCTAAGACGAAATATTCGCCCTTTCTAGGAGTAATCGACCAATCGATCTCTTCCACCATTTTTGCGATTAAATCAGCATTTATTCCCGCAGCATTTATGACGATTTTAGTCTTTAAAGTTCCTTTATTGGTAATGACTTTATAATTATCATTTTCTTTTTTTATTTCTAAAACTTCATGATTTCTTAAAAAAGTCACGCCGTTATCGATAGCGTTTTCCATCGCATGGATGACAAAATTAAAGGGATCGATAATTCCCGCCTCTTTCGTGTAGAGCGCTCCTTTTATCATCGGATTGAGATTAGGTTCCCTTTTTAAGGCCTCTTCTGGGCTAAGAAGTTCCACGGCCACTCCATTAATAGAAGCTCGCTTCTTTAACTGTTCTAGCATTTCTAGTTGTTCATCTTCTAAAGCGACCGTTAATGAGCCACACTTCACAAAAGGAACATCGAGTTGTTTAGCAATTTCGGGAAACATTCGATTCCCTAAAACATTAAACTTAGCCTTGTTTGAACCAGGTTCGGGGTCATAACCACTGTGGATGATCGCGCTATTGGCGCTGCTGGTGGCATTGCCGGCATCATTGCTTTTATCGACCACTACCACCTTTAAAACATATTGACTTAAAGTTCTAGCAATCATCGCTCCGACGACGCCTGCTCCGATAATTAAGATGTCAGATATTTCATTCATTGATTTTTAGTCCAATTCATTCTATGAATAATGATACTAAAAAATCAAAGTTAAATCACATATTATTGAATATGTTACTTGACAGATTTATAAGGGGAAACGACAATTTGTCAGACTAAATGCAAGAAATATGATTCTCAAAACTGCATTTGGGAATCTTTTCCTTATGAAATATTAATAAATCTATGATAAAAAGGCGGTTCATTTCATAACAAAAACAACTTACTAAATGCAGTTTCCCCCTATAAAAAAGTTGCATTTAGTTTATCAGTTCGCAGTCAATTACGGTATAATAAATGTAATTTATAATTGAGAAAACTAAAAAATGAACATTATTTCCGTATTGAGTACCGCTTTATTGGTGCTGTCGCTACCATTGATGAGTGAAAAAATAGCACTCTACAAAAAAACAAATTTATGGATTTTCAGAATGTTGAAAAAATAGAATTATATAGGGAAATTATGTTCGAGTATTACATTGATTATTTGAATCAAAATGACAGAATCACAAACTATGCTTTTGAAGAGTTTGAAAAAAATTACTACTCTAATTTTTTCTCCGAATCTATTACCAATTACATTTGTTCTATTTCACGGGGAGAAAAAAATCAATCTCAAAGCAATTCAGAATTGCATACTGGCAGCGCTGATGGCAAATTCCAATTAGGCTGTTCTAGAGAAAACCCTACTTCGGGGAGTAGGTTTCAAAACGGTGTGCCATTCTACAACACTAATTTTTATGATAGATTACAAAAAGGTGATATCTTTTTAGAAAATGATTTATCTCACTGTTATCATGTAGGAATTGTAACTGATTTGGATTATCCAGTTACACAATTTTCATCGCAAAACACCTACATTCAAGTGATTGAGGCAATAGATAATTCAAGCGGTGTTCAATTTGGTTATTTGGATGATCAAAGAATAATAGAGAATAAATTTGAAATATATCGATATTATCAAGGAATTACAGATTATCAATTTAATCTTATTTATGCTTTTCTTGATGAGCAAATAGGCGATGACTATAAATTACATAATCACGTACAAACTAGTTATTACTGCAATGATTGGTACTGTGGGGAATTGGTATATGCTGCTTATTATTATGCCGGTATCAACATTGCTCCTAGTTTTACAGATTTAAATTCTTCTTTTTTAATAGGTACCACAATCTGCAATGGCATCACAGCGGAAAGAATTCACTTAGATAAAGATTTGTTTTTGATATTGCAGATGGTTCGAAAGAATTTTTCATCGTATACAATCAGGATTATTAATTGCTCTAATTTCTATATTTCTGCCTACTATAATTCCAAAATGTGTTTTGAAAATGATGCCAAAAACTGGGTCAATCTCAATGACATTCATTGTACGGATATTTTCTCATATTCTTATGTGGAAGTAAGTATATCTATGAATTGGTTTGCTACACATGTCACAACCTCCTTTTGTTTGATAAACTTGAATAGAAAGGAGCGGCTTATCACTTATGCTAACGAACTTAGTGACACCGGTTTAACATCGTACAACAACGTTAAATTTGAATGAATAAGCATGAGCGTTAAAGTTTAGAGAAGTTTTTATGATTGCAAAGAGAATAGAATTGCTTAGAAAACAAAAGTTGATTTCTAAAAAGAATTTGGAAAAAAGAATAGGCGAATATTCATCGAAATCATCTGATGAAAAAGAAGACGAAGAAAAGATTGAAAAAGCCGCGGCGTTTTTTAATGTTTCAACTAATTATCTTAAGAGTGATTTCAATTACCATGTTTTTCTAAGATTTGGCAATATATTTATTTCTGTTTTCTGTCTTATTTCGACGTTAGTTATGCTGCTGACATTTAATATCAATCAAGACGGACATCTATTTACTAACTTCTTAATTTCGGTATTTGTTTTTCTGACGATATGTCCTATTTTATTTTACTATCGTCATTTCCGGCTTAGTCTTCTTCTTTTTATACCTCTATTTATTTCAATCTATTTGATAGGCTATTATTCGTTTATTATATTTGTCGCAACACATTAGTTTTTAAATTTTTTTCAAAATTTGAATAAAAAAGCCACAAATTTATGTAATTTTTCTTGTTGTTACTCATAATATGCTCTTGTCAAGTGAAATGTAGTCACCCGGGTATGCGGACAAAATTTATACCAATATGCGGTATGCACTCGTTAGAATTCAGAAAAAAAAGACTCTAGTTATCAATCATCTATCTAGAGTCTAATTATTTTAGTTAAGTTTTTTTATTTCTTGAAGTTTTTTGGACCTCTAAAAGGTGATTTGTTGGGACGATTTGAGGGGCGTTCAAAACGAGTTTTTCTCTCTTTACTTTCCTCGTAGCCTTCGGGCTTTTCGCTGAACTCTTTGTGAGAAACTTTCACTTTGCCTTTTTCATCGATTTCGATAACTTTCACTTTGAGAGTGTCACCGACTTTCACCACATCTTGCGCTTTATCGATATAGCCATAGCCTAGTTGCGAAACGTGACACAACCCATCGACATTGCCGAACAAGTGCACAAACGCTCCGTAATCTTCCACGCGATTGACTTCGCCTTCATACACTTCGCCAACTTTCGCTTCTCTAATGATATCTAAAATCAGACTCTTGGCTTTATTAATTGTCTCTCTTTCCATGTGATAAATAGTCACTTGACCATTATCTTCGATATCGATTTTGACTCCATCGCATTGGGCGATGATTTCATTGATAACTTTGCCACCCGTACCGATGATTTCTCTAATCCGATCCACATCGACAAAGAAAGTGTCCATCTTGGGAGCGTATTTACCGACATCGGGACGCGGTTCAGAAATGGCTTCAACCATCACTTCACGAACTTGCTTTCGAGCGAAGTTCGCTTGTTCCAAAGCTTCTTTTAAAACTTGACGAGTCACTCCTTTAATTTTGATATCCATCTGTAAAGCAGTGATCCCTTTTTCAGTACCCGCCACTTTGAAGTCCATATCGCCAAAGTGATCTTCTAAACCTTGGATATCGGTGAGGATGGTATAAGGGTGGTTGCCATCTAATGGACCAGAAGAAATTAAACCCATGGCGATACCGGAAACTATACCTTTAATCGGCACACCCGCGGCCATTAGGGACATACATGAAGCGCAAATAGAGGCTTGAGATGATGAACCGTTTGATTCGACGACTTCCGCGACCGTTCTAATGGTGTAGGGAAATTCTTCTTCGCTCGGAATGACATAGGAAAGGGCTCTTTCACCGAGAGCACCATGACCAATTTCTCTTCTACCTGGAGAACCCATTCTACCGATTTCGCCGACTGAATAGGGCGGAAAGTTATAGTGATGCATCCAGTGACGCGTATCTTCTTCTGTTAAGTTTTCAATAATTTGCGCATCGCTTTTAGCGCCTAATGTCGTCACCGAAATAACTTGTGTTTGACCGCGCGTGAACATCGCAGAACCATGGACTCTTGGAAATAAGTCAATCTGGGCATCTAGAGGACGAATTTCATCAACTTTACGGCCGTCAGGTCTAATTTTTTCATCGGTAATCAAGCGACGAACTTCTTTGGCGATGAGACCTTCTAGAGTTTCATTGACCATGCCTAAAACCTTATTGCGGGTCTTTTCGTCTTCATAATGACGCGCCTCGTAATCGTTTATAATTTCTTCTTTAATAGCATTAATGGCATCTTGTCTCTCTAATTTATCGAAGATTGAAATAGCTTTTTTAAGCCTTTCTTCTGCGCGATCAGTCACATCTTTTTGGATTTCAGGATCGCATTCATATAATTCAATTTCTCTTTTTGGTACACCGACTTCTTGGATGATTTCCTTTTGCCACTCACACAATTTTTTGATAGCCTCGTGGCCGAACATCAAAGCATCGAGCATATCTTCTTCGCTGATTTGATCGGCTCCCGCTTCCACCATGTTGATGGCTTCTATTGTCCCAGCGACCGCTAGATCGATATCAGATTTTGCTCTTTCTTCCACGGTGGGATTGATGATTAATTTACCGTCGACTCGACCTACATACACTCCAGCAATCGGGCCATCAAAAGGAATATCAGAAATGCCTAATGCTAAAGATGAACCTAGCATCGCCGTCATTTCCGGAGTGCAGTCTTGTTCAACACTCAATACCGTGTTGACGATTTGGACTTCGTTGCGGAAGCCTTCGGAGAACATCGGTCTAATGGGGCGATCAATTAATCTAGCAGTTAAGGTGGCGTGTTCCCCTGGACGACCTTCTCTTCTTAAGAAGGAGCCAGGAATTTTGCCGACGGCATATTGCTTTTCTTCATAACCGACTGTTAATGGGAAAAAATCTCCCTCTTTCGGTTTGTCAGCACAACAAACGGTGGAAAGAATGGCGGTATCATTTAATCTCACCAGCACCGCCCCATCGGCTTGCTTAGCGATTTCGCCCGTTTCAACGACAAATTTCTTTCCCTCGAACTCTAATTCGAATACTCTTTTCATTTTTTTACCTCTTTTTTATCAACAAAATTAATTATACTAAAAACCCACCCTTTTGTGAAACAATTAATAAGACTATTAATCGGAATCAAAAGACAATGTTTTCACTAACAAAAAAGGTGGTTTTTTATTCATGATTGTCCGCTTTAAGTTTTTTAAAGAATTTAATTTTTCTACCATAGTGAACGACGGTGGAACAAAGGACAAACCCAATCGATATCCCGATTAAGGAAAGGCCTAAATCAGGTCCAAATCTACCCACTAAATCAATATTGCCCCATATTAAGCCTAGGGAAGTGTAATATAATAAATCTCCAGGAATTAAGGGAATAATCGAAGGATACAAAAACAAAGTCGAAGGTTCTTTTCTACTAACCCCTAATATTTCGCTATATAGAGCAGCACAGAAAGCCGCGAGCATCGTATAAAGAAAGCGGTAATTTGGCCAAGCGAGTTGAAACAAAATATAGAAGATTCTTACGATAGTCCCCCCGATAGCGGCAAAGACAATTTCCTTGATTTGTATATTGAAAACCACGCTAAATCCTGCGGAAACTAGTAGACTTAAGACTACTAATTCAGTCGCATTAACGAAATTAATTTCAGAAACGACAATGCTGTCTTCAAAACGCGGATAGCCCACTAGACCTTCTAAAAGGAAATAAGCCGCGGCGACCCCAGCGACAATCGAACACACTTCGAATATCACTTTTAAAAATTCTATAATCCCATTCATTTCATTCCCACTTAAAAGATTTCGGGCACAGTTAATCATTTGAATACCTGGGATGAGGAAAAATGCGTTGGTAATCGCTACGACATAAAAGTTACCAATGAGATGAGCGGCATATAAAAGCATCGCAATCACACTGCATAAAAACATACTTATAAAATTAGCGACAATTTTGCTTAACTGAATTTTACTTGTCAGTTTATTGATACCAAAAAGCATTAGGGTGTTTAATTCGATGACTAATAATTCTCTGATTCCTGCATTAAAAATTCTTCCAAGAGCCATCATAGCAATTAAATAACCAATTAAGATTATCCACCAAGGGAAATCATTGCTTTTAATCTCACTTAATAAATCTCGGAGTGTAGTGACATCAGGAGTATGGTCTCTCACATAATACGATAAGTGAGTCAGTTTCTTTAATCTTTCTAAATTAAAAGATTGAGAGGGAACATCAGTTTGACGATGGGCATAATACTGCTTATCATCTTTTGCGGATAAGGAAATGCGCGTGGTAAGATTAGCGCAAGTGACATCATGCAACCCATAAGCATGGCAAATGCGTTCGATACTCAAATCAACGCGCTCAATATTCGCACCGCAAACAATCATCTGTTTGCCTAATTCTTTACAAAAATCTAAAATATACTCGACTTTTTCCATTTTCTAACTTTCCTATGAAAAAACCGCACTACTGCGGTTTATCATGCTCGATGAATCACTATTTTCTCAAACCTAATTCGATGATGATTTTGTGATAAGCATCGCGATCAGTTTTAATGAGATAATCTAACAAATTACGACGATGACCGACGAGGATCATCAAACCGCGTTTGCTAGCCGCATCTTTGTGATTGGCTTTTAAGTGAGCGGTTAAATTTTTAATTTGTTCAGTTAACAAAGCTACTTGCACTTGGATGGAGCCCGTATCTTTCTCATTTTTGCCGAATTTCTTAACGATCTCGGCTTTTCTTTCTTTGGTTAAGGCCATTGAAATACCCTCCTACATTTTCTTAACTAATTTCCGGGAGTAGCGTTAGGGACTCGCTTGTCCTAGAAAAAAGTCGCCGTGAATATGATATATTCTTTTTGATTTATTTCAAAGTGTTTTTTGCGACTTCTTCATCTTTTGCTATTTGTTTTCTCAAATCTTCTATTTCAGGGAATTGAATAATAGGACGGATGTAAGAGACAAAATCGACAGAGAGGACTTTGCCATATATATTTTCATTAAAATCGATGATGTGGACTTCGATAATCGGTTTTAACAATTGGTTAATCGTGGGATGAGTTCCCACGGAGATGAGGGCTTTCTTTTTCCGTCTCAAGGAATGAGCATAACCTATATACACACCTTCTTTCGGAAAAACATAAGGGTATTCCAGTTCTAGATTAGCAGTGGGAAATCCTAGTTTCTTTCCTTTGCGCTCGCCTTCGATAACTAAACCACAAATGCGATAAGGACGGCCGAGATATGATTGGGCTTTTTCCATCTCGCCATTTTCCACAAATTCTCGTATTTTTTTCGAAGATATTTTCGCATAATCTATCTTTTCTAGGGGAATCACCACTACATCAAAAAATTGCTTTAAATAACGGGCATCCCCTTCTGCGAGTAAGCCAAATTTATAATCTTCGCCGACATAAATCTTCTTGGGATTAAGTGGCTTTAAAACTCTCTGGATAAATTCATCTTTTGTCACTTTTAATGTCTGGACATCGAAATGCATGAGATAGAGATACTTCACTCCCATATCTTCTAAAATATCCGCTTTATCAAAAGTGGACGTTAAACTAAAATTTTCTTTTTTTCCTAATAGAACCGCGGGAGCGACATCAAAAGTCATGACACCGACTGGTCCTCCCTCCTTTAAAGCGGCCTTGATTAATTTTTGATGACCTAAATGTAAACCATCATAAAAACCGAGACAGAGAATCAAATCTTTATCGCCCGCTGGGACGTCTTCAATCGAGAAACTAATGATTTTCAAAGCAGTAACCCCTGACACATTTATAATAACCTAAATCGCAATATTCATAAATAGCGATGTAGTTATTGTTATCATCACTCACACAAAAAAGCGGTATCTTTTCTTCGAATATTTTAAGCGATAATTTTCCTCCGTGTTGAGCTTTTTTTAAGTTTTCTTTGTGAGTGATAACTTTTACAGGCATAACTTTTCTTAAGATGTCGCAGGTAGGAATTAAATCGTTTTCATCGACTTCTTTAACCTTCTTTGCCATTGATACGTCCATATCTAATATCTTAGTTCTTCTCAAGTAAATAAGATGACCTAGAGTGTTTAGTTTTTCGGCAATGGTTTCGCCTAAAGCTCTAATGTAAGTCCCTTTACTAACGACTGCTTTAAAAGTTAAAACATTATCTTTAAAAGAAATTAATTCTAATTTCAAAACATCGATAGAACGGGTGGGTAGTTCCACTTCTTCGTTTTCACGAGCGTATTCGTAAAGTCTTTTACCTTTAACGCGAACCGCTGAAATCAAAGGAACTTCTTGTTCAATTCGTCCCTCTAAAGAGGAAAAAACTTCTTTAATATCCTTGATTTCGATTGAGGGAACGGGCGCAGTTTCAACAGTTTGACCAGAGAGATCTCCGCTGTCAGTTTTACTGCCTAGTAGCAGAGAAGCTTCGTAAGTCTTAAACTGCGACTCGAGAAAACTCAAAGTCTTAGTAGCGCCATTAATGCCGACAATTAGTAAACCTGTGGCAAAGGGATCGAGTGTCCCCGAATGACCGACTTTTCTAGCGTTAAATCTTTTGCTAACGATATTGCAGACATCTCGCGAAGTAAAATCAATTTCTTTATCGATGAGGAGGAAGCCATTTTTCATCTTTAAAACCTCTATATAAAATAATATAATTATTTGTATATGAAAGCAATTAGGACCATTTTAGCCCGTTTAAGACAAGCCGATAATAAGTATAATCTCATCAATCACGGCGATAAAATATTGATTGGTCTATCGGGAGGTAAAGACAGCGTGGCTTTAACCTATGCTTTATCTTTATATAGAAAATTTTCCAAGACTGATTTTATCATTCAACCTGTCATTTTAGATTTAGGGTTTCCTAATCTCGATTTTGCCCCTATGCGTGATTTTTGCGATTCTTTAGGTCTAAAACTTCTAGTGGTCGACAATAGAGAAATTTACAATATTTTACAAATTCAACAGAAGGATAAAGACCATTTGCCTTGCTCGATTTGTTCACGCATGAAAAAAGCTTCCATGAATAAAATTGCCAAACAATTAGGTTTTAATAAAGTATCTTTTGCTCATCACGCGGATGACGCTATCGAAACCTTCTTCATGAATTCTCTTTTTGGGGGGAGGATTGCTTCCTTTGCTCCTAAGATGCATCTTGATCGCGCGGATGTCACTTTCATTAGGCCATTAATTAACGTTAGGGAATCAGAAATTACTAAACTAATAAAAGAAGAAAAATTACCAGTTCTAAAGTCGCACTGTCCAGCGAACCAGCAAACTAGAAGAGAAGAAATTAAACAGCTACTTAAGAATCTTTATCGTCAATATCCTTTGATAAAAGACAACTTGTTAACCATGCTGAGCAATTATGAAAAAGAAGATCTTTGGGGCAAGGAAATATCCTATCAAATTAATCAAGAGGGCTTGACCTTAAAACCCGTCGTTACTCCGATGGACATGATGTACGTTTTAGATATTAGAAATAGAGTTTTTGTCCTCGAACAAAATGTCGATTATTCTCTAGAAGTAATTCCCGAACAAGAAAAAGAAGCGCATCATTTTCTTATTTGTTATAAGGAAAAACCGATAGGCACTATTAGGTATCGCCCCACCGGTGAAAGAATCTTTAAAATTGAAAGATTTGCTATTCAAAAAGAATATCGCAATCAACATTTTGGAAAAGAATCCTTAAACTACTTAACCAACATGCTTATCGAGAAATTTAATCCCTGTACCATCTATCTCGATGCTCAGTATCATCTGCTAGAATACTATCAGAGTTTAGGTTTTGTGGAAGAGGGTGATATCTTTTACGAAGCTAATATCAAGCATATTAGAGTGTCTAAAATAGCTAAATAAAAGTAGACCAAGTTGGAGGTCTACTTTTTATCTTGTCCGTTAAAATTATTTTGTTTTATTTAGCAACTCGCTAATGCGTTTTTCTCTTTTAAAACCTTCATCTAAAATGAATATAATGTCGGGACATCTTTTGGTGTCCAATCTTTTAGCGAGACTCGAACGAATGAAACCTTTTGACTTTTCTAAAACGTTCATCCCTTCTTCAATTTGTTCTTCGTACATAAAAGAAACGTAGACTTTAGCTTGACTAAGATCATTGTTGACACGCACTTCAGGAATATTGACAAAACCGAGATTGGGATTTTTCATCTCAAACATGATGATTTCGGTAATGGATTTTCTGATAATGCCGTTAATTCTTTCTTTTTTATTAGCCATTTTTCTGTTCCACCATTTGATAACATTCGATGATATCGTTTTCTTTAATGTCATTAAAGTTTTCGATTGTCATACCGCATTCAAAGCCAGATCTTACTTCTTTAACCGCATCTTTTTCTCTTTGTAATGAGGCTAATTTGCCTTCGTAAACGACAATGCCGTCTCTAATAATACGGGCGTCGCTATGGGCTTTGATGACCCCTTCGATGACCATACAACCAGCGATAGTACCAATTTTCGAAGCTTTAAATAGCTTTCTAATTTCGGCTTGACCGAGCACTTTTTCCACCAGCGTGGGAGCGAGCATTCCTTTCATCGCCGCTTGAATTTCTTCAATTAAACTATAGATGATACGGTGGAGTCTAATTTCCACTCCATCTTCTTCGGCTCTAGCTCTAGTGACGGCATTAGGTCTAACATTGAAGCCATAGATAATAGCGTTAGAAGCTCCGGCTAAAAGGACATCGCTTTCCGTGATAGCGCCGCTGCTCGCACGGATGACATTAATTTTAATCTTATCCGTGGCTAATTTTTCTATCGAAGCTTTGACGGCTTCTGCGCTTCCAGTGGAATCAGCTTTGACGATAATGTTGACCGTTTGAACTTCTCCTTCTTTAGCTAAGTTGTATAAATCTTTAAGAGAAGCGGTCGCAGTTTTGCTTCTCTCGCTTGTTTCTTTGGCTAATTTGCGTTTTGAGGCAATAGATTTGGCTTCACTTTCTTCGGCAAAAGCCATGAAAGGATCGCCGGCTGAAGGAACTTCACTTAGCCCGATAATAGAAACGGGAGTGCTAGGCGGAGCAACTTGTAAAACTTTACGGTATTCATTAACCATGCGTCTTACTTTGCCAAATGCGGTGCCCACTACTAGGAAGTCACCTTCTTTTAAAGTTCCGTTTTGTACGAGTAAAGTGGCCTTGGCTCCTACTCTTCTATCTAATTTCGCTTCTAAAACTGTACCCATTGCATAACGGTCAGGGTTAGCTTTAAGTTCTCTCATTTCCGCTACTAAAAGGATATTTTCTAATAAACCATCGATGTTAATTTTTTTCTTGGCAGAAATTTCCACAGCGATGACCTCTCCCCCATATTCTTCGCAAACCACATCGTGGGCTAATAAGGCATTTTTTACTTTTTCCGGATTGCTACCGAATTTGTCTATTTTGTTAATCGCTACGATGATGGGGACATCGGCAGCTTTAGCGTGGTCGATAGCTTCGATAGTTTGGGGCATGACTCCATCATCAGCGGCCACCACTAAAACCACGATATCAGTGACACCCGCCCCTCGAGCGCGCATCTGCGTAAAAGCTTCGTGTCCAGGGGTGTCGATAAAGGTAATTTTTTGACCATTGATTTCTTTTTGATAAGCCCCAATTTGTTGACTAATCCCTCCAAATTCATCATCGACCAATCGCGAATTTCTAATAGCGTCAATCAGCGTCGTTTTGCCGTGATCGACGTGGCCCATGATGGTGACTACTGGTGGGCGTGGTTTTAACTTACTTGGATCATCGTTAATTTCGACATTTTCAAAGTTTTCAGCGGCCACGATAGTTTTCTTTTGAAAATCGTAACCGAATTCCAAACAAACTAAACCGATTAATTCATCATCGAGTACAGTGTTAATGGTAACCATTTTTCCTTGTAGGAATAAAAATTTGATGATATCGCCCGCGGGAACGTTGATAGTTTTAGCTAATTCCCCAGCACTGATAGCGCCAGTATAGACAAAAACCCCTCCGTTAACTTTTGATCGGCTACGATTAGCTTTGACCTTAGTCGAAACATTAGTCTCGCGTTTAGAAACTTCAGTCTCGCGTTTCGGGTATTTCTTTTTGTTATCTTTTTCCATTAACAGCACCTTCTTTCTTTTATTTTAATAGTTCACATAATTCATCGTAGATATTTTGACAGTCGGTAATTTTTAAACTCTTTTCAATAGTGCGCTTTTTCTTAGCTTTTACGATGATGTCTTTATCTTTAGATAAATAGCATCCTCGACCTCTTTCTAAATAAGACAAATCAATTTTGATATCGTTTTTAGGAGTCTTAACGATTCTAAACATGTGTTCTCTTAATAGTTTCTGGCGCGTATAAGCGCATAAGCGACAAATGGGTTTACTCATTAACGGTCATCATCGTAATATTCGTCGTATTCATCATAGTCGATATCGTCGTCATATTCTTCTTCGGCTTGATCTTCCAGTTCGAATTCACGCATTTCCTCTTCTGTATAAATTGACATTCTTTCGCCAGTTTGAACGATAGGTTTTGATTCTTCTTCCTCTTCATCATCTTTCTCGACTTTCTTTGAACTTTTCTTCGAGCTCTTTTTACTAGAAACTTGAGATTTACTAGAAATCTTTTGTTCTAAAGCTTTTTCAAGTTCTTCAATCGATGTAGTAGTTTTAACCTTTTTAAGCTCTTCAACCACTTCGGTCTCATCTTTGAGAGATGACGGTTCGCTAGGTGCAACTTCTTCTTGGAGTGAAGTTTCGGCCACAGGTTTTTCTAACAAGACTTCATCTTTTTCAAGAGAAACTAAATCATCTTTGCTTTCAAATTCATCTTCTAAAGTTTCGTCGAAATCATAGTTATCGGTAACGCTATCCCGATAGATGCGATCTTGTGGCGCTACATAGCCTTCTGGTAGTCCAGGAAGAACACTGACTGGTGTTTCTGTTTCCGCGGCAATTTGAGCTTTAGCAGCGGCAATTCTTTCGTTTTCTTCCGCTTGAATTTCTTCGAAGGAAACATATTGCAAGTTGGCTTCTAGAGCATCAGATTCAGTTTTAACGTCGATATTATATCCTGTTAGTCTAACAGCTAGACGAACATTGACACCGCGACGACCAATAGCTAAAGATAACGAATCGTCTTTAACAATCGCAGTAGCACGCTTATCTTCTTCGTCTAAAATGATACCAACTGCTCGAGCCGGTTTTAAAGCTTCTAAGACATAGAGAGCGGGATTATCGCTGTAGCCGATGATATCAATTTTTTCTCTATTGATACCTCCGTTACCCAATTGGGCCACAATCTTTTGGATGCGGCTACCATTAGGACCAATACAAGCTCCCGCGGGATCGACGTTGGGATTTTTACTATACACGGCCACTTTACTTCTCTCACCCGCTTCGCGAGCAATCCCTTTAATTTCGATAGTGCCATCGTAAATTTCATGAATTTCTTCAGCGAATAAGCATCTTAAGAAGCCTTCCTTACTGCGGCTGACTACGATATGGGCCCCTTTAGTACCACTGGCCACATCATCAACATAGATTTTAATGGTTTCGCCCACGACGAATTTTTCATCGCCGATTAGTTCTTTTCTGGGAACATAAACCGAAGTTTTGACGATGTTGACGGAAATACCTCTTTCATCAACTTTTTCGACTTTGCCAGTAATAATTGTGCCAATTTTATCTTTAAAGGTTTCATATAAGATGTTCTTCTCCGCTTCCACAAACTTTTGTTTAAGCATATTTTTAACGCTTAAGGCCGTGGCTTTTTTCAAGTCTTCGACTTTAGCGTAGATGAAAAATTCATCGCCATTTTGATATTGACGTTGGGGATCTTTAGCATTAGCGTCGCTAACACTGATTTGCAAGAAATCATCTTCGACCTCATCCACGACTTCTTTAGCTTGATACATTTCAATCGTGCCTTTGTCTAAATCGATATCGACCCTGACATCCGCATCATCGCCTCCGAGTTGCTTCCGATAAGCCCTAGTGAGAGAATCTTGCAACATTTGAACAATTGCTTCTTTACTTATTCCCTTACTGGCTTCTATTTCATCTAAAGCCGCAAGGAAATCATTCGCGTTCATCGCCATAATTTTTACTCCTTAAAATTTAATCGCTAAACGTACTTTGGAAATATTATCTTTCGATATATCAATTTGTTTTACTCTGGTTTTGTCTTTATAAGATAAGGTGATTTTTTGTTCATCAACGGAAAGCAAATCACCTTCATAGATGTTTTCTCCTAGAAGAGGATTAATAAGACGGACATGCACATACTTGCCTTTATAACGATGCAAGTCATCAACTTTTAAAGGTTTTTCCGCTCCTAAGGAAGAAACGTCGAGAGTATACGACTTATCAAAGGGGTCTAATTCATCTAAATAAGCATTGATTTCCTTGGTCACTCTGACAATGGTGTCCATATCGATCTCTTCAAAGCGGTCAATCACTAGACTGAGAACGTCTTTTTTAGAAAAAGAAAAGGCCACTAGAGAGAATCCTAACGAGACTACTTTTTCATTAATTAAGTTCTTTAATTGATCAAGTTCCATATATCCCTTAAAAACAAAGAGTGGCTTCCGGCCACTCTTATGCAGAGTATTTTTCATCTAACTTTCGTTAAATGACACTATTATTATAGGTAAAATTAATAAATTAGCAATCTTTTTAATAGATATTTACTATATTTTAGCACTTGTTAATGACTTTTTGCTTTTAACGAGCTATCAACTTATTTTTTTCTCTTCAAAGAAAATTTACCGATATGCCCCACTTTTCTCAATCTTTCTGGTTGATTATCGATATATTTCTCTCCGTCGAAATGTTTGACACTTTTTGGACCATAATGGAGAATACAAAACTGTTCGATATCGTTAAAAGAATATAGTTTATGGCCTTCAAATTCATATTCTTTAAACGGGAAGATGATTTCTCGAGGTAACAGGTTGTTTTTCTGAGATTGCCAAGGGATAATCGGAGTTTGGCAAACATATGGTGCATCTTTATATTTAATAGCGGCTTCTCTTTCTTCTTTTTTGATTTTCTTTTTGAGTCTTTTAGGGTCGATTCTTAAAAAAGCATCGCAAATCACATAAGGGAGCATTCTTCTTTTGCTTCTATTTAAAAGTTTAGCGTGCTCTTTTTTATTAATCATTCCAATAAAAGCCACGATATCGACGAAAAAGCCGTTTGAACTTTGGATTCTATCTGGTAAGGTAAACCAGTTCTTTTCTTTTAAGTAGGTGTCTTTTCGTTTGACTTTCATCGTCGGCACTAAAACGTTATAGCGGTCATCCGTTTCGTAACAATCAAAAGTAAAGTTCTCGCCCAAATCTTTTTTAAACGCTTCGATGATGCGAGGAATATCAAAATAATCGATAGCGATATCCACATCGTCGTCCCAGGGGATGAAACCTCCGTAGTTATAAAGGCCTAGAGCCGAGCCAAAGGCTAAAGCATAAGGGATATTGTGCTGGCGGAAAACACGATCGATTTCCAAAGTAATGGAAAGAATGACTGGATGTAAATCCGCGGTAGTTTGCAGATTTCCATCTATGTCTTTGCCAATTTCATAGCGGCGACTATTTTCAATATATTGACTTTTTTTCTTGCTCATAATAATAAAAAATTTATAGTTTTTTTCTTAGATACTAAGCGAATAGCTTTTTTTATCTTAATAAATCGTTTAAAGAAACAATTTTTAAATAAGGAGTATCTGGATATTCGTTTTCTCGATCTAATAAAATCGGGGTTACTCCCGCGTTAGTCGCAGCTTTACAATCGTTTAAAGAATCGCCGACATAACAAACATCGCTTTTGTCACCTTGATATTTTAACATTTCTAAAGCTTTTAATATAGGGGAAGGATCTGGCTTAGAAATCGGAGCTTCTTCATATCCCACGATAACGGAGAAGAAATAGTCCTGCATATAGTATTTTTTTAGGATTCTCTTAACGTGTTTAGCGTTATTAGAAGTGACGATGCCGAGTTCCGCCTCAGCGCTTCTTAAGTCGAGCAAAACCTCATAAGTATCAGGAAAGATCTTCGTTAAATTAATGCTTTCCGTCGTGCTGACATATTTTAACAAGTTATTAAGAAATAAAATAAATTGCTCTGGTGGCGCCCCCACTTTAGCGTAGCCTTCCGGAATAGGTATTCTCGTGAAAGCAACGACCTCTTCTTCTTCGATATCAATTCCCATCGCTGCGTAACTCTTTTTAAAAACGTATTTTGATGAGGCGAGAGTATCGAATAACGTTCCATCAAAATCGAAGAGATATAAATTAAATTTTTGCATAATGCTACTTAATTAGTGTTTTTGTTCTTTCTTTTGATAAACATTTTATTGTCATCAGTTATTTATTGCAATTATTTAGAGCAAATAGTCTAAAAAAAGTGTAAGATAACGAAGTCATGGATAAAAAAGAAAAAACTATTAGAAGTAGAGAAATTTATAGAGGTAAGGTAGTCAATCTATACCAAGATGAAGTGCTCTGTCCCAACGGGCAAATCTCACTAAGAGAAATCGTCTCCCATCGCGGAGGCGTCGCCATATTATTAGAAATAAATAATCGTTTTGTCATAGAAAAACAATATCGTTACGCGTTTGATGAAGAAGTCTACGAAATACCGGCAGGAAAACTCGAAGAGGGGGAAGAACCTTTGGAGTCCGCGAAAAGGGAACTGCTCGAAGAAACCGGATATCGCCCTTTAGAAATGATTCACTTGGGCAACATTTATCCGACTTGTGGTTATTCCACTGAAATTATCTATATCTACTATTGCCCTTTAGCTAAAAAAGAAGAAAGGCAGCTGGATAGCGATGAAGTCATCGATTTATGTCTGTTATCTTTAGAAGAAATCGAAAAGATGATTGAAGAAAACCTTATCAAAGATTCTAAAACTATCGCCGCTATTTCGTTATATAAACTCCGTTTTCTAAAGAATGAACAATCATTTTCTTTTTTGTGAGCGCCTACACCATAAAAAATAATGGTCTTTGTTATAATGAAAATTAGAAAGAAGGTAATTAATTATGCTTTACGAATACGTAGTGAAAGATTGGAAGGGAAATGAGGTTTCTCTTTCAACGTTTAAAGGAAAGGTCTTGCTGATTGTCAATACGGCGACTAAGTGTGGATTTACTCCTCAATACGAAGATTTAATGGAATTATACGATAAATATCACGATCAAGGGTTTGAAATTCTCGACTTCCCTTGCAATCAATTTTTAGGACAGGCTCCCGGAACTTCCGAAGAAATTCACCACGCTTGTATCTTGTCTTGGAGAATTAAATTTCCCCAATTTGAAAAGATTAAAGTCAATGGAAAGATGGCTCATCCCCTCTATACCTATTTAAAAAATAATTCCCCAGTTTCCACTGGAAAAAGAATCGCGTGGAATTTCACTAAATTTCTCATCGATCGAGAAGGCCATATCGTCAATCGCTTCGAACCGAAAGTCAATCCTTTAGCCATCGAAGAAGATATCGTGAAATTGCTCAATAAATAATCGATCCTAATTAGCCAATTTTTATTTTCGATACTTCTTCAGTATCCCCAGTTTTAAATTGCAAGCGATAGAGTTCGGCGTAAATGCCGTTTAGTTTTAAAAGTGTATCATGGTCTCCCATTTCCATGATTTTTCCTTGAGAAATAACCGCGATGATATCGGAAGATTTAATCGTGGATAATCGATGGGCAACGATTAAACAAGTTCTACCTTTCGCTAGTTCATGGAGCGATCTTTGAATGAGCATTTCCGTGGTATTATCTAAAGCACTAGTGGCTTCATCCAAAATTAATATCGGAGGATTTTTTAAAAATAGACGGGCGATGGAAAGCCGTTGCTTTTGTCCCCCACTGAGGCGGACACCTCTTTCGCCAATTTCTGTATCCCAACCCTCTGGTAATTCGTTGATAAAATCTAAAATGTTCGCCTTTTCAGCCGCGGCGATAACTTCTTCCTCACTGGCGTCAGGACGACCATATAAAATATTGTCTTTAATTGTTCCTCCGAAAAGGAAAACCTCTTGTTGAACGATGCCGATGTTTTCTCTTAAAGAACACAAAGTGTACTCTTCAATGTTCACCCCATCGATATAGATGTGGCCTTGCTTTAAAAAATAAAAGCGAGGAATAAGATGACAAATGGTGGTCTTTCCTCCTCCAGAAGGTCCGACTAAGGCTAGAGTCTTGCCTTTTTCTAAATGGAAAGAAACATCATCTAAAACTTCATTCGAAGTATCGTAACGGAAACTGACGTGATCGAATTTTAATTCGCCCTCGAGGTTTTCGCAGACTTTTTGTCCACTATAAATCGTTTCTTCCTCTTCTTCCATGAGAGCCACGAAGCGCGAAAATCCCGCGGAAGCATTTTCCAACTGTTCGATGAAAACAATAAGGGTATTAATCGGACCGATAAATAAACTGACAGAAACAACGAAAGCGCTGTAATCGCCATAATTGAAATCACCCACACTGTAATACAAAAAGAAACCCCCAGTTACTAGTATCAAAACATTGAAGAAATCAGTGACGAATTGAGAGATAGAAAAATATCCACCCATCGAAGAAAACACTTCTGTTCGCGCGTCGATATATTCTTGATTCGCTCGTTCAAATCTCTCTTTTTCAATTTTTTCATTGGTAAAAGCTTTGGTCACACGGATGCCAGAAATAGAGTTTTCTACCCGAGCGTTAATCGCGGCAATGGCTTTCCTACTCCTTCTCATGGAACTCCTAAATTTCTTTCTAAAAACCCAAGTTAAAATAAAGAGAATTGGAATCGCCCCTAGGAGGATGAAACCGAGAATCCAATCGATAATCATTAAATAGGTAAAAGCCCCTATCGCCGTAAAAGAAGCGATGAGAAGATTTTCAGGACCGTGATGGGCTAACTCGCTAATTTCGAATAAGTCATTAGTCATCGTCGACATGATGACACCTGTTTCGTGATTATCGAAATACGAATAGGGTAATCTCTGCAGTTTATCGAATAAATCGCTGCGCATCTCTCCCTGCATTTTTACCCCCATCACATGGCCGTAGTATTGCATAAAATAACGCAGTCCCATCCTCACTACATAGATACCGACTAAAATTAGACCCCCGATAACGATTAAATTGATTTGTCCATTAGGAATCCAATCATTGAGCATGATTCTGGTGATGATGGGATAGCCGATACCCGTAATAGCAATCAAAAAAGCAGCGAGCAAATCTAACGCTAGAACTAATTTATGATTTTTGTAGTAATGCAAGAATTTTTTAAACATGTGACATAATTCTATTATTAATAAACGCAATTCGCTATAAAAAAATATATCTAAGAAAAACAAAAAACACTCTCGCTAAAAAGTGTTCTTTTTGTAAACGCAGATAATTGGTAGTTATCTTACTAATTACCGTATCAACTATTATTCTGCGAAAAACATGTCTTTACCGACCCCACACAAGGGGCAAGCAAAATCTTCTGGTAAATCATCGAATTTGGTGCCAGGAGCAATGCCTAAATCTGGGATGCCTAAATTTTCATCGTAGACATATCCACAGGCTTGACAAATATACCTCATAATCAATCTCTCCTTATTTAATTTCCTCAAAATCTATCGCGCCATGCTTACACAAAGGACAAATGATATCTTCTGGTAGATAATCTCCTTCATGAATATAGCCACATATAGTACAAACGTAACCTTTTTTCTTTTCAGTATTAGGTTTTGGTTTGACGTTTGCTTGATAGTAATTATAAGTCATGGTTTCAATATTGTTAATAACCTTAGTTTCGGTAACGGAGCAAATAAACATTCCATGGGTTCCCACATCGACATAGCTATCGACTTTCAAAGAGAAAAAAGCATTGATATAATGCGATAAGACCACGAGACCATTTTCGCTTCTAACTAAGTCTTGTCCTTTGAATTTATCTACGTTTCTTCCCGAGACAAAACCATATTTTTGAAAGATGAAAAAGGGTGCTTCATTGTTCAGACAATTGACATTGAGAATTCCATTTTTCTTAATGATGTCATGAGAGTAATTTAGTTTATTAATGCTGACGGCAACGCGCAAGGGTTGATCGGTCAACTGCGTTACCGTATTAACGATTAGAGCATTATCTTTTATTTCATTCTTACAAGTTACGACATATAGACCATAGCCAATTTTAAATAGCGCTCGAGGATCGAGTTCGGGTTTCTTATTTTCTTGCAGTTCTCTTAAAGCGCGATAATCCTCACTTAAAGCCTCGGCGAGAAGGGAAATTTGTTTTCTAGATTCCTCATCTAACGCCGAGATAATGCGCACCGTAGGTTCGATAATAGTCAAGTTTTTCGCACTGGATAATTTATCCTTCATTACTTTTGCCGCGAGCGGTGCCCAAGTGCCATTTTCGATAAAAGCTACTTTCTTGTTTTGAAAATTTCTTTCCATTAAACGTTCGATAAAATCATTCATAAATGGAAAAACACCGGCGTTATAAGTTGTCGTCGCCAAAACTACTTTGCTATATTTAAAAGCGTCTTCAACGCATTCCGCTAGATCTTCTCTAGCTAAATCCGCGATTGTAATTTTAGGAGTCCCATTGGCTTCTAATTTTTCCTTCAACAAATATGCAGCTTCTTTCGTGTGACCATATACCGAGGTATAGAAGATCGCTACCCCGTCGACTTCACTTTGATAACTAGACCAAATGTCATACAAATTTAAATAATGAGTTAGATTTTCTTTTAAAATTGGTCCGTGCAAAGGACAAATTATTTGAAGGTCTAAAGTCTGCGCTTTTTTTAATAATGATTGAACTTGGGCGCCATATTTACCGACGATACCAAAATAGTATCTTCGCGCTTCACAATCCCAATCTTCATTGACATCCAAAGCACCAAATTTCCCGAATCCATCAGCAGAAAATAACACTTTATCAAAAGAATCATAAGCGACCATCACTTCGGGCCAATGGACCATCGGGGCAAAAATAAAAGTTAAGACATGACGTCCTAAATTAAGAGTGTCACCATCGTTAACCACTACTTTATTAGTCACTTCCTCATGGAAAAATTGCTCGATCATTTTAAAAGTCTTTTTGTTGCCAACGATCGAAACATCTGGATATTTTTTTAAAAAGTTCATGATGTTCGCGGAATGATCGGGCTCCATATGTAGAATCACTAAATAATTGGGTTTTTGTTCCCCTAAAACATTCTCAATATTTTTGAGCCATTCCTCGTTAAAATTTCGATCGACCGTATCTAGGACCGCGATAGCCTCATCCTTAATAACATAAGAGTTGTAAGCCATGCCATTAGGAACGATGTATTGACCTTCAAATAAATCAATTTGATAGTCATTCACTCCCACGTAATATAAATCTTGTGTAATACTCTTTTTCATATTTTAACCTCTTATTTCCGTTACTAATGATTGGTTTAATGCCTCACACTCAAAATACCGTGGAGGTTTTCTTGTCCATAGCTCTTTTTAAAAGAACCATTAAAATTATGATTCTTTATCGAGATAAATGAGACCCATTATCCCCGCGGCCAAACCAAAGGGGCAAAGTCCCAGGACACCAAATACGATATTAGTAATAAAAAGCGAACTGGAATAATTTTTAAGCGTTTTGAAAGAAAAGGCGGCTGAAGTAATAGCAAAACCCATAAATAAAACGCAAAAAACCGCGGCAACGATAAAAACGGTCCGCAAATAATCAGCGGTCGCTTCTATCGTCCCTGGATAGAGCGTGGGAAGAGAACCATCTTCCAGAGCATTGATGACTATATCGTAGAAAAATGGTAAAGAGAAAACGACGCAAATCGCGGTCAGTATGGCAAATAAAATGCTGATTACAAGGCCATGGATGCCGTTGATAATTAGAAATGCTTTCAATACTTTTTTCATATATTTTTTCTTCTTTTTAAACCTCTATTTTTATTATATAAACTTTGTGGGTTGTTTTTAATAAGTAAAATAGAATTTTAATTGTCGATAGGATTATCGACGTAGTTTTGATTATTTTCTTTATTTAAAGCGATGAGTCCAATGATGCCACCGGCCACCCCAAAACCAGAGCTCGTCAAAGCGCCAAAAACGATATTAGCAATGTAAAGAGATTTTGATTTTGCATCTATCGCTTTAAAGGAAACTACTGTCGAAACCACAGCGAACGCTAGTAAAAGAATGAATAAGAATGTAAAAAATGAAAATATGAGCCGCAGAACGGTGAGGAGTTCTTCGACTGTCTCAACTGCGAGAGCGTCAAATAAACCTTCTTCAGCTGCGGCGATGATGAGATCGTTGGCGGCCGGTAAAGTAAAGATGAAAAAAGTAGCGGTTGTTATGGTAAGTGCGATGCATAAAAATACCCCGAGAATACCGTTAATCGTTAGAAATATTTTTGCAAGTTTGTTCATAAAATTTTAACTCTCCTTATTTTTTATCGTACAAAGTTTGGGCTTTAATGGTGAGATTTGTTATTTTTTTGATAGGCGATTCGCGGTGATCCGTTTTGAAGATAGATGACACCGCATTCGGTAAAGCCGTATTTAACTAATAGATACCTCATAATAGCGTTATCTTCATGGGTATCTACACGAATATTATCAACTCGTTCAAAACAATAATCTATACATTTTTTTAATATGCCCTTTTCTTTTTGCAAACTACCGAGGCGATGAATGACGCCATATTTCTCATCGTTTAACCATTGGCCTTCAATAAATTGATAAGTCGGATCCTCGCCCTCAATAAAAGCAAAAACTGCGATAACCATCCCTTCTTTTTCGATGAGATAGTGCTGCGATAAAAAGATATCTTCCCTAATGATGTTCTCTTGAGGATAGCCCTCCACCCACTGCTGAGAATTACCGCTTTCTCGCATAATAAAACGAGCGTGTTCATAAACTTTCCTCACTTGTGGTAAATCTTCTAAAGTTGTCAATCTAATGAGATAATCCATATACTTTTTTTAAGACATTCGGTATCTAAGAAGTCTCTCTTTATCTTCTTTACTAACTCTAAAACTATCTCGGCATTTGGAAATGCCTTTATTGATAGTAAATTTATTGAGGCGATGGGTCTTTAAATAATTTATCGTCTTTTCTCTCTGTTTGATAAAACACTCTGAAAAAAGCCAGGCGATAACCATATTCACATAATATTCCTTTTCCTCATAAAACATGTTCATAAGACTAAATATTTCATCGATGTATCGATTGTCCGCGATAAAACTAAATAAAATTCTAAAACCCGCTCTACGAACAAAGGGTTTCTCGTCTTTAAGAAACTGTTTTGCGAGAAGGAAAAAAGCTTCTTTGTTGTCTTCAGTAATCGCAAATTTTAAAGAATCGACATTTGCCCAATTATCGACCTTAGATAAATAAATTTTAAGATAGCGGACCATCGTATCAAAATCAGATATTTTGGTGATAAGACCGCCATTTATATAGACGTTAGCTAAATTGTCCCACATCCATAAATCCAAAAAAGAAATAAAATTACCTTTCGATATTTCTTTAATCATGCGTTTGAGTATGGGTGAAGGAACAGCGATGCACGGTAAAGAGGTATTGACTATTCTTTGCTCCCAGGCACTTTTTTCTAACCCCCTACCAAACGATTTAAGATATGTCTGAAAGTTATCAATATCTTTTTTTGTCCACTGCTTCTTATTTAGCACCATGTTTTAATTATAAACTCTATTTCTGGTTTAATAAGATTTTGATGCAACTATTATTATTTTTTCCTATTGAAACAATAAGAGGTTTTAGAATAGAATTCTTCCCCCGCTTTTAAAATGGGAGAAATAAAATTATCGTGATGGATGGCATCAGGAAAAAGTTGTGTTTCTAAACAGATGTGGCTATTAGTGTTATAGAGCTGTAAGCCTGGCCGATCGGTATAAACATCGACGCTGATTCCACTGGCTGTGCCAGATAAAGATGCTGCTTTACGATAACCTTTACCTTTTAAAACATAATTATCGTCGTAATTGTCGCTAGGCACTAATGTTTTTGGTTTTTTGAAATCGAATTTGCTCCCTTCCACGGGCAAGAGTTTGCCCGAAGGAATTAGTTCTTGATCTCTTTCCGTATAATAATCAGCATCTATCCATAAGATATGACCACTAGCAGAACTATCCCCGTTTAAACTCATATACAAATGGTTGATTAGATTTAGTAAGGTGTCCGCATCGCTTTTCGCACGGTATTCAATTGATAATTCACCAGATTGTTTTAGGGTATAGGTAACGGAAACATCCAAGTTACCAGGATAGCCCATATCTCCATCAGGCGAATGCAGAGAATAAGTGATTTGATCCGCGGTTTGCGTTACGAGTGTCCAGTTGATTTCTCTAAAACCCTTAGACCCACCATGTAAATGGTGTTTACCATGATTTTTATCGACGTGGTAGGTTTTTCCGTTTAGTTCAAAAGTTGCGTTAGCAATTCTATTAGCACATCTCCCCGCGATGTAGCCATCCTTAGCAATTTGTTGTCCCTTCCATTCAATGGAAGTAATCCTTGCGCCTTTTTGATCAAATTTAACCACTAATCCATCATCGGTATAGAGTTGTCCTTTAATGATATTTCTACCCGCGATTACATCTTTAAAAGTTGAACATTTTTTCATAATAAAACCTCGCTAAACATATTTTTTCATCAAAAATATTTTTATTCAACGATAAGTAAAACGTTAGCTTTCAATTGCTGTGGAACTCTTTTGTCCTTACCCTTTCCTTAAGATTTTTAAATGATTTTTGAACTATACCTAAAACCCAGACCATTTTCATAGATGTCTATTATGATTCAAGCTTAAATACGTAAAGAGACATAAAAATACACGTATTTGTCTTCTCAGAAGAAATTAAAAGTAGGAAACATTTAAAAGTAAAACTTCTAATTTCCCAATATCAGGCAATTAGAATTTCTTGCTAGATACAATTTCTACACGTAATAAATTGTCAATTGAGTATTGGCCGATCCAACAAAAACGTTATCTGAATAATTCCAAAAACTTGACCAGTTATCGCTAACTTCTCTAGGGGAAATACCGATGTTGATGGTTGTCACAGCTCTAGAAAATGCTATTTGATCCACTACTAGAGAATGATAGATGGAAACCGAAGGAATGTTCGTACAATTGCTAAAAGCTCCTTCGCATATTTTTTTAACAGAAGCTGGAACAACCAATTCCTTATCTCTATCTAATGGACACAATATCAATTCGGTTTGATCTTTGTTATAGACAATGCCATCAATTGAGGAAAAATACTTGTTTGTTTCTTTAATGATAATTTTTTTATTTCCAAACTGAATTAGTACTGGTAGATTATCTGAGTAAGTTATAGATTTCAGATATGGATTATTGAAGGAGATATTGGCGACTCCTTCCACGCTATCGTCGAGGATAAAGTTTTCATCTTTTTTTCCATCAGGATAAATGAGCAAGGTTGTTTTATTTTTTGAATATAACACACCATCCTTTGAACAATATAATTCGTTCTCATCGCTGACGTTAATAGCTTCTAATTGGCGACAATTCTTAAAAGAGTATTTTCCGATTTCTTCGATATTCTTTCCTATATTTATGAAATAAAGCGCTCTACTTTCTCTAAAAGCATATTGTTCGATGGTTTTAACACTCTCTGGAATCGATACGTTATTTACTGAAGATTCCAAAAAACTATTAACAGCGATATTCAAAACACCTTCTGGTATCACATACCCCTCTTCAATTGCTGAAGGAAAATAGATAATTTCTGTCCTATCTTTATTAAAAAGCACACCATCGATTGAAGAATAATGCTCATTTTCCGAACTCACATTAATTTCCTCAATGGATGAACAATTATGGAGAAATACGGATTTAAAAGCTTCAAAAGAACTTCCAAGATTTATAACTTGTAAGTTAGAACAGCCGATAAATGCAGGGTTAGAGGAATAACTGTTATAACTAAAATGTGGCTCCATGATTTTAACATCGAACCCTCTAACAGAATTTGCAAAATTAATTTCGGTCAAATTTTTACAGTAGTGAAAAGCATATTTGCTGATGGTTTGTGTACCTTCTATCACGGTATAAGTGCTTCCAGTTTTTCTAGGGGGGCACTTAATGAGAGTAGTTTTTTCTTTGTCATATAAAACTCCATCTATCGAAGAAAAGTAGTTGTTGTTTTCAGAAACAACGTATTGTTTAATGTTTGTTTCATAGTTCATGACACAATCAGCTTTTTCTAAACCATCTGGAAGTATCAAAGTTTCTAGTATTTTTGAATTGATGAAAGCAGAAGAATTAATGGAAGTAACACTACTTGGTACTTCGAATGTTTTATTACTCTTTCTCGCTGGATAGGATATTAGAGTTTTCATATCCTTACTATACATAACTCCATCCACCGAGCAGTATGATTCATTGTTTTCCGAGATAATATATTCTTCAAGTTCGTTAATTTTGGTACCCATAAAATTAAAACTAGATGGAAGAGTTAGTCTGCTAAATCGTTTCAAATCAATCCCATTACCTAGTTCTTTTACTCCTTCTGGAACAACTAAATGTTCTCCTATATTTTCTGGGTGCTTATATAGAAAAGAGCCAACACCACACAACATTCCCTCTATAGACTTAAGCCATTTATTTTCACTATCGACGACATATGATTCAAGTACTCGAACTTTTGAAGCAGATCTAACATTCTTTCCGAGATAAATGGTGTCGAAAACTCGATCAGAATCATCAAAAGAAATGGAGGTCACTGGTATATTTTGACAATAATCAGGAACCACAAGATTTTTTAAATCCTTATCAAGACAATCGACTAGCTTAAGCTCATTTTTGTAGCCAGTGCTTATTTTTACCCGCAAGTAAACTAAATCGTTATCGATAATCGTTTTGTTAGAAAAAAC
The DNA here is from genome assembly GCA_012837435.1 of Erysipelotrichaceae bacterium. Lineage (GTDB taxonomy): Bacteria > Bacillota_I > Bacilli_A > RFN20 > CAG-826 > RUG14515. The sequence goes on from DURD01000023.1 coordinate 29,475, forward strand.
CGCAGTGTATGTTTTATCACTACTAACTACTTCTTTTTCTTGATCCCAACCAGAAAAATAGTATGTACCAGAATCATCACTTTCTTTCGTGGGAGTACCTTCTTTATAAACTGGCATTTCCCCATATTCGTATGTTTCTTTCACTTCTTTATCGTCGACAATCCAAGTAACTACATAAGTTCTTGTTTTGTCAGTGTAAGTAGCGATAAAAACCATGTCGTCATATATAGGGAATAATTCTTGATCCCAACCTGAAAAAGTGTATGTGCGCTCAATAGTACTTTCTTTTGTTGGGGTCTCACCATCATAAGAAGGTATGCTTCCTTCTGGAACACTATCGTCAAACTCTAATAACGTTCCATCTTCGTTTAGCCAAGACACAGTGTATGTATTTATTTGACTAGATGAACTAGGGGCTTGACTAGAGTAACCACTACTACTATCGGACGATGAACGAGAACTACTATTGCCAGTAGAAAAAGAATCAGTAGAAGACAAACTGTTAAAATAGGAATTATCCCTACTGTTTGGTTCAATGCTACTAGTGGCAAAAAACGAACAAGAAGCAAGTAAAAAAAGTAGGGATGTTATAAAAAATTTACTTTTACCTTTCATCTTCTCGTTTCCTCATACTATTCACTTAAATTCCTATACCACTGCAAATATTCGTTTAACTTTCCATTATAATCGTTGACGGCAAAAGAATAAGAGTTGTGGTCGCAACCGGAAATTGATATTAATTCACAATAATCAGTATTGCCGAATTCATTGCACAAAGCCACTGCATCACCATGGGAAACATAACCATCTCCATCATCTTCATCATCATAGTAATTGCTGGCAAATTGTCTAACAGAAGAAGGTGTATCGTTAATAATAGAAAAAGAAGTTGGTATATCATCTAAAGCATTGTTAATCAGTAAATCAGTGTGATTGTTATCTAAATGCAAGAATTCGTGATAGTGAAGAGTATCTGGCAGTATGTAGCCAGTAAAAATCGCATCTTTTTCAAATAAATCGTCTATATCAATGCAAATATAACCATTTATTACACTGCCCACACCGATGTATGTGCTGGTTTGAGTTTCTTCATCATAGCTATATAACAAAAATGAGCCTTGCTAGCCGTGGTCGCTAACTTCAAATCTTACTAACGTATTGTTGCCAAGAAGAAGTCTTCCAGCAACATCGGTAGATAACTCACCCTGAAGATTAATTTTAAAACCAGCACCAAGAGGAATAGATTCATACATCCCGACACGAGCATATTCTTGATAGTCTGTTGAGTCACCAGAAAAATATATTTCTTTGAATTCGATTCTTGAACAAAGCGAAAAAAACTGCGTTGACACTAATTACATATTTCTCCCAATAAAAGTCTATCATTAATTTAGAAAATTGTAAAATTATTAAAGATAAAGCTCCTTGTTGTAAAGAAAATTTTTTAAAAAAGAAATAATTTAAATGCACAAGCAATCATCTTATATCTTGTCAATCCTGTTATTGAGTATGTCGAAGGCAATATAGGAGTTCGATCTATTAAAAAGGTACTGATTGTGTGTCAATACCCTACCAACAGATGGTGCCCCCTGGCGGAATCGGACCACCGCTTCATCCTTACCATGGATGCGTAATACCATTTTACTAAGGGGGCAGCAAGAAACATTATACCTAAAAGACGCTTTATATCAATAGGAATTCTTATTCTAATGCCTCTTTTTTGCGGAGTTTAAATGTCGCAGAACGAATGATAAACCAAGCGAAACAAAAGACCGTTAAGAAGAAAGCCATTGAGTACAGCGTTTGATAGACTAAGGGATATTTTATCGATTCAATTAGGCCGTCCCCATCATAAATAATCTCCATGTTCGCCACCATGATGGAGCTGAAAATGATAGACAAAACCACAGAAACCACTCCTGTCCCTAATAGTATTTTTTGATAGATATCGAAAAATTTAATCGTCATTCACTAGTTCTCCATATAAATCATAAACATAACTTTCTTTGATAACCACTCTTACTATCTCTCCTTCGTTTAAAGGACGGATTGAATTAAATAGAATCTTACCATCCACATCATCAGGAGAATTAAAATAACTTCTTAGTAAATAATAACCATTTTCTTGGCCGATGACGAGTCCTTTCATAATTTCACCGACGTGTTTTTTATTCTGTTCATAAGAGATATTTTGCTGTAAGGTCATCAAGGCATTTAAGCGCCTTTCTTTAGTGGCTTCTCTAACTTGATGCGGGTAATTAAAAGCGGGTGTATCTTCTTCTTTGGAATACTTAAAAGCTCCGAGATGATCGAATTTGATGCTTTCGACAAATTTCAATAGATTGTTGAAGTCTTTAGATGTTTCACCTGGAAACCCCACGATGATAGTGGTCCTTAAAATAGCGTGAGGGATTTTTTCTCTAATTTTTCTAAATAAATTGATGAGAAATTCCTTATTTCCACGACGGTTCATCGCTTTTAAAATCTGGTCTTCGCTATGTTGAATAGGAATATCAAAATATGGCATTATCCTTTCTTCTTTAGCGATTAAATCGATAAGTTTATCGCTGATTTCATCGGGATATAAGTATAAAAGCCGAATGAATTCTAGTGATTTATTTTCTAATAAGCCTTTTAAAAGTTCAACGATGGTTTGACCTTTTTTAAGATCTATTCCATATCTCGTAGTATCTTGCTGTATCAATATCAATTCTTTGTAACCCTGTTTTACTAAGCCATTAGCTTCCTCGATGATGTTTTGATAAGGTCGAGAAACATAAGGTCCACGAATCAAAGGTATCGCACAATACGAACAACGATTAGAACAACCTTCCCCTATCTTTAAGTAGGCAGAATATGGACCAGTAGAGACTAAACGATACTTTTCGTTTATTCCTTCGTCGTTATCAATTTGTTCTTCTAGAGACCTTAATAAAGCGTTAAAACGGGGATAATCTCGAAGCGGTATCCATAAATCGACTTCGGGTATTTCTTTTTTTAATTCATCGAGATAACGGTTGACTAGACAACCCGTCACCACGACTTTAGATTTTCCATTTATATGGTCGAGAATTACTTCAATGCTTTCTCTCTTGCTTTCTTCGATAAAGCCACAAGTATTGATAATCAAAAGTTCCGCATCATTTTTATCACTGGTCACTTGGTAATGATTTTCTAATAAAAGACCGAGGATATTTTCGCTATCCACCAGATTTTTAGCGCAGCCCAAAGAAATTAGAGCGACTTTTTTCATTATTCCGTCCTTAAAGCGACGACCGGATCTTGTTTAGAAGCGTGGACTGATGGGATTAAACCAGACAACACCGATAAAACCACGCTTAAAGAGAGCATGATGATACCGATTGGTATAGTAAGAGTGGTAGTTAGAGGAATGCCAAATGAGGAAATCACTAAATTGATGATAGAGCAAATTAGCACAGTGAAAGCTAAACCGATTAAACCACTTAGGACCCCAATGATGAGATTTTCGGCGATAAATAGACGTGAAACGTCCTTTTTACGACCCCCTAATGAACGGATAACTCCGATTTCCTTCACCCTTTCCATGACCGAGATATAAGTGATAACCGCAATCATAAAACAAGAAACCACGAGAGATAACGAAGTAAAAATAACTAAAGCCGTAGTCACAATCGTAATCATCGTATCGATGATGGTAATAATGAGGGAAATAGTATCGGTGTAAGAAAGCTCGTCCCGCTCGCTGGAGGTGAGTGTTTTTTCTTGCGCAGTGCCTTTATACAAAACTATGTCGCCCTTTTCATTCCACGAATCTAGATAATCATTTATTTTATTTTTCATCTCGAAATCTACTGGATAAATACGCATGGTATCCGGTAATTTTTCAAAGGTGTACGTCACATTATCATCTTCATCGACGTGAGTAACTTTTTTTAGGCCGCATAAAGAGCGTAAATACACCGCGTCTTGTTCAGCGTAATTCACTCCGCCTAATGCTCCGAAAAGATTGACAAAAGCCGTGGTCAAATCACCATTTAAACAAGAGGCATAACCATTGGCCTTAACCACTGGATTATCAAAATCGGTGTAGTCAGTATATTCAAAAGTAACATAGGCTTTGTAAGGGCTAGCTTTTTCATTCTCGCTTCCGATATAAGAAAGTATACCGTTAGTTTCATCGCGAATGATTTCACTATCATAAGTGTCTTCCATGTATTTATCTTGAAAGGCTTTGGTGTAGTAAACACCTCGATTAAGACAACCAAATAAAATGTCTTCCTTTGGTCTTAAAATGCCAGAAATAGTCAGTTCCGTTTTATCGGCGATAGTGTCGATATCGACTACCGCGGGATATTGATAACCCGTAATCTTTTCTTCTCTTGGTATCGCCGAAACAGAAACCGCCACATTGTTGATAGTTTGACCGGGCTCGCCAGGATTAACAATGACATTCGCAGTCGCTTCTCCTTCCACTAAATTGAAAGCATAAGTTGCAGTTTGATCGATATTACTGCCTGCCCAACTACCATATATTGGATTTTTGGTAGGATCTTTTGCACCCATTCTCACAAAGTAGATGATTTCGTAATCAAAGGGGGCGAGTTTTACTAAACCCCCACTGATGATGTCGTTGCTTTCATCGTACTGCAAAATGTACATCTGTGAATTTACCATGTCGGTCAGCGTGGCGCTGTATTCGACATAATCGCGTATTTTTATGTCGTCGTAGCGGTAAATAGAATCATGAGGAGCATAGTATAATTTCTTGCCTAACACATCTTCATAAGTAAAAGAAGTTCTGTACGGGAATTTTTCGTCCAACTCTTCTTCAGTCAAAGTGTTATTCTCATCATATTTAGTAATAGCTTTTTGAGCGATATTCATCACTTCTTCTTCTTGATAGTAACCGAGTTGCGCAAAGTTTAAATCGGTTAATGTCGTGTCGTTCCCCACGACTAGAACGATTTCGTTTTCGTTTTCTGGAAAGCGCGAATCGCCTAATAAGTCATATTGAGAAAGAATGTATTCTTTATCTTCTGTTTCGCCGGGCAACAAACGCATGAATCCCGTGAACAAATCGACGTAGGTGGCGTACTGGGAAAAGCCTTTGACTGTTTTAAGTTCCGCGATATAACGTTGTGTCAAACCATTTAGGGAAATAATTTTCTCTTCTTCAGTTTCATTTGGTTTCCAAGCGGTAAAGATATTATTAGTGACATCAGTTCCATAATCAAAAGACATCGCCGAAACATATTCTTCTGGTATCTCCTTAACAAACTGCACTAAATCCTCATTGATAGTGTTAGTTTTTACCGTCGATAAATCTTTATAGCGGTCCAACATGTAATCGATTAAGGAATTTAAACCGATATGGGTTGAGGGATCAAAGTCTGATATTTCCATAGTGGTTCCACTATAAATGCCTTCCATCAACGAGGAATAATCCACCGATTCTTCAGCGATAGCCAAGGGATAGCTCGATAGCATGTCATCTTGCATAGAATCGATGTAGTTGCGCACTCCTGTCGAAGCCGCGAGAACAGTCGAGACCCCAAAAATACCGACACTGCCAGCAAAAGCCACGAGAATAGTCCTTCTAGCTTTAGAAATCAAATTGGCAACCGATAAAGCGGTCGCGGTAAAAAATGACATCGAACTCTTGCTTTTTGTCCCTTTTTTTACTTTCTTAACTCGTTTTACTCCTTTTCTTTCGCGACCATCATATGGATTGCTATCTCCAGTAATTACACCATCGAACATATTGACGATACGAGTGGCATATCTTCTCGCTAAATCTGGGTTATGAGTTACCATGATAACTAAACGATCCTTAGCTACCTCTTTTAACAAATCGATGACTTGTGTGGATGTTTCGCTGTCGAGCGCGCCGGTCGGTTCGTCCGCTAATAGGATTTCAGGATTATTGACCAAAGCTCTAGCGATGGCCACTCTTTGCATTTGACCACCGGATAGTTGGTTGGGTTTTTTTCTTTCTAGGCCTTTTAGGCCGACCTGTTCTAAAGCTTTATAGGCTCTTTCTTTTCTCTCCTTCCTAGGAACGCCAGCGATAGTGAGTGCTAATTCGACGTTTTTGGCGAGTGTTTGATGACCGATTAGATTGTAAGACTGAAAAACAAAACCAACCGAGTGGTTACGGTAGGTGTCCCAGTCGTAGTCCGTATAGTTCTTAGTGGATTTCTTTTTAATGATTAAATCGCCTCTTGTATAGCGGTCTAAACCACCGATAATGTTTAATAAAGTAGTCTTGCCACATCCTGAAGGGCCTAAAACCGCGACGAATTCACTGCGGCGAAAATTGATAGAAACCTTGCGCAATGCTCTAACGGGTTTTTGATCTTTTATGTAATAATTTTTATCGATATTTAATAGTCGTAACATGGTTAAAGCCCCTCCTTTGTATAAAAAAAAGCATAAACAAGAAACAAGAGAATGTCAACAAAGCAGAGCTTTTATTTACGAGATATATACACGATTTTATACAAACTTTAATTATCAAAATTATTTCTTATCATCCAAGTATTTTCTTTTTCTTCTAAAATATTGTTTTTTAGAGGAAATAAGCGGATAGCACCGGAGAGAAGCCCGGCGTCATTTAATATAGATTTAAGTAGTTTTTTCTTGCTGATAAGAAGGATGATCATATTAGCGAGCAACAAAGCGGCAATAGCAAAGAAGGTTAAGGCTAGATAGAGAAAAGCTATGTAATATTCAAATGTTGGCCTGGTGAAAAAATAGGCAATATATAAAACAACACCAATACCCGCTGTTACGAGAGCGGCGATAGGAGAAACCTTTTCGATAGATTCGTATTGTCTTTCTAAATCCTTAATTTTTCCGTAGTCTCTACCGAAATCCTTTTTGTCTCTTTCTAATACCAAAAGGACGGTACTATCTGGGCGAGCCTCTTCTGAAGCGGAATATTTCCAACCAAAATGACTGTACAGTGCGGTATTGCTTTCGATTTTGTGAATTTTAACTCTTTTCTTTTTGGTTTCCATATCGTTCCTTTAACTCCAACATTCGTTTTTCAACATCTAAAACACGTTCTTTTTCGCTTTCGAGAAATTTTAATATTTGTCTACTCCTAAAGTAAAACAAAACTGTGGCTGAAAACAAAAGCACCATTGCCGGTACGAAAAAAATGTAAAAATATGGGGCAGTAGAAAAGTTCGACCTCAACACTAAAAACAAAATTAAATAAACGGTAACACAGGCAAAAGCTAAGCCTACGAGCACGAAGAAAATCCAAAGAGGTATTAGTTTCGGTATCATTTCTTCTTCTATTTTTACCATTTCATGGTAATAGGGAACGGTTTCATCGCGTTCAAAATGTAAACTGCTCCTACCGTTTTTTTGTTTTTCTTCCTTGACTAACCGCCAATCAAAAAGACTCATAAGATAGATTGAGCGACTGACGGAATAAGAATCGACTTGTCTCTGACATTCTTCCATAGCTTTATTTTATATTTTACACATTTTATTAACAAGACTAATCAGTCGCAGTATTTTAATTGTTACTTGACAGATTAATTGCAACAAATCTCTTTACTAATCAAATTAATCACAGTTTTGTGACTAATCTTTTTTCTTTATAAGCTTTCTATCTCGCTAGACGAAGAAAGAAAGCGAATGATGAT
>DURD01000024.1 GCA_012837435.1 Erysipelotrichaceae bacterium
AACACCATATTAGGTATGAACAAAAACGGGGTTAAAAATTATAAGCCTATCAGAAAGGCGAAACATAGGCAATTATCTTTATTCAAAATCATAGATTTTGTTTAACAAAAAGATTAATTAAATATATCAAAAGATTATAAAAAAATAAGCCAAAAATTAGCTCAGTTTTTTTGCAAAAAGGGGGAACTCAAAATAAATCACTTAACAATCACATTTTGTTGTTTTTATTTATACAAAGGTTACAATATCAGCGATGAACAAAAGAAAATGGATACGTTTTAAGAAACGGGTCGAGGATTTCCTGTTCGATCATTATATTTTAAAAACCATACTCGAATATCTAGTAGGGTTTTTTATTGCGGCCGTCGCAGCTTTAATTTTTGGTTTCGGATTTTCGTGTTTTATCTCTCCGGCTAACGAAGGAGATTTCGTCTTAGCGACCGGCGGAGTTGCGGGTTTGACTCAAATAATTGCTTTGCTCATTAAGATTATTACCGGTAGAGTTTTTGCGGGTAATTTAGTGCAGTCAATTGGTTATACAGTATTCAATATTCCCCTTATAATTTTTAGTTTCTTTAAAATAGGCAAACGCTTTACAATTTTTACCCTTGTTAATGTCGTTTTAACTTCCGTTTTTATCAGTTTGATTTCTAATTCAGGAATGGCAAAAGAAGTGATGAATTTTAACTTTTCTGGAGGAGAAACCACTATGGTAACCCCCTTAATGCGCGTGCTATTCGCTGGTATATGTTCTGGTTTAGCGAGCGCTACCGCCTTCGCGGGAGGAATTTCCTGTGGAGGTGTCGACATAGTTTCCTATTATGTAGGTGTTAAAAAATCCGCACAAGTTGGTCGCTATAATATCATATTTAACGTTGTTTTAGTCACAACCTACGCTTTGCTAAAACTCTTAGATGGTGAAACGACGCTTGTCTATTCGTTATATTCAGTAATTTTCTCGATTCTTTATATCATGATTGCCGGTCTAATCATCGACGCAATTAATTTAAGAAATAAGAAAATTGAATTACAAATCGTGACAGAAAAAGAACATATGCCAGAAATCATGATCGCTAATTTTCCACATTCCGCGACCATCACCGAAGGAAAGGGCGCCTATAGCGGAGCGAGAAAACTCATGCTCTGGATGGTCGTTTCTTCTAGCGAAGTGAAACGCGTGGTAAACGTCGCTAGAAAGATCGATGAAAACGCCTTTATCGCGGTTACACCTTTAAAGCAGGTCTATGGAAATTTCTTCATTAAACCCACTGAATAATTAACCTATATAAATAAAAAAACCTAGTGGTAAACCAGGTAATTCTGTGGCGGAAGAAATGGGATTCGAACCCATGCGAGACTCGCATCTCCTAACAGTTTTCGAAACTGCCCCCTTCAACCGCTTGGGTATTCTTCCGTGAATGATATTATAGCATTAATTTAACTTTTTAAAACTTTTTACTGATGAATTTTACTCCTAGTCAAATTCATGCATAACCAGTATAATACGTGGTATGAAATGGTTTGATTTTAATGATCCGGCATTTTTGACTTTCTTCTGGGTTGTCGTTTCCTTTTCAGTCTTCCTATTATTCATCGTCATCACCTTTATTTTATCAGCAAAAAAAGATAAAAAATATGCCGAACGCCTCAAAGCGGAAGCCACGACCTTAAGAATTTATATCATCGATCCAAAAAACAATTCGGTTATCTATTTTAATCGTTCGAATTTAAAAAACAAAAGACAGACCGACATGAACTCTTTTTATACGCACTTTCATGCTAATGACATCGATAAAATTAAATCGTGGATTATCGCGATTTGTACCGATTATACCACCGCGGAAAAATATATCGAAGCCGATGTCTTGTTCGATTACGGAAGAAGCACTTATTTTTCCTTGCTCAAACTGAATAAATACGACCCCAATAAAGGCATCATTCACCTAGAATCGTTCGTATTAAAATATATCACCCCTAATAACTACACGGATAAAAAGAAAAACAAGGCGCTTCATACTGGAGTAGTTAAAAGAAGCACCATGGAATCTTTAGTTCTCAAAGAAAAAAGTTTAAAAGGTTTTACCTTTGCCATTCGTTTTTACTACATCAGACAGAAAGTATTATCTAATGATAAAATCGAAAGATACATGATCGTTACCCTTAAAAATGTCATCTATCCATTTGCGAGTAATCCTCGCGTAGCTAGACAGATAATCGATGATGGAGAAAATGAATTGTTGCTGTTCGATTTACGAATTTCCACTCGCGATGAAGCCATGGTTTTAGCGACCTCTATCGCTCATTCGATTAAAAAATGCATCGGTGTCAATGGTTTTTCTGACTCGATTAACTTTTCGATTGGGGTAGTAGAAAATGCCCAATATTATCAAGATTTTGATTCGATGGTTTTAAAGGCTCAGGAAGCTTGCATTTCCGCGCAGCATCACGGACAAGAAATATTGCTCTATCAAAAGCAGGCTGCTCCACTCGTGGAAATCGATCGCTACCGCGACGAAGTAGAAAAATTGATGCATCCCAGTGGCATCCGCTACCTATTTAGACCGATATTCGATGTGTATAAAAAGCAGACTCTCGGTTATTTTCAATACGTCAAGGCTTATGATTCACCCTTTGCCTCTTTCACAGAAATGAGCAAATACGCTGCCAAAGTGGGAATGAGCAAACAGTTTTTTGCCACTGTGGCTCGCTATGTCATCCCGAAGTTTGCGAGCGAAAGACAAGATCCCTCTCTTCGACTATTCATGCTCGTTTCCTTGCAAGATATCGATCATATGAAGGAAATATTATCGCAAATCCCTCAAGTAAAAGTCATCAAATTAGTCTTGGTTTTTGAAGAGCAAGAAATCAACGAAAACGCTGCGGATTTGCATTTACTCAATAATTCTCTAAAGAATTTAAGAAGCGACAATTTTGAACTGGCGATGCTCATGAAAGATAAGAACTTACTATTGGATCCAACGGTTTATTTTAATTTCGATTACTTTGTCGCTGGTTCGATGATGATTGGAGAAATTAAAAAGAATAACCGCATTCGTTTATCGATCCACTCTTTAATCGAATCTTTGCTAAAATACCATCGTCCCATCATTGCCACGGATTTAGAAGGGTGGCAAGCGATTGAACTAATTATAAAATCAGGGGTAAGCATCGTTTCATCAGAAACTATTTCTCCGAGCAACGATATGCTTCTACCTATCAATAAAAAGAAAATTGATAAATTAGTGGCGATGGACGATAGTTATCACACAGGAGGATGGAAGAGACATGGCCCAAAAGGATAATCAAATTAAAAACGAAGCTATTACGAGACAAGAGGATGATTTTGCTCAGTGGTACACCGATGTGTGCCGTAAAGCGGAACTGATGGACTATTCTTCAGTCAAAGGATTTATCATTTATCGACCTTATGGTTACGCTATTTGGGAAGAAATCCAAAATTATCTCAATAAAAAATTCAAAGAAACTGGACATGAGAATGTTTATATGCCTTTAGTTATTCCCGAATCTTTACTGCAAAAAGAAAAAGATCATGTCGAAGGTTTTGCTCCGGAATGTCTCGTGGCCACATTAGGGGGTGGAGAAAAAATCGAAGACCCCTTAATCATTCGACCGACGAGCGAAACACTGTTTTGTGAACACTACGCTAAGATTATCTCTTCGTATCGAGATTTGCCAAAACTATATAACCAGTGGTGTTCAGTCGTCAGATGGGAAAAGACTACCCGTCCCTTTCTACGAGGAGCGGAATTTTTATGGCAAGAAGGTCATACCATGCATGAAACTGAAGAAGAAGCCCGCACTGAAACGTTAAAAATGTTAGAGATTTATTCCGATTTAGGTCGCGATCTTTTAGCCATTCCTTTCACTAAAGGGAGAAAGACGGATAAAGAAAAATTCGCGGGGGCTTTAGAAACTTACGCCATTGAAGCCTTGATGCCAGATGGCAAAGCTCTTCAAAGTGGAACCACTCATTATTTCGGCACAGGATTTGCCGAAGCATTTGGTATTAAATTCCAAGGAAGAGATGGCAAGGTTTATCATCCTCACCAAACTTCTTGGGGGGTTTCTACGAGACTATTGGGCGCTATTATCATGGTTCATGGAGACGATAATGGCTTATCCTTACCTCCGTATGTTGCTCCTATTCAAGCGATTGTTATTCCTATTGCTCAACAAAAACTAGGAGTTATTCCCGCAGCGAGGGAATTAGAAAAAATGCTAAAAGATGCCGGAGTTCGCGTCAAGATTGATGAATCGAGCGATCGGACACCCGGATGGAAATTTTCTGAATATGAAATGAAAGGGGTACCATTAAGACTAGAACTCGGTCCACGCGATATCGAAAATGGTGTAGTGACTATCGTCGTAAGACACGAAGGTAGAAAACTCACGGTAAAAAAAGAAGAAATCGTCGAAACAGTGAAACATTTATTCGAAGAAATCCATCAAGAAATGTATCAAAAAGCCTACGCTTATTTGTTAAATCACATTACGGAAGCTAGAACCATGGAAGAGTTTAATAAAGCCTTAGAAAAAGGGGGCTACGTCAAAATGATGTGGTGTGGCTCTAGAGAATGCGAAGATAAAATTAAGGAATTAACGAGTGCGACCGCGCGATGCTTACCATTTAATCAAATGCCGATGGGAGATACTTGCCCCGTATGCGGTAAGAAAGCGAAAAAAGTCGTTTTGTTCGCGAAAGCTTATTGATATTAATAAATTTATTTAATTTTGAATGCTCGTCGTGTTAAGATAATGAGCGTTCACTCGGAGTAGTACCCAAGTTGGTGAAGGGGCTTCCCTGCTAAGGAAGTAGGTCGGGTAACTGGCGCATGAGTTCGAGTCTCATCTACTCCGCCATCTATAGTGAAATTGCTCTAATACGAAATTAGGGCTTTTTATTATTTTTTTAACTCTTAATTCGACACGATAGAAAGTTTATAAAGAAAGAAGATTATTCACAAAACTGTGATTAATTCGATTAGCAAAGACATTTTTGTTACTGAGAAGCACTTTTAATACCCAACAAAATGAAAGTAAAACGATTGCGACGCAATTCATTTTTGATTAATTCTCTCTTCAAAATGGCAAAACAAAATATGAGATGAGAAGAAAATGGAAAAATAACTATGATGAAATTAATAGCATATTGATAATGACTCTTACAAGAACGTTTTAACAATTGAGTTTTTAATGTTGGAAAGTCAAAAGGCTAAAAATTAATCCATGCTTGGCATATGGATTATGAAAAAGTATTTATTGAAATTAAATAAATGGAAGTTTACTTGTTAATTAAACTATTTTTAATAAATGCAAGTAAATCTTCTTTTGATATTTTTTCTAATTCTTTACAAATGTCGTCGACATTTCTCTTACTATTTTTTCTTTCGACTAAATAATCGATGCTCACATTAAACAAATCGGCTAACTGTATCAATTGATTAATCTTAGGTTCGTAGATTTCATTTTCCCAATTCAAAATTGTTTGGCCTGAAACGCCAATTTTGTTCGCTACTTCATTTTGTGTTAAACCATCCCTATTTCTCAATTCTCTAAGTCTCATTTCTCAACTCCTCTAGAGAAATAATCAAAGAAACCTTGATTATGCAGTAGAAAAATCAAATTAAACTTTGTAGAATGTATCTAAAATCAAAGAAACCTTGATTTTGGGGATAACATTCAATGCGTTATTTGGGGAACAAAGAATCTATATGTGATGAAATAATTAATTTAATCTTGGAAAAAACTTCGTATCTAAAAAGTAAAATTTTCTTCGATGCTTTTTGCGGAACTGGAACCATAGCAAATGCTTTGAAGGATAAATATGACTTAATTTTGAATGATAACATGCTTTTAGCAGTAGTTTTTTCCGTTGGTCGAATTTTTAAAGGACACTGTTCTTTTTCAAAATTGACTTTTAATCCAATTGAGTATTTTAATTCAAACAAGAATACAAAAGTTGGTTTTTTCTCAAAGAATTATGCGCCGCAATTATCTGGAAGAATGTATTTTAGTGATTTCAATGCTGGTAGAATTGATTTTTTAAGGGAAACAATTGAAGAATGGAAAAAAACAAATGAAATTTCTTGTCAAGAATATTGTTACTTATTAGCTTGTTTACTTGAATCGGTGTCAAAAGTTTCTAACGTTGCCGGTGTTTACGGAGCATATTTAAAAACATGGGATCCAAGAGCAATTAAAGAAATAAATTTTATCGAAGTTAATGGCGACATATCTAAGAACGAACCAAAACTAATCCATGCCTTCAATAAAAACATACATGATGTAATAGTCGAAGTGGATTGTGATATTCTTTATCTTGATCCTCCATACACAAAAAATAAGTATTCAGTTCAATATCATCTATTAGAAACACTTATTAGAAATGACAACCCTCCTCTTAAAGGTATAACTGGAACAAGAGATTTGTCTTTTGTTTCTGATGCTTGGTCATCTAAGTATAAAGTTGATGTTGAATTTGAATATGTTGTTGCTAAAACCAAAGCTAGGCATATTGTTCTGAGTTATAGTAGTGATGGCATTATGACCAAAGAATATATTACAAATGTTCTCAGAAGATATGGAAAACCAGAGACCCTTACCATCAAGGAGATTCCTTACAAAAAGTATAGAAACCATAAAACTTTTTCTGAAGATAAACATTTTGAATATATATTTTATATCGAAAAAAAGGATGAAAAGGACGTTGAATATTATTGTCCACTCAATTACATGGGTGGTAAGACAAACGTCATTGAATTTATAAAACCAGAACTCTATGGAAAAACCAAATTTGTCGACCTTATGGGTGGCGGATTTAACGTTGGAATTAATGCTTTTAATTACCAAACTATTATCTACAACGATATTAATTTCATTGTCAAAGATCTTTTGCTGATGTTTAAGCAGGTAGATACTGTAACAATTTTAAGAAAAATAGAAACAATAATTAAAAAGTATGGTCTTGAAAAGCGTAATGCTGAAACATATTTTAAACTTCGCAACGATTACAACACCATTTATCGAAAAAAAGGGAACTACGCAATATATCTTTACACATTAATTCTTTATGGGTTTCAACAACAAATTAGATTCAATTCACATTATGAATTTAACAATCCGGTTGGCGAATCTAGTTTTAATGATTCCGTAAGAGAGAAGATAGTTTCTTTTTCTAGAAAACTCAAAGAAAAGAATGTTTCGTTTTATTCAAAAGACTTTTCAGAGATTGACGACTTAATTGATGAAAATTGCCTTGTTTATGTTGATCCCCCATACCTTATTACACTAGGCAGTTATAACGATGGCAAGAGAGGCTTTAATGGATGGAATCTAAAAGAAGAAAAAAGACTTTATGATTTTTTAGATTCAATTAAAGTAAGAAACTGCAAAATCGTTATTTCTAACATATTGGAATATAAGGGAAAGACCAACGATTTGTTAATTGATTGGATAAGGAGAAATAATGCTAGCTTAAAGGAAATTGTTATTCGAGGAAGAAGGGAGGCGCTAATTACATATGAAACCTAGATTTATTATCGACAAATTAGGCGCTGAGAACAGATCTCCAAACGTCGACACCTACCTTAAAAAAGAACATCTCGATGACATTTGCTCTCGCGTTCTTGGGCACAAAAACTATGATGTCAAATGGAGAGAAAAGAAAATCAAAGGCAGACTCATTTATTTGGAGACAAGCGATTGTATTTACTACATTAATTTGTCTCAAAACGGACACCTCCGAGGAAGGGATTATCAAGTTCAAAGCATTCCTACAGCATTAGGCATTTATCTTAGCGATCAAAAGAAAAATAATGCTTCAGAACTTAAAGATAGAAAAAAACTGATGTTCTATTTTTATTTTATGCCGCAAACAGGCAATAACAATACTCGTTATGTTAATTTTTTCTATCGTTGTATGAAAACAGCTGATATAAAAATTTTGAATGCTGATTTTGGTTTGCCAGGAGAAACTATTGAAGCTTTTTCGACAATCAAGGAAATAATTAAAACTAGAAATGAATCCCGAGAAATAAATAGTGGAAATCAATCAACTTATATAACCGATGAGGGTAATTGTTACCACATTTATGGGAAAACATTTGGCGCAAATCAAAAAGAAACCACTCTGCTTTGCATCGCAATTTCAGCATTAACAGATAAACCGGTAAAATTATTCCAAATTTTAGATAATGATTCGACACAGATTAGTCAAAATGATATTGATGCAATAAAGACATATGTTGATATGTTGCCAGAAAAGAAATCCTTTGAAATAATGGATGATACTTTACAATTTGATGACGATAGTTCTGATACTATTACAGATAGGCTTCGTAGCCCTAAATTCATTTATAACTTATTGTCTAAATATGGTGGCGAGAAGCGTTGTATCTTATGCGGGTGTAAAATAGACAGCATCATTCAAGCTGCACATATCTATCCAGTTGCGAGTATTAGAAAGAGAAAAGATCTTGATGATGATATCAAATTCTCTCTAGCAATAGATAAAGATAATGGTATTTGGCTTTGTGAAAATCATCATAAATTATTTGATAAAAATATAATTTGGTTTGAAGAAGGGAAACTTTGTGTTTCTAAATCAATAGATGATGAAGATGTGGCATTTGTTAAGCAAATAACCACCATAGACGAAATTGAACCACATTATATCAATGAAAGAATGTTGGCTTTCTTTGATATGAGAGCAGGAATTCCACCAAGAGTCGTTTTGTAAGAGGATATGTAACGTACATAAGAATTGAAAGAATTGTACCATCTGTTTTTGCATTGACGTTTTTATCTTTCTTCAAAAGTCATAAGCTTGAGTCTTTTCGAAAATTATTATTAAAACATTTTTAATAAAATGTGCGTGTCCCAGTGGTAGTTTCTTCTAATAATGCCACTGACACTCATTGCATGACAAAAAAAGAAAAAGGAACAGCTGATTCAATTTAAGTGTTGAGGCGTAGGTGTTTTCCTTAATTATTCAGTTGATAAATTTTCTTAAATTCTGTCGAAATAAACATTCCATATTCTATGTTTTTTCATTTTTAAACGATAATTAAACGGCAAAATATAAAAAACATAATATAACTTTTGTGTTTTTTGCCGAAGGGTATATAATTGAAGCATGAACAAATTCATTAGTGTCAAAGAAGCATCGCTTAAATGGAATCTATCTAGGAGAACTGTTCGCCATTATTGTGCTCAAGGAAGAGTGGATGGTGCTATTTTTAAAAATGGTTCATGGCAAATTCCAGAGGATGCCAAAAAGCCAAAACGTATAAATGAAAAACCAAAAAAGAACCACCTTCTGGAAAAACTGCGCGAAGAAAAGAGTTCTTTAAGAAAAGGTGGTATCTATCATAAACTTCAAGTCGATTTAACTTATAATTCCAATCACATGGAAGGTAGTGAACTCAGCCATGAAGAGACAAGATATATCTTTGAAACTAGGACTATTGGTTTAGAAAATAAAGCTTTAAAAGTTGACGACATTATTGAAACAATTAATCATTTCACCGCTGTCGATCGGGTTATTGATTTTTGTAATTACACATTAAGCGAAGCCTTTATCAAAGAACTACATAAAATCTTAAAAAGTGGAACAGCCGATTCAAGGCTTCCTCGTTTTGCCGTTGGCGATTATAAAAAGCAACCTAATATGGTCGGTGATTTTAAAACCACTCCTCCTCGATTAGTTGGTGAGAACATGAAAAAACTTATCGATGCGTATAATCAAAAAAAGAGCCATACACTAGAAGAAATAATTGAATTTCATGTCCACTTTGAACAGATTCACCCTTTTCAAGATGGTAATGGTAGAGTTGGTCGATTAATTGCTTTTAAAGAATGTCTCAAGAATAACATTGTTCCCTTCATCATTTTAGATAAAGATAAAATGTTCTATTATAATGGTCTAGATAAATGGGACAAAGAACGAGGTTGGCTAGTTGATACTTGTCTTCACGGTCAAGATATCGTCAAATCTTATTTAGATTATTTTTACATTCCATATTGAAATACAAAACGATCTTACTGAAGAGTTTTAACTACCTAAAAAGAAAGTAAGAAAACCATACATATATAAACCAAGCATTGATTTTTTTACCCAAAATTAATAAAACTGCTATACTAAAAAGCGATAGGAATAAAAGCAAGACGAGTTATGGAATTTTTTGAAATCTTATTTAATCTAGATGTAAAAACCATGATTGGGGTTTTGTTTTGGGGAAATTTAGCATTAGCTTTTTTAATATTAAGATACTATCTCAATCATAGATTAGACCGTGATAAGATTTTGATGCAAGGGTTTGGAATTGCTAAAATATTGCAAGCCGTAGCGTGGATTCTTTTATTTTTGCGCGGTAATATACACGATATCATCTCGGTTTATTTTGGCAATGTTTTGCTTTTTGTTGGTTTTTATCTAGATTCATTAGTTATCTTAAAGATGAATAAAAAAACAGAAAAGATTTGGATGATATTACAGAGCGTTTTGCTAGGGGTCTCCATCATTTCATTTATACTTCTTGAGATCTTGATTGGCACTGGAAATGTTAGAATCGCCATGGCCTCTTTAAGTGTTTTTTGTATTTTTGTAATTCCTAATGTCCTAAATACCATAGATAAGTCGAGTAGTCGGTTTCAAAAATTTATTGGAATAATTAACTTGCTTTTTGTTTTGCTACTTCTAATTAGAGCGATAACTTCACTATTAAATAAAGAGGTAAATTTACACACCAATAACATCCTTCAGAGTGTGACATTCATTTTATTGATTCTATTAATGTTTGTGAACGGAATAGGGTTCTTGCTCATCATGTACGAACGGTCATACGAACGGTTGAGAGAAAGCAGCAACTTAGACCCCTTAACTCAAATTAATAACCGAAGATATTTTATGGCTAAGGCTGAGGCCTATTACCATAGGGCGGTGGGAGAGCAGACACCCTTATCATTTCTATTTATCGACATTGATTTTTTCAAAAAAGTAAATGATACTTATGGCCATTTATTTGGTGATGAAGTGCTCAAAACTGTCGCTAAGACTATATATGAAAATGTCAGACCATTAGATTTATGTTGCCGATTTGGAGGCGAGGAATTTTTGATTCTCGCTCACGAAACGAATGGTGAACAAGCCGTAATAATGGGAAATAGAATACGTGAAATAATACAAAATCTAGTGTTTGAAGAAAATCGCCAGTTTAAATGCACTGTCAGTGTGGGCATCTATAGTGGCCTAGCCAACAGTGAACAAAATATTCAAAACTTTATTGATAATGCCGATCAAGCCCTATATAAAGCAAAAAAATCAGGAAGAAATTGCGTAGTTAGTTTCTAGAGATTTTTATACATATCTCAATGATGGAGATTTTTAAGATTTTTTAATTCTGAAGATTATTAAAAAGCAAGCGTTTTAGTTATATTAGATATTTAGTAAATCACTAAAAATATATCTACTTTCAAAATAACAATTGTTATTTTTTTATTAATCTAACCTATTTTCGTCCACTAATACGCAATTGACTAACAACGATTGTTAATTTAAAATCAAAATATAGGAACTTTTATGGTTCAAAAGGAGATAAAATGAAAAAATCTAGTTTTGAGGGCAGAGGCTCGCAACTTTTTGTCATGTCTTTAGTTGGAATCATTCTGTCTATTTTGACTCTAGGCATTTACACTCCATGGTTCATTGTCAAAGTAAAAAAATGGCAATGCGAAAACACAATTCTAAATGGTAAGAAATACGAGTTTACCGGAACAGGAGGACAACTATTTGTTCAAATGTTAGTTGGATTTTTATTGACACTGGTAACCCTAGGTATCTATTATCCTTGGTTGATTGTTAAATCCACTAAATGGGATTGTGAAAAAACCACTCTCGATGGCGTTAACCGCACATTCACTGGAAAAGGTGGAGAACTCTTCATCATGATGTTGATTGGCTTCTTATTAACGTTAGTCACTCTTGGATTTTATACTCCATGGCTTCTTTGCAAAGTGTCGCGTTGGAAAGCTGAAAAAACACTTGTCAATGGTGTATCGGACTTGAGTTCCCCGTTTTTTGAGAGTAGTCAACAAGAAAAGTTATGAAATCGCTAAAAATTCACTAAAAACGCCATTTAAACCTAGGAATATAGGCTAAATTGGGCTATTTTTCATACCAAGAAGGCG
>DURD01000025.1 GCA_012837435.1 Erysipelotrichaceae bacterium
AAAAAGAGGCCCAGAGGCAAAAGAGGGGCATATAAAAAGGCCGGAAAATTATAATTCCGACCTAATACGGTCCCCCTTTAACTTTGGAGGATTTTTAATCAGTCCCCCCTAAAGTTTGGAGCGCCAATAAAAGGGAGCAGAGCTCCCTTGTTAAATTATGTTGTGAATTATTAAGCTTGCATGAATGTGCCGATGATATTTTGCGATGCTTTGAAAGTTAAATCGCGATCAATTGCTCCGCCGCCCCAATTGATATGCACTTCAATAATAAATTGTCCGTCTTCAACTCTTGAATTATATGCGGTACCTCCCTCCGGAGTGAGGGTTACTGTATAATTAGCAAATGACCATGTGCCATATTGGACCTCGTATGACCCGTAGGTAGCACCAAAATCCATGACAATAGCAAACGTTTTATCTTTATTGAATGTGAGAGTGGCATTATTTTCTTCATCAACCATTTCGACTAGAACACCTAGCGGAGGTTCTTCTTCGCCGCCTTTATTTGGTAAAACTGTGAAGTTATCGATAACAAAAACCCATTCAACTTCTGCGTATCCCGCCATATTGTACGTGTAAGTTAACGTGGCTTCGTTACCATCTATGACAGCATTAATTTCCTCATCATCAACTATAATGCTCAAAGCAGTATCAGATTTTGTCCATGTGCCTTCTGCAACTTTATCGTGGCCATTGTAAAGAAGGATTGTACCATCCTCTTGGAAATAAGCGACACCGCCTCTTTCGCTTGTGACTTTAAGAACGTTCGCGGGATCAACAAATTCTTTTTTGTAAGCTTGAATAAATGCATCTGCATCAGCATATTTTTTACCGAGTTGACCTTCTAGTGTAACAATTCTAGTGAACGATTGGCCTCTAACAATTGGGAAAGTTAAATCGAAAGAATAAACACCTTCATCTTCATAGGCGTAGTAAGTTCCAGAGGTTGTTGTATCTTCAGTTCCGTCTGAATTATAACAAGCCAGTTTAATTTGAAGGCAATCAACACCCTCTTTTTTGGCAACTTTCCACGTGCCGAGCATATAGCCAGCACTAAAGGCGCTGTTCTCTGCTGCTGGAGAAGCGTTGTAAGTTGAAAAATTATATTTGTCCAAGACCGCTTCTCCCTCTTCGTCAAGATTTAAGAAAAATGCTGCATTAGTGAATGAGGCGTATTCTCCATCGCTTTCTTCATATTTTCCCCAGAATTGATAAATATCTGGCTCTTCTGGTTCTTGACTGGATAAACTTTTACTTCCGCCACCTCCACCAGCGCATGCTGTGAATACTAATAAAGCAGAAGTCATAATAGTTAAAAATTTCTTGTTCATATTTCCTCCAAAAATAATAGTTGTGCAAAATAAAATCAAACTTATATTCATTTGCACATTCGCGTGAATTAATAATAAAGGTTATGCGTGCGTCAATACAAACAAACTCGCATAACCTTTATAGTTTAAAGCATAAATTAATTAACTTTGTTGTGTTCAAAGAAATTGCTGGTTGCACTGGTAAGAAAAGCCAAACCAATAAGAACAAGGAATAAAATCGCGAGAACTTTATTTCCGCCGAAGAAATCCACGCCTGTTCCAACATCGGCTAATGGATAAGCTGCTTCCACTGAATGGTTAGCTAAACCAAAAGATAAGCATATTGTGCCGAGCATCGACACATAATCGAGTCTAAAATGTTCACCAACTAATATCACCAATCCTCCTATTAAAGTAAAAATAAGTGTAAAAGGTGAAAAGACGCGATCCATTTGCTGTCCAGAAATTGCTAAATAACAAATCAAGTAAATGATGGCAGTGATAATAGCAAGAAGTGCAGATAGAAGACTGAGCCAAAAACCGAAACCTCTGTCCTTGACAAAATTGTTAATAAATTTCATGTCTAGTTTTCCTCCTTTTTCTTACCTTTAGTAAACCAATTGAGATAAACATATGCACCTGCACAACCTAAACCAATAACGCCGAGAACAATATCGATGGTGATAGCAGCTGGTTTCCACCATGGTGTAAAGTCGATGACTTTTACGCCCTTTGCTAAACCGTTTATTAAATTGCTTCTACTCATGGCGTACAAGTAATATTTTGCGGTTTCACGTAATTTTTGCCACATGAAGCCATCCTTATCTCTCGTCAAGAATTTAGTCGCTTCGCTAACTCTACCAGCGTCATTATTAAATTGATTTGTACCAGCATATAAGCAATCCGCTGTATACATATAAGATGCGGAGTCTTTGCTCGAGTCAGTCATGTTAATGCCTTTAAATCCCCACTCATTTCTCAAAACTAAAGTCATAGTTTGATAATCAGCAGCAGTAGGGATGCATCCGATTCTATTGTAGGCAGTCATAGTACCCAGAGAGCCATTTGCTAGAGCCCCTTCAAAGCCTTTGAGAGGGCCTTGTCTGTAAGCTTGTTCACTCATAAAAGTTGCAACACCGTGTCTGTTAGTTTCTTGATCGTTGCCAGCAAAGTGTTTAATCATCCCAGCAAGACCCTTTTCCACCATGCCTTGTTCTTGAGCTTTAGAACAAATGTAAGACATCGTGGCGTCTTCACTGTAGTACTCAAAGTTACGTCCAGAGTATGGTGTTCTATGGATATTGGCACCTGGTGCATAAATGTGTTTGAACCCTAAATATAACGATTCTTCGCCAAAGAATTTTCCTCGGTTTAACAAAGATTCTTTCGAGAAAGTTGAAGCAGCAACAATTTGATTGACATATAAAACAGCACTTGTTTGATGGCCATCTGGTCCATCGCCACCAGAATAGGCCGGGAAAGAAATCGAATTAATCTTATCCATTGCCATCTTATCACCGACAATTTGTGTCAATTCGGAAACTGCCAACTGATCGATAAATGATTCCCATCTTTCGTCATCATCAAAAGGAACATCCCTCATTTCAATAAATTCAATTCCGTTATCAACCTTATATTTAAAAGAAGAGATGTCTGGGGCATCGCTTGGTTTTTGATAAAGAGAATTTTCCATTAAATGTTTAATTTCGTTGGTTGCTTCGATATCAGTGAATGCTCTTGGAAACGTGTTCCAATCGCTTCTTGTCAAATAAGTAACCACATCATTTTCATAAAATGAATTGATATCCCTGTCTTGAAATAGATTAGAAACAACAGCACCAGTATATGGAGAAGTGGCGTAAGTTACATTATCCAAAGCTAACAATTGCTCAATATGAACCTTGTTTGCATCGCCAGTGACTAATTGGCCATCAGCGTCGTATAATCCTACTTTACCTTGTTTTGCCAGAACGTTGTTTAACGCATCGTGAGCACCATTGCCTAGAGCAAAATAATAATCTCCCGCATCAAATGTATAGCAGCCTTTTTTACTAGCATCAGCACCATTAGTGGCTTTTTCATCGTATGTAGCAAAAATATAATCGGAGAATTTCAAGGCGATTACTTCGGATTCATTCTTGACTAATTCGGATGTTTTTTCAAAATCCACTAATTGAATTGCTGGTTTTTCTGCTTGAGTAGGAGCGTATGGAAGTTGGACATATAGTTGAACAACATCTCTTGATTTACCACTATAATTATCAGAGCCATTATTAGTAACCTTCACTTCAGCGGTAACTTCATGAGTTTGTTTGTTCCACTCTATAGAAATCAATTCTTGAGTGAATGAAGAATATGAAAAGCCATCGCCAAATGAATATGTCACTTCATCCGCATAATTCCACCTGTTGTTTTGGCTGTTATATATGCCTTTGTTATTATCAGCATTATATTGATTCAAAATACAATCATTATAACGAGTTTCGTAATACTTATAGCCTACATAAATGCCTTCGGCATAAATCAAATATGTGTCCTTGTATAAACCATTAAGATTGGTAAATTTGAAATGGCCGGCGTTTTGCATGGCAGCACTACTGAGAGAATTTGTGGCAAAGGTGTCAGTCATTCTTCCAGACGGATCGGCTTGACCAAATAAGATTTTAGCCACACCATACATGCCATAACTTCCTGGATTGCCAATCCAAAGAACTGAATCGATGTTGTAATTTTTAAGTTCTTCTAACTCCATAGCATAACCACTATTAATTACGACTATTCTTTTCTCGAAAGAAGCATTTTTCACAAGATTTAGCAAATCTTTTTCTTCATCGTGTAAAGCTAATTCTCGAATTTGAGGGCCGTTTTCCCAATTTCCCTGCAAACCATGATTTAAGTCGCCTTCTTCGCCACCGTATCTAGATAAAACGATGATAGCGGCATTGTTGTAATTATTGAAACTTGCTTCAGTTCCGGTATATGTCGAAACAGCGACTTCGCCGATATTTCCAAATTTATCACGCTTAAAGTTCGCCCCTTTAATAGCGTTAGCAACTGTTTCATTAACTGAAAACCCACTTTCTTTAATCGCATTCAATAAACTGACACGATTTGCGGCAACAGGACCACCACTGCCACCATGATGAACAGCATTGACACTAGCGTTGCCAAACAATGTTACCTTATCAGTTTCTTTTAAAGGTAGAGCGTTATTTTCGTTTTTAAGTAAAACACTGCCTTCAATTTGAGCGTTGATGTTGTACTCTTTTAATGCATCATACATCTCTTGCCTATTTTGATAGTCACTCTTGAAATAAATGGTTTCGTCGCCTTTAGGTTGAACGTTAGGAGCAACAATGCCCAAAAACAAATTTATATCTCCTTCTCTACTGTACGCGAGAGAAGTTAAATAACTGCTGATGACAGCAAGAGAGATTATAATCGGAGCGAGCCCAGCGAATAATTTCTTTAACTTCATAAGTTATGCTAAAATTATTGTTGAGTTTGAACAAATTGCAATTCTACAAAGTCGAAACTGCAAGTTTTTGTATTTACTTCAATATCAACTTCTTCGGCATATTGCTTTGTTGCTAAGTATTGAGCGGCTGTCCAAGGTTGTGCGTCTTCATCGGGAACGGGGGCGCCTGTTGTCATATCAATACCTTTTGGAGGAATGACCTTTCTTCCCATCTCTTCTGTCCAGTTGTCAGTGTCAAGCCAGTAACTTTGATCATACGAGGCAACGAATCTCTTAACGTCTTTCAATGTGACATCAAGCAAATCCTCATCTAACTCGTTAACTTTTGAAGAATAAACACCATAATACTTGTAGATATAGTTGGCCCTTTCATTACCAGAAAAATCGTTAGAATCTTCAGAAATAATCAAAGCGGAAAATTGACTGGAGCTAACAATCAAACAATATGTGTTGTTGTCAAATAGTGTTAATTCTTGATGAGTGAATGTTGTTAAATAGTAGTTATAGGTTGGACGCATATTTTGGTAAGACATCACGGAAGGCGATAAATAGATACCCTTAGTCTTAACATTGCCGCCGCTGCAAGCTGTCAAAGTTGTCGCACACAGTGTAAGTGCAGCAAAAGAAAGTACCAT
This sequence comes from Erysipelotrichaceae bacterium, assembly GCA_012837435.1. Lineage (GTDB taxonomy): Bacteria > Bacillota_I > Bacilli_A > RFN20 > CAG-826 > RUG14515. Next base: position 5,424 of record DURD01000025.1, read on the forward strand.
AAACTTTTTAATGTTTTTCATAAACAAAAATTCCTTTCAAAATAAAATGATGTACTCATTTTCTACGAAAAAAAGAAATATTTTGCAACATTATGCGCACAAACTATCTCTCTTACAACATAATTTATGTTTTTTTCCAACAATTAAAAATTTTTTTAAAAATTAAAGGACGAGTTACGATGTTTATATGAGCATTCTTTTATAAAAAATCAGAATATGCTATCATTCATTTATGATAAAAATTGCAATTGTTGATGACATAAACGAACATGCTTTAATGCTCAAAGATTTTCTTTTGAGATATGCTACTGAAAACCATTTTACTTTCGAAATAGATATTTACAATAATGCTGTCCCGTTTATAGAAAAATACAAAGCCGATTTTGATGTGGTTTTTTTCGACATTTTAATGCCTTATTTAGATGGCGTAAACGCAGCTCGTGCTTTGAGAGAAAAAGATAGTAACGTTATTTTGTTTTTTATTACCGCCACTCAACAATATGCTTTAGAAGGATACGAGGTTGATGCATTGGATTACATTCTTAAACCGATAAGTTATTATGAATTTGCTTTAAAGTTTACAAAGGCAATTAAAAAACTCGGAACTAAACAACCGTCGTCAATCGTTGTTAAAACTAATAAAGGTTACAAAAGGATTTTTGAGCATGACATACTTTATGTCGAAGTTATAGCCCATCATTGTTATTTTCATACAAAAGATGGAGTTTTCAAACAATACCAAACAATGAAAAATGTCATTAAGATTTTAAATAGTGATACGTTTGTAAAGTGCAATAACTGTTATTTGGTAAATTTAGCCTATGTTTCTTCGGTAAAAAATCATTCTGTCATCGTCAATGGTGAAGCATTATTGATGAGCCATCCAAGAAAGAAGGAATTTACAAACAGATATTTAGCTTATGCTAGTAAAAGAAAATAGGTAGATATGTTTCTCGAAATTATTTCAAATTTTTTGGGCGATTATACAAGAGAAGCTTTTTCTTTTTGTTTAACATATTTTCATTATTTCCTAGCATCTTCATTATTTTTAGTAAAACGCAAAAAGAGAAGTTTTTTTCATCTTCGAATTATTTTAGGGTTTATCGTGGGTCTTTTTGTCGCTCTCGGCATTGGCTACATTAATTTTATAAGTTTATCAAGTAGGTTTACTGTCTTGATAAGGTGCATTTGTTATTTGTTTTTATCCCTTACTCCATTAGCTGTATTTTTTATATCTTACGACGAAACACCAAGTGAAATTCTTCTTGGGTGGACATCTGGAATTGCCGCACAGCACATCGCCAACAAATCTTTCCCTTTGATTCAATATTTTTTAGGTATAGATGAAAGGGCAACAATTTCATTAATCAACAGGAATACGGAAGAGATACAGTTTTATGATTTCTTAATATACTTCGCTTATTATATTGCCTTATATATTCTCTTAGCCTTTCTTTTTAGGAGAGATACTAATCTTGCATATGATAAAAAGACATCCAGATCTGTTGTCGGATTATCAGTAACCACCACTCTTTTTGCAAACTCAGTTATTTGTACTGCGAGATTGTACGAACCCGAAAGCGATTCATTGAACATTATTATAAAAATCTTTTCCATCTTCTTTGGTTTAGTTGTTCTTTTAATCGGAAAAGGCCTATTCGAACAAAATAAAAAAATTGCTGATATGGTTGTGCTCGAAGAACTTTGGCATCAAGAGAAACTACAGTACGAAAGTATTAAAGCTAGTATGGATATGATTAACATTAAAGTTCACGACTTAAAACATATTTTAAATAAAGTCGAAAACGAAATTAATAGCGAAGATTTTGAAAGTTTGAAGAAAGCCGTAGAATTTTACGATGGAACAATAAGAACAGGAAATGATGTTTTAGATGTGATATTGTACGAAAAAGTCTCTTTGTGTAAGAAAAATAACGTTAAACTTACTGTCATGGCGGATGCCAAAAAACTTACTTTTTTATCTCCCTCAAAACTCTTCTCTCTGTTTGGCAACATTATTGAAAACGCGATTAACGCAACCAAAGATTTGTCTGATCCGACTATGCGTATTATTTCTTTAACTATCAAAGAAAAAAATAATTTCTTAATTATCGAAGAGACAAATTTTTATGAAGGTGTTTTAGAACTTACTGACGAAAACACAATTTTGACAAAAAATGAAAATAAAAATAAACACGGTTATGGTTTAAAGAGCATTAATTATATTGTAAAAGAATGCAAAGGTTCTTTAGACATTACCACGGATAATGGTTGTTTTGCTCTAACAATTTCTCTTCCCTTGCCTAAAGAAAAACAAAATTAACCTAACCTTATAGCAAATCTTTTATCTAATCGTAATAATATATTCTTTGTTTTGCGTAATCTGAACGATTGTTTTGTTGTCGCTATTTTGAAGTGTATAGTTCCCACCTTCAACGCTGATGTTGTCCCCTAAAACATGGGGAATTGAAACGTAACCTTTTGCGGCGATTGAACTTATTTTTAGTGTTTTGCTTCCGTCATCATCAGAAGAGAAATTTAATCCAATATTGCCTTTAATGGTGTAGGTTTGACTTTTATAAGAAGTTAATAAGTTCGTTAAATCCAAAGCAAATTCTTCGTAGCCAGCTTTTAATGGCTTAAGACCAATTATGTATTTACCAACGATGTAACAAGGTCCTGAACTCCAAGCGTGATTGAATGTACCATCCGATATATCAAATTTTTCGTATAACGTATCTTTACTATCCTTAATCATCTCATCGTAACGATTAAGCATTCTTTCCATAGCTAAATCAATTCTTCCCATATAACAAAGAGCTTCAATCACGTATTTTTCAATAAACGGAGAAGCTTGAAACGTAGAAGTTAAAACATTAATAATTGTTTCATAATCGCTAGGTTCTGCTAAACCGCTCAGCGCTAGAAGGGCATTCGCGCGATCATCGACATAGCGACTAGAAGAGTCCTTGAATCCCTCGACAGTATAGTAAGCTTGATGATACTTAGCTTTCATCGAAGCCATTCGTTCATCAATAAAAGTAACATCGTCGTTCATTTCTAATTCTTCGCTCAATTGTTTTACCAAATTTAGGGCATAATAGTAGAAACCAACTTGCAATAAATTACTATCAATTTTTTCACCCCAATCATTCCATGTCCATGAGCCGTAACGATAAACTGGTAACCCATTGCTCATTTCAAACAATTTTAAATAATCGAGACAGGCTTTGTAGTAAATCTTCATGGTGTCGATATCTTTAGTATGCTGCCAGTAATGAAAAGCACTGGTCAAAAATGCTAGGGATTGATTTGGAATTTCCTGAGGCTTTACTGAAGGAGCTCTACTTGGAATAACACCATCGTTTTTAGTCCAGCCAATACAAGCAAGAATGGACTTTTTGATAAGATCTAGTCCACCTTCTCCGTAGCAATACAAAGTGGAGTCCACTTGATTGCTTGCGTCACCCATGTAAGGACCTCTTTCTCTATCTGGACAGTCCATAAAACTATCACGCATGCAAACTCTAACTGTGTTTTGAGCTTTTTTCCAAAGAGTGTCAATGTCAGCGTTGGATGTTTCAACTGGCGGCATCATTTCGCCGTTAAAATAAGAAAAACGATAACCTAATTTTGTAAATTTTACTCCTGCAGGAGCTTCGATATATAGTGTATATCCGCTTCTCCAAGGATAGTTTTCGTATTCTTGAGTGCCTCCTTTGCAAATATAGGTGTCCATGAATGACTTTAAACCATCGTTATATGAATAAGAGTCTGTGTAGATAGTCAATTTTTGACCAGCTTGAGCTTCTAAACCAATAACCCATGAAAATTGAATATCTGTCGGTAAATTAAGCTCTAATTTAGTATCTTGAATTAGAGTTTTGCCAGTATATTCGTCAGCGTTAGAAAAATCTACAACTTCATCGAATATAATTGGTTTTGTAACTGCTTTATACAAATCGCCAAATGGCAAATAACCAGCTTTACATATCGAAGAAGCCTTTTCCCAATCTGCATCGTCAAAACTTAAACTACGATAATCACCGATATCTTGTCTAGCATCATAACAAACATTTCTTTCTGCTAGCATCGAGGAGAGTGAGTAGGCGGGATAATCTTTTTTTCCAGTAATTTTATTTAGATAAGCTCGAATTCGACTCGCTTTAAAGGTGTTATCCGATTTAATGAGAGTGTTGCCAGCCTGCATTTCAAACAATAATCCGGCTTGAGAAATCTCGTCGCCTTCACTATCGATGCGCGTTGGATTGATAGAACCATCTCCGCTGCGGCCATTAAAAGCAACAAGAATAACGATAATATTTTCGCCTTCCGCCAGATTAGTAATCTCTACTTCATCATAATAGGAATCGTAAGGAGTTGGTCCACGTTTTAAAGAACCATCGATTATCGTCAATTTTTCATTGACCCAAAGAAAATATTTTGATTCCGCTGAAATGTAAGCTATCGTAGAAGATATATTCTCATCAAGAGTAAACTTTTTTCTAAAAGCGACATAGCTGTCTTCTGAACAATATTGTGTCCAAATCCAGTGAGCTTTCCAATCATCTTTTTTGTATTTTTCTATGCCGTTTAGATATTTTAAGTCATCTCTATTGGCCTTCTCTGTTTCAGGTATAGCGTCCCCCCCTTCACTATTTCTATTTTTTGAAGAAGATGCTGAGGTATTGCAAGCACACAAGCAAAAAGAGATAATGCTCGCAAATAATAAAAAATTGACTTTCGTTTTCATGAGAAGCTCCTTTTATTAATTAAACATATTAATAATTTGGTCTAAATAACAACTATTTCAACATATCCTTATGTTTTAAACGCATAGATTTTGCACAATTAAAATTATTTTTAAATTAATATCTTAGTTCTACAGTTTCACTTAAATTAGTTAGTAATTTTGGCACGTTTCTTTTCTATATATCTCTCACTACGAAGGTAGATGTGGTTACTTTTCTATCAATCAATATAAATCTATAATGAAAATATAATAAGGAAAAGAGATAAAAAGTCAATAAACGAGCGGATTATGAACATTAAGAAATTGATACAATTATATCTAGACGAGGGAGATCGAAAGCGTGTTTCATAACTATTGTTGAAAGAAAATCCAGATTTTATTAGGCTATTAAATCATCTAATCGTCACGCGGATGTTGTGGCAAGATCAATCACAGATTATCTTAAACAATATCCCCCTGAACTTGTTAAAACTATAACAACAGATAGCGGAAAAGAATTTGCCAAATGGGAACAAATAGAAAAAGAACTCAACTGGGCACCTTCATCAAGGTTGATGTCTGAAGCTATCTCAAAGTGTTGCACTCAAGATTACAAATTACAGTGATATAAAATGATGGATTCCATCCATCATAAAAAATGCGCTTAAAATGTCGAAAGAAATAATATCAAAAACATTAAATTTATTTGTTATGATATCAACGTGTTTATTGCCCAAATTTAATGCAGAACAACGCATTGAGATTAACGAGACATTATATGAAGTTAATTGATTTTTTTAAAGAATACCCAAGAGTTGCAATCGCATTTTCTGGAGGGGTGGACTCAACTTATCTTTTATATGTTGCAAAGCAATGTGCGATAGAAGTACAAGCTTATTATGTAAAAACTGCTTTTCAACCACAGTTTGAGTTAAATGACGCACTGCGTATTGCTAACGAACTCGGTACACAAGTGAAAATACTGCATCTAGATGTTGTTTTAGATGAGAGAATCTCATCTAATCCTAATAATCGTTGCTATTACTGCAAAAGGAAACTTTTTGAAGCCATTAAAAAAAAGGCTGAGGTCGATGGATTTACTGTTGTACTAGATGGAACAAATGCATCTGATGACATCAGTGATCGTCCTGGTACAAAAGCGCTTCATGAATTATCAGTGATTTCGCCACTTAGATTATGTGGATTGACCAAAACTGAGATTCGACAATTGTCGCGTAATGCAGGACTATTTACATGGAATAAGCTCGCCTACTCCTGTCTTGCCACGCGCATTTCAGTAGGAGAACAAATCACCGAGAAGAAATTGCGAATAATAGAAACTGTGGAAAATTATCTGTTTTCGCTTGGTTTAAGCAACTTTCGTGTCCGCCACATGGGGGATGCGGCTAAAATACAAGTTTCTGCTTCGCAAATTGAAAAAATTATTGAAAATCGAGAGAGCATTATCGCAGAATTGAAACAATACTATTCAGCGGTTTTGCTAGATTTGGAGGTAAGAGAATGAAAACGGAAGTTAAAACGATTCTGGAAGCCGTCCGTGTAGGAGAAATGAGCGTTGACGACGCCATCCTTGCTTTGAAAAAGGAACCATTCGAAGATATAGGTTATGCTAAAATCGATCTGCATCGTGGCATTCGCCAAGGTATACCAGAAGTTATATATGGCGCAGGAAAAACTGCTGAACAAATAATTGGGCTCGTGGAGAAAATGAAACTCAGAGGACAAAAAACAATTCTAATCACACGACTTTCTCCAGAGATAGCTAAAAAAATCGAAAAAACACATTCGATGGATTATCACAAGGAAGCTAAAATTGGAATTATCGGTTCCATTCCAAGCGCGAATGGAATTGGAAAAATTGTTGTGGCGACCGGAGGAACTAGCGACATGCCCGTAGCAGAAGAAGCTGCGTTAACCGCTGAAGTACATGGCAACGAAGTTATTCGGCTGTATGATGTTGGAGTAGCGGGATTGCATCGCCTCCTTGCACACTTAGACGAGATAATGAGTGCGAGTGTAATTATTGCCATTGCTGGAATGGAAGGAGCTCTAGTCAGTGTAATTGGAGGACTAGCAGATTGCCCTGTAATCGCTGTCCCTACAAGCGTTGGCTATGGAGCATCTTTTAACGGATTATCCGCACTCTTATCCATGCTAAATTCTTGTGCTAGTGGGGTATCTGTAGTGAATATTGATAATGGTTTTGGAGCTGGATATTTGGCGAGCATGATTAACCATATGGAGGCAAAATAAGATGAAGATATTATATTTAGATTGTGGAATGGGGGCAGCAGGCGATATGCTAACTGCTGCATTAATAGAACTTCTTCCAAACAAGGCAGAGTTTCTGTCTGAACTGAATAACCTCGGTATTCCTGGGGTTTCAATTACCAGCGAATTATCAGTAAAATGCGGTATTCGTGGAACACACATTGTAGTAAAAGTTGATGGCAAAGAGGAAGGAATTTGTGCACACGCTTGTGAACATGAACGCTCCCACGATGAGAAACATGCACACCATCACAGCGGAATGCACGATATTGAACATATTATCAAGCAGTTGTCAGTTTCTGAAAAGATAAAAGCAGATGTTTTGGCTGTTTATTCGTTGATTGCGGAAGCAGAAAGTCATGTTCATGGCGTTCCAATCACAGAAATCCATTTTCACGAGGTGGGAACAATGGATGCTATCGCAGATATAACCGCGGTCTGTATGCTAATGGATCGCTTATCTCCCGAACAAGTTATTGTCTCTCCAATTCACGTCGGAAGCGGTCATGTGGAGTGTGCTCACGGAATTTTGCCTGTTCCAGCGCCTGCAACGGCATACATTCTACGCGATATCCCAATTTACGGAGGCAAGATTAAAAGCGAGTTGTGCACTCCCACTGGAGCAGCTTTATTGAAACATTTTGCGACAAGGTTTGGAGATATGCCAATTATGAGAACGACCGCCATCGGTTACGGCATGGGAAAAAAAGATTTTGCTGCTGCAAATTGTGTTCGAGCCCTGCTCGGAGAAATAGATAATGCAGATAATGTTGGCGATACGGTTGTCGAACTTTTTTGCAACCTTGATGACATGACAGCCGAAGCGATAGGATTTGCAGAAGAGCAGTTCTTTTCATCAGGAGCTTTAGAAGTCTACACCATTCCTGCTCAGATGAAAAAATCACGTCCCGGCTATCTGCTTTCAGTCATGTGTCGCGAAAAAGATAAAGAGGAGATGCTCAGACTTATTTTTCGACATACGACCACTCTAGGCGTGCGTGAGAATATCAGTCATCGCTACACCTTATCGCGTTCGATTGAAACGATAACGACAGAGTATGGTCAAGTAAGAAAAAAAGTATCTAGGGGATACGGTGTTACAAAGATGAAATATGAGTTTGAAGATGTCGCCCGCATTGCACAAGAAAGAAATATGAGTCTTGCTGAAGTGATAGAATTTATCGCTGAACAAGAAAAGTAAATCTTTCTATCTTAATTGCATAAAAAATGATAAAAAATACGCAAAAAAAGAAAGAATGTGTACGATTTTACGCACAACGTTCTCTCTTAAAAATACTGTTTCATTAATTTTTTCTGATGTTGTAACTGATTATTTTTCGCTATTACGTGTAACAATTGAATCCTCCTTCAAGATTGGTGTCTAAAACTATCTCAAAGTGTTACACCTAAATTTACAAATTACTATCAGTAAGGTGCTAGTAAAATTAGTCAACCCATGTAATTAAGACAATAGGAGCATTATCGCCGCGACGATTTTCTAACTTATATTGTCTAGTATAACCGCCATCGCGTTCCTTCATCTTCGGGCCAATTTCGCTGAATAATTTGTCTAAAGCTGTGGTGTTTGTTTTTTTGTCAGCGACGATGTTGCGGACAAATCGAGCGGCTTGGCGTTTAGCGTTCATAACATCTTCTTTTTTAGTTAATGTCACTAAACGATCCGCTTCTTTGATGACATCTTTTGCCGTCGCTTCTGTCACTTTGATTGAACCGTGAATGATTAAATCTGTGACAACATTGCGGAGCATGTTTTCATATTTGCTTTTGGTATAGGCCGCTTTAAATCTGACACCGGCTTTACCATGAACGTTTTTTCTACCTTGTGCTGGCATAAAGTCTAGCCTCCTCTATTCAAAATCTTTGAATGATAAGCCATAAGCCGCGAGTTTCTCTTTAATTTCTTTGAGAGATTTTTTACCGAGGTTTTTGACTTTCATCATTTCTTCTTCAGTTCTTCCTGTTAGTTCTAAGACAGTAGCAACACCCGCTCTTTTTAAGCAGTTGTAAGAACGAACCGATAAGTCGAGTTCTTCGATAATGAAGTTCTCATATTTATTTTCTTCCACTTGAACGACATCTTTTTCGATGTTGATATCGCGGGCGATTTCCGCCACATCGAGAAACTTAGCTAAATGGTCGATGAGAATTTTTGCCGACATGGCGAGCGCTTCTTGGGGAAGCACGGACCCGTTTGTCCAAACTTCAATCGTCAAGATATCGAAACGGCTATCGTGACCAACACGAGTGCCATCAACGATATAATTAGCTTTTTTCACTGGAGAATAATTGCTGTCGGTACAGATAGTACCTAGAGGCAAAGATGGACGGAGAACTTTATTTTGTTCGCCAGTCACATAACCACGACCATTGCGAGCGTGGAGAATCATGCGTAAGGAACCGCTTTCGGTCACATTGGCAATCACCAAGTCTGGGTTCACTACTTCCACGCCAGTTGGACAAATAATGTCTCCAGCTTTAACAACAGCTGGACCAGTGACATTGATTTCTAATCTTTTGTTTGATGTGTCTTCGTTATCAATACGTAAAATTAAATCTTTTAGATTTAAAACGATAGTGGTCACATCTTCTTCAACGCCTGGAAGGGCGGTAAATTCATGACGAGCCCCTTCCACTTCTACCGCGTAAATGGACGCGCCAGGTAAAGATGAAAGTAGAACTCTGCGTAAGGCATTACCTAGAGTAAGTCCGAATCCTCTCTCCAGAGGTTCGATAACAAAACGACCATAGTTTTCAATATTATCGTAATCGGCTTGGGTAATACCAAATCTTTCAAATGGATTTGCAATTTTCATAAATGTTTCCCTCCTAACTTCATTAGCCTCTTGGTTTCTTTGGTGGGCGGCAACCATTATGTGGAATGGGGGTGGTATCGACAATCGATAACACTTGTAATCCGGCGACCGCTAGAGAGCGAATAGCTCCTTCTCGACCGGGGCCTGGACCCTTAACGTTGACATCCACTTGACGAATACCTTGTTCGTAAGCCGCTCTTCCGGCAGCTTCCGCCGCTTGCATAGCGGCGAAGGGAGTGGATTTTTTTGCACCTTTAAAACCGTTAGCACCAGCGCTGCTCCAAGTGAGAACATTACCTTGTTCATCGCAAATGGTGACAATGGTGTTATTGAAAGTAGCGTGGATATGGGCGACGCCACGAGTAAATGTGCGTTTGACTTTCTTTTTACGAATAGTTGTTCTAGCCATAAATCTCTTCTCCTTTCATTAACCTTTAGCCGCCATCTTTTTGTTAGCGATGGTCTTGCGGGGACCTTTACGAGTTCTCGCATTAGTTTTTGTCGATTGTCCACGAACTGGTAAGCCTTTGCGATGGCGAACACCACGATAACAACCGATTTCGGTTAAACGTTTAATATTTAAAGCGACCTCTCTACGGAGTTCACCTTCTGTTTTGTATTTGCCAATTTCGTTACGAATAGCGCCTAATTGCTCATCAGTTAAATCTTTTACTCTTACGGTGCTATCGACTTTAGCACCTTCACAAATTAATTTTGCGACATGACGACCAATACCATAAATGTAGGTAAGAGCAATCCCTACCTGTTTGTCGTTTGGAATATCAACACCAACAATACGTGCCATATTCTAATTTCCTCCTAAATCTTAACCCTGTCTCTGCTTGTGTTTTGGGTTAGAGCAAATGATCATGATTTTGCCATTTCTTTTGATAACCCGACATTTCGAGCAGATAGGTTTTACGGAAGGTCTGACTTTCATAGTTTTTTCCTCCATCTTGATTCATTACTTGAATCGATAAGTTATACGGCCCCGTGTTAAATCATAAGGCGAGATTTCTACTGTAACTCTATCTCCTGGGAGAATGCGTATATGGTACATACGGATTTTTCCAGAAACGGTGGCCAGAATTACAACGCCGTTTTCAAGTTCTACCCTAAACATGGCGTTGGGCAAACACTCTTTAACGACCGCCTGAACTTCGATGACATCTGATTTAGACATGCAATTTCTTTTCTCCTTCAGTTAATGTGATTATTTCGCAACCTTCTTCGGTAATAATAATGGTGTTTTCATAATGACAGGTTAACTTCCCGTCTTTGCTTTTTACAGTCCAACCATCCCCTAAGACTTTCGTTTCTTTTTTACCTTCGAGAATCATCGGTTCCACCGCAAGAGCCATGCCCTCTTGTAGTAAGGGGCCAGTTCCTGGAGTGCCGTAATTAGGAACGCTTGGATCTTCATGCATGTTTTTGCCAATACCATGACCTGCAAAATCACGTGCGACATTATACCCTGAAGACTCAACGTATTGTTGAATCGCTGCTGAGATGTCGCCCACACGATTTCCTACCTTGGCTTGCTTGATGGCAATAAAGAAGGCTTCACGACAGACCTTTACTAGTCTTTCGGCTTCTTCTTTTACTGTGCCAATAAGGAATGTTCTAGTGGCGTCAGCGCAGTATCCCTTAAGACCCGCCACGACATCAAGGGAAACGATGTCTCCTTCGCGTAAAATAATCTTTTCCGAAGGAATGCCGTGAATCAATGTGTCATTGACGGAGACACAAGTTCCCGCTGGATAGCCATAGTAACCTTTACAAGGACAGCTACCACCCGCCTCAAAGATGACTTTTTCCGCCACTTTATTAATTTCATAAGTGGAGACACCAGGTTTCATTAAAGGTTCCACAGTCTCAAACACTTTAGCAACTAATTGGCCAGCTTCTTTCATCAGGGCGATTTCCCTTGGTGACTTGACGATAATCATAAGTTAACTTTTGAGAAATTTTGCAATTTCATCGAATAATACTTCGCTACTTCCTAGGCTGTTAAAGTTGCGGAGTAGCCCTCTTTCTTGATAGAAATCAAGTAGAGGTTTGGTTTCTTTAGTGTAGTGCTCTAGTCGGACTTTGAAGGCTTCTTCGTTATCATCATTTCTTTGATATAGAGGCCCGCCACACAAATCACAAACGCCTTCAACTTTTGGTTTTAGAGAATCAATGTGATAAGGCGCTCCGCATTGTTTGCAGATACGACGACCAGTAATGCGTCTCACTAATTCTTTTTCGCCACAATCGAGATTGATGACCACATCGATTTGACGATTTATTTCTTTAGTTAGTTGCTCGAGCGCTCTAGCTTGCACCAGAGTGCGAGGGAAACCATCTAATAGAAATCCTTTAGCACAATCCTCTTGAGAAAGTCTTTCTTTCACAATACCGATGGTTAATTCGTCGGGGACGAGATCCCCGCGTTTGATGTATTGTTCCGCTAGTTGACCTAAAGCGGTACCTTTTTTAATCGCCTCACGGAACATATCTCCTGTAGAAATATGCACATATCCTAGGTCTATCAATTTTTTAGCGGCTGTTCCTTTACCTGCCCCTGGAGGGCCCATGATAATGATGTTTTTTTTCATTACTCTTGGCCTCTTGAAGCTACGACTTCATCGAATGATTTACCAGCGAGTAAGCCATCAATTTGCGAATTGAGTTCGAGAGCTACGCCGACCACGATGATGAGACCTGTGCCACCTAAGGCTAGAGATTGGTTGTTGCCAAACACACCTGTCATCGTTAAGACTGGAGGTAGAGCGGCAATGAGAGATAGAGCTAAAGCCCCAATAACTGTCACACGATTTAAGACTTTGCGCACATAGCGTTCCGTTTCATTACCTTGGTGGATACCAGGAATGTAAGAACCGTTCTTTTGGAAGTTTTCCGCGAGTTGTTGCGGATTAATTTGCATATTTGCATAAAAGAACGTGAAAGCAATAATCAAAATAATATAGATAATAAGACCCCAAGGCATGTACCATCCTCCATTGTCGTAAAGAACACTCGTGGAGAAGATGCCTAACCAAGAGGCGTTCGCCCCGTTTTCGCTATCGATGAACGCCATTATAACACTGGGAGCCATGAGGATAGAACTGGCAAAAATGACAGGAATAACACCCGCAGAGTTAATCTTAATCGGTAAGAATGAGGCTCGCGCCATACTCTGTGTCCGACCACCACCCTTTCCAGAATGTTGAACGGGAATTTTTCTTTTTGACAATTCGATAAACGTCACAAAGGCAATGATAAGTAGATAAGCAAAAACATAAAGCAGGAACTTAAAGATGCCAGCGATAGTTTCGCTCTCGCCCTGCGCGAAGACGTAAGGGGAGCACCAAGTATTCCAAGCAGTGACCATTTGGGAAGGTAGACTAGAAACAATACCGGCAAAGATGATCATGGAAACACCATTACCGATGCCTTTTGTGGATATTTGGTCACCTAACCACATAACGAGCATCGTGCCCGCGAGAAGAACGATGACAATGTAAATATATGTCATCCACTCATATTCTGCGGTGTGGAATGAAATATATTCACTTGCCTCCATAGTTTTAATAATGCCGTACGCTTGTACCGCCCCTAACATCAACGTCAAATAACGCGATGCCATTTCGATCTTTTTACGTCCGTATTGTCCTTGGCGTTTTAATTCAGTTAAAGCCGGCAAAACATCAGTGGACAATAATTGAATGATAATTTGTGCGGTAATATACGGCGAAACCCCGAGAGCAAAAATAGAAAAGCTCTGTAAAGTTCCACCACCTAGCAAATTCATGAGTGATAAAGCATTGTTACCACTTAAATAAGTATTGAGGGCACTATCATCAGGAACGGATACGCCAGGAACAGTGATCTGTGCACCGAGACGAAAAATAAAGAGAATCAAGAGCGTAAAAACAATGCGCCCCATGATTTCTTTGTTCTTGAGGATATCGATCATTTTTTTCATGTTAAACCACCTCAATCTTACCACCAGCATCAACAATGGCGGCCTCTGCAGTTTTGGAGAAAGATTTAGCTTGAACAGTCAATTTTTTAGTCAATTGACCACCCCCTAATACTTTTAATCCATCATATTCTTTTTTTAGTAAGCCCACTTCGATTAATAATGCTGGGGTGACCACTGTTCCATCTTCGAATCTCTCCAGAGTGGAAACATTAATGGTTGCATATTTGGTACGATTAACATTTTTGAAACCGCGTTTTGGCAAGGCTCTCCAAAGGGGCAATTGGCCACCTTCGAAACCTAAAGCTACGCCACCACCGCTGCGAGATTTTTGACCTTTATGACCTTTACCAGCGGTTTTGCCGTTGCCAGAACCAATGCCACGTCCTTTGCGGAAGCGGGCCACACGGGATCCATCTGTGCTTTGAAGTTCATGCAATTTCATATGTACACCTCCAATTTCTTTTCAAATAACGAGTAATTTTTTATTCTTTACCACGAAGTTTTTTGACAACTTTGTAGGTTTTGAGGTTGTTTAAGCCTTGGTTGGTAGCTCTGACGATATTGATGGGAGCACGGCTACCATAGACTTTACTGCAGACGTTTTGTACGCCAGCGAGTTCAAGAACAGCTCTCACTGGACCACCAGCGACGATACCGGTGCCTTCTGGAGCAGGTTTAAGCAAAACGCTACAGGCTCCATATTTGCCAATAATTTCGTGCGAAATGGTAAAGCCTTTGGTTAAGTGAAGTTCAAAAGTATTTTTCTTGGCCGCTTCACTGGCTTTTTTGATTGCATCTGGAACTTCTGCGGCTTTGCCAACGGCAAATCCATATTTGCCTTTGCGGTTGCCGATGACTACCAGAGCAGTAAATTTTAGCCGGCGTCCACCTTTGACGGTTTTGCTCACTCGATTGATGTAGACTACGCGTTCTTCAAATTCTTTTTGTTCTTCACGGCGACCGCGTCTATCGCGCGGACCACCTCTACGACTACCGCGTCTATTATCGCGAGCAGGACGTTGTCCTCGAAGAGTAGGGGCTTTAGGAGCACTGGGGGCAGGGGTTTCTTGTTCCACTGCAACGACTTTATTTTCTTCCATTTGCATTTCCTCCCTTAGAATGCTAAGCCCGCTTCACGAGCGGCTTCTGCTAAAGCTTTGACGCGGCCATGATAAATGTAACCACTTCTATCAAAGACAACTGTTTTAATATTTAATTTAAGAGCTTTTTCGGCGATATCTTTACCGACAGCTTTTGAGGCTTCGATATTGCCACCCTTTTCCAATTTTAATGACATTGAAGAGGAGGACGCTAGGGTCATGCCTTTAACATCATCGATGAGTTGAGCTTCGATGTTTTTGTTAGAACGATAGAGACAGAGTCTTGGTTTTTCGACTGTGCCAGAAACTTTACTTCTCACACGAGCATGTCTTCTTAAACGAGAAACATTTTTACTTGGTTTTTTAATCATAACTCATTTCTACCTTTCTACTTGCCAGCGCCGGCGCGCTTACCTTCCTTAGTCAGGACCACTTCACCCTTGTAGCGAATACCTTTTCCAAGATATGGCTCTGGTGGGCGGACTCTACGGATAAGAGCGGCAGTTTGGCCGACAGCTTGTTTATCGATGCCTTCGACTTTGATGTCGGTGGCATTCAATATAGTAATTTTAACGCCTTTTTCTGGTTCGACAACTGAAGTATGACTGTAACCAGTCCAAAGTTCAATAGCCGCCCCTTTCATTTGGGCTTTAAAGCCGATACCTTTCATCTCTAATACTTTTGTGTAGCCTTCGGAAACTCCGACAACAGCATTGTACACATTCGCACGAGTGGTACCGTGATTTTTCTTGACTTGCTTAGTATCGTTTTCACGTTTAAAAGTGACATCCGAGCCTTCAACGTGCATTTTGATACCTTCATTGAGAATGACATTTAAAGTACCTTTTGGGCCAGTGACAACTGCTAGACCATTATTTTCACTGACTTGAACTCCAGCAGGGAGATGGATATGTTTGTTACCAATACGTGACATATAATCTTTCCTCCTTACCAGACATAGCAAATTACCTCACCACCGATACCGAGCGTTCTAGCTTTCGTATCCGTCATCACGCCTTGGGAGGTAGAAATAATTGCAATACCTAAACCTTTCAGTACTCTTGGAAGTTTTTCAAAACCAACACTGACACGCAAACCTGGTTTAGAGATTTTTCTTAAGCCAGAGATGATTCTTTCACCTTCAAAATATTTTAGATTGATAGTTAATTCTTTTTTTACTTTACCGGAAACTTTATAATTTTCGATAAAACCTTCTTCTTTGAGAATCTTAGCGATTTCAACTTTCATCTTGCTAGAAGGCATCTTCACAGATTCATGTTTTAACGCATTGGCGTTTCTAATGCGGGTTAGCATATCCGCGATTGGATCAGTCATCATAATTAATCGATATCCTCCTTTTCTCTTACCAAGATGATTTCTTCATGCCGGGAATTTCGCCTTTATAGGCTAATTCTCTTAAACAAATACGGCATAATTGGAATTTGCTGTAAACAGAATGTGGACGTCCACAACGTTTGCAGCGCGTATATTCACGAACTTTGAATTTAGCGGGACGGCTTTGACGAACTCTCAAGCTTTTCTTTGCCATAATATTGTGAACTCCTTTCTAGTGATGGAAGGGCATACCTAATAACTGTAATAAGGTATACGCTTCAGCATCTGTTTTTGCGGTGGTGACAATCACGATGTCCATACCGCGAACCTTCACCACTTTATCGTAATCGATTTCGGGGAAGATTAATTGTTCTTTAATACCAAGTGTATAATTGCCGCGACCATCGAAAGCGTTTTTACTGACGCCACGGAAGTCACGAACTCTGGGGAGAGCAATCGAAACTAATTTATCGAAGAATTCGTACATTCTGAGACCTCTTAAGGTCACTTTACAACCGATTTCTTGACCTGCTCTTAGTTTGAAAGAGGCAATGCTCTTTTTCGCTTTGGTAATAATTGGTTTTTGACCAGAGAGCATCGATAATTCGTTTACTGCTTGGTCTAATTTTTTGCTATCGTGCGCTCCGTCGCCCACTCCGACATTAATGACAATTTTGTTTAATGCTGGAATTTGCATCGGGGAACGATAACCGTATTTTTCTAATAATTTAGCGCAAACTTCGTTTTTGTATTTGGCTTGCAAACGGCTGACGACAGCAGCTTGTTTGCTACCTTTGCTGACTTTTTCAGCTTTTGGTTTTTCAACTTTGGCTTCGACTTCTGGCGCTTTTTCTTTTTCAACTTTCTTCTCAGCCTTCGCTTCTTTTGGTTTTTCGACCTTGACTTCAGCTTTTGGTGCTTTTGCCTTTTCAGTTTTGGCTTCGGCTTTTGGTGTTTTTGCCTTTTCAGCTTTTACTTCCGCCTTCGGTGTTTTTTCTTTTTCTACCTTGGGCTCAGCCTTTGGTTTTTTCACCTTTTCAGCTTTAGCTTCAGCTTTTGGAGCAGCAGTTTTTTTAGGAGTGGCTTTCTTAGCTGGAGTTTTTGTTTCTTTTTTGATTTCTTCTGCCATGATCGCTTTCTCCTTATAACACTGTGTCGCTCGCTTTAGTAACGCGAACTTTTTTGCCTTTGACTTCTTTGTAACCGATGCGAGTTGGTTTTTTAGTCTTAGGATCAACTAGCATGACGTTGCTAGCATCGACGGGAGCATAAACTTCGATGATGCCTCCATCGGGATTTTTCTGGGTTGGCTTATTATGTTTTTTGCGAATGTTAACATTTTCCACCACCACGAGATTTCTCTTAGGAAAAACTTTTTGAATGGTTCCGGTTTTTCCTTTATCGCGACCAGCGATCACGATAACTTTGTCACCTTTTACAAGTTTCATAGTTCTTCCTCCTTATAGTACTTCTTGGGCGAGAGAAACAATTTTCATGAATCCGTCGATTCCCTTTTCACGGAGTTCTCTAGCCACCGGGCCGAAGACACGCGTACCTATAGGCACGTTATCCTCATTAATAATTACCGCGGCATTATCGTCAAAGGCAATGGTTGAACCATCGCGACGACCAATAGCTTTTTTTGTCCTTACGATGACGCATCTCACGATATCACCCTTTTTTACTTTGCCGTTTGGCATAGCGGATTTAACGGTACATAGAACGATATCACCGACCCCGCTAAATTTACGAGCGGAGCCACCATAAAGATTGAAGGCGCGAACAGATTTCGCACCAGAATTATCTGCGACGACAAGATTGGTTTCTTTATAAATCATAATTATTCGGCCTCCTTATTTTCTTCTACGGGAGTTTCTATAGCTTCACCTTCGGTAGGTTCAGTTTCTAGAATTTCTTCTTTGGTTTCGGTGGTTTCCAAAGTTTCTTCTTTTTCTTCCACAGCCTCAATGGCTGTTTCTTTTGTTTCTGCTTCCAAAGCTTCCTCTTTGAGTTCGGCTTCTAAAGCTTCAGCTTCTAAGATTTCTTCTTTGAGTTCCGCTTCCACTTCTTTTAATGTCAAGCCTGCTTCTTTATCGATGGAGACCAGTCTCCAACGTTTAGTAGCGCTCAATTTACGGGTTTCCATGATGGTGACGGTATCGCCATTTTTAGCAGCGTTTTCTTCATCATGGGCATAGTATTTTTTGCCATATTTCACACGTTTACCATATTTGGTATGTCTTTTGTGTGTTTCGACGAGAACCACGATAGTTTTAGGATTCTTGTCGGAGACGACGACGCCTTGGACCGTACGACGTGTTAATGTTTTTCTCTGTTCCATTTAAACGTCCTCCTTATTCTGCTTCCGCTTCAAGTTCTCGTTCTCTTAAGACGAGATTGACACGGGCGATGTCTTTTCTGATAGCGGTGACATCTTCGCCTCTCTCGAGTACTCCGACAGCTTTTTTTCTGCGGAGATCGAACAACTGTTCTTTGAGTGAGTATAATTTTTCTTTTAATTCACTCGTAGTAAGTTCACGAACTTCATTAATTCTCATAACTATTACTCACCTTTCTTAATTACTTTGCATTTAATGGGAAGTTTGTAAGTCGCTAAGCGCAAGGCTTCTCTCATATCATTTTCAGCGACACCGCTGATTTCAAACATAACGCAACCTTTTTTTACGACGGCGACCCAATCTTCCGGGTTACCTTTGCCAGAACCCATACGGACTTCGGCTGGTTTTTTAGTTTTGGCTAAGTGCGGGAAGATTCTAATCCAAATCTTGCCACCTCTTTTGGTATAACGAGCGAGAACGATACGAGCTGCTTCAATTTGACGGTTGGTAATCCAAGCCCCTTCTAAGGCTTGCAAACCATATTCGCCGAAAACCACTTCTGGAGTAGATTTGCAGTGTCCTTCATATTTTGTACCATGAGGGCGACGAAATTTAACGCGTTTTGGTTGTAACATGGCTATTCTCCTTTCTCACTATTATTTTTCTTTTGGAGCTCGGGACGAATTTCACCACGGCAAATCCACACCTTGACGCCTAAACGTCCATATTGTGTGGCAGCGTGCACACAAGCGTAGTCGATATCACTCCTCAATGTATGTAGAGGGATGATGCCTTCGCGATATCCTTCGGAACGAGCGATATCGGCACCACCGAGACGACCACTGACTAGGGTTTTAATCCCTTTAGCGCCCGCTCTGCGAACTCTTTGGATAGCTCTTTTTTGCGCGGTTCTGAAACTGGCCCTTTCTTCGAGCTGTTTAGCAATTTCTTGAGCGACGATGTTAGCATCTAATTCGGGATTTTTAACTTCCACGACATCGATGCGCACTTCGCTGCTGTTGAGTAATTTTGCTAATTTTACTTTTAATTCATTGATATTTTTACCGTCTTGACCAATGACCACACCAGGACGGGCGACGAAGATCATAACAATAACGTTATAACCTTTATCAGTTTTAATTCTTTCAATTTCGATATGAGAGAGTAAAGCTTCTTTGAGTCTAGCTGTTAAGAATTTACGAACCTTGATATCTTCATTCAAGAAAACGTGGTATTCTTTATCATTTGCAAACCAACGAGAATTCCAATCCTTGTTGATGCCCACTCTTAAGCCTATCGGATTAACTTTTTGACCCATTACGATTTCCTCCCTATCCCATTTTCACCACAACCACGATGTGGGAACTGCGTTTGACTAAGCCAGAAGCGGAGCCTTTGGCTCTCGGCAAATAACGTTTCATCTTTAAGCCATCATTAGCGTAGATTTCAGAGATGACTAGCGCCTCTTCATCCATTCCAAAATTATTGACGGCGTTGGCTACAGCGGATTTAATTAATTTCATCACTGGTTGGCTAGCAGCACGATTGACGTTAGAAAGAATGCCTAGCGCTTGTTTCACTGGTAAGCCTCTCACGAGATCGATGACCAAACGCGCTTTACGCGGAGTAACTCTCACGTTTTTCGCAATAGCTTTTGCTTCAGTTGGCATTGGTTTTTGTGGTTCAACTGGTTTTTTCTCTTCTTTAGGAGCTTTTGCAGCTTTTTTAGGAGTTTTCTTTTTCGCTGAGACTTCTTTTACTGGTTCATCAACTTTTTTAGCTTTTTTAGGAGTTTTCTTTTCTTCTACTACCATTGATTAGTCCTCCTATTTTCTGGCCGTCGCAGCTTTATCTTCCGCTGTGTGGCCAGTATGTCCCGTGTATTTTCTCGTTGGAGAAAACTCACCTAATTTATGTCCTACCATGTCTTCTGTGACATAGACAGAGATGTGCACTTTGCCGTTATAAACCGCGAATGTGTGACCCACGAATGATGGGTAAATTGTAGAACGGCGTGACCAAGTCTTAATGACTGCTTTTTTGTTTTTTGCATTTAAGGCTTCAACTTTTTTCATCAATGATTCATCGACGAATGCGCCTTTTTTTAAACTTCTTGCCATATTTTTAACTCCTTTCGCGATTATTTGGCTTTCCTATGACGGACGATTAGTTTGCTGGAAGCTTTTTTCCTGTTGCGTGTCTTGACACCTAATGCACGTTTTCCCCATGGGGTTCTCGGTGCATCGCGTCCGATTGGACACTTACCTTCACCACCACCATGTGGGTGATCAATGGGGTTCATAGCGCTTCCGCGAACTGTTGGTCTTACGCCATACCAACGGTTCTTACCTGCCTTACCAAAATTGATAAGATTCCATTCGTCGTTTCCGACTGTCCCGATGGTAGCGCGACAAGTCCCTAATACTTTTCTCACTTCTCCAGAAGCTAAGCGGACTATGACGTATTTGTCTTCACGGCCTAGCACTTGAGCAGAAGCACCCGCGGCCCTGCACATTTGTCCACCTCGACCAGGGACTAATTCGATGTTGTGAATGAAGGTACCTTCTGGAATATTTCTAAGCAAACAGGCATTGCCAGTAACAATATCCGTGGCTTCATCTGAAATAATTTTGTCGCCGACTTGAATATTTTTGGGGGCGAGAATGTAACGCTTTTCACCATCGAGGTAGCTAACCAAACAGATGTTAGCGTTGCGATTTGGATCGTATTCGATAGTTTTCACGACCGCTGGAATGCCATCTTTATTGCGTTTGAAGTCAATAATACGGTATTTTCGTTTATGACCTCCACCAACGTGGCGGCAGGTAATTTTACCTTGGTTATTTCTGCCACCAGATTTGGACAAACTAACTAATAAGCTTTTCTCAGGAGCGGTCTTGGTGATTTCACCGAATGTCGAATTTGTCATGTTTCTACGGCTGGGAGTCGTAGGTTTGTAAGTTCTAATTGACATTGCTTTTTCCTCCTATATTTTGAATAAGTGAACTTAACTTATTCTCTGAATAGGTCGATTGCTTCACCTTCAGCCACGGTGACAATCGCCTTCTTATAACCAGGGATACGACCAGGATATCTGGTTCCTCTAGTTGTTTCTTTTGCTCTCTGATTTGCGACTTTAACATCATCGACTTTAACTTGGAAGATTCTCTCGAAAGCTAATTTGATTTCAATTTTCGTCGCACTGGGGAGCACTTTGACTGTTACTTTGTTTTCGTTTTGCATCAGTGCCATAGTTTTTTCGGTAATGATTGGCTTAACGATTACAGAGAAATCTTTTTCTGTCGCTTTGGGGAAGCGAATTTCTTTTTTGGTCCTAGTTTTAGATTTTTTTCTTGGTGCCATACTACATTAACGCCTCCTCAATTGCTTTGATGCTAGTTTTAGAAACGATGAGGTTGTCGACATTTAACAAATCGAGAACACTGACGTTATCTGGCGTTACAACTTTGGCAAAGCCAATGTTGCGTGCACTAGCGAAGATTTCTTCGGTGATTTCATCGACGACCACGAGAGCTTTGCCATTAACTTTGAAAGCATCTAAGAAACTCACAAAGTTTTTGGTTTTCCTTTCGTCAAATTTGATTTCATCGACGACCACAAGTCCATCTTTTGTTTTTAAACTGAGCGCGGACTTGAGCGCTAGTTTATGTTCTTTTTTATTTTGAGAAATCTTGGGATTTTGATTTCCAATTGGTCCGAACATTGTACCGCCACCCACCCAAATGGGGGAACGGCTTGAACCAGCACGGGCGCGACCCGTACCTTTTTGACGGAAGGGTTTTTTGCCTCCGCCTCTGACTTCGTGACGCACTTTCGTTTTAGCGGTCGCTTGTCTAGAGTTTGCCTGTGCTACTTGAACGGAGTCGAACATCACTTGTCGATGGGGCTCGATGTCGAACACTTCGGCATTAAGACTCATTTTGGAGATTTCTTCGCCAGCCATGTTGTAAACTTTGACACTGACTGTTTTATTTTTTGCCATTTTGCTGTTCTCCTTTCCGTTCTTATTCCACCACTTCGCTTACTGGAGTTTCTGGGACAGGAACTTGTTCAACGATAGGGGCGCGATTAATGAGTGGTTTGACTGAACCAGGTTTTTTAATAGCCTTGACGGCACTTCTAATAGTCACAATGCCTTTACGCGGACCTGGAACACCACCTTTTATCAAGATGTAATTTTTATCGGCATCGACGGCAACCACTAATTGGTTATGCACCGTTGCCGATTTATTACCGTGATGACCTGCCATATGTTTGCCAGGCATGACGCCTTGATTATAACGACCGTTGTTAGCAAATGAACCAGCACCTCTGTGATAACCTGAACCGTGACCTTTGGCCCCGATAGCAAGATTCCAGCGCTTGATAACACCCGTGAAACCGTGACCTTTAGAAACACCGATGACATCTACTATATCACCCGCTTTGAAGATGTCGGCTTTGATGACATCGCCAAGTTGATAATTGGCCATCTCATCACCCTTTAGTTCTCTCAGGTGTTGATGTGGAACTGTATTCGCTTTTTTAGCAATTCCTTTTTCGCATTTGTTGGCTTTTGATTCTTTTTTGAAAGGTTCATAACCAACTTGCAATGCGTTATAACCATCTTTTTCAACAGTTTTGACTTGTGTGACAACGTTTGGTAAGACTTCCACGACCGTCACAGCATAAATTTGACCATCTTCAGCAAAGACTTGAGTCATACCCATTTTACGGCCAATAATTGCTTTCATGAATTCTTACCTCCTATAACTTGATTTCGATATCGACACCCGCTGGTAAATCAAGATTCTTTAGCGCATCAAGAGTGGCCTTGCGGTAGTTTCTAATATCGATGATTCTCTTATGTGTTCTGATTTCGAATTGCTCACGAGAATCTTTGTATTTGTGAACAGCTCTTAAAATAGTGAACACTTGTTTTTCCGTTGGGAGCGGGATGGGGCCCACAACTGTAGCGCCCGTATTTTTCGCCGCAGAAACGATTTTTTCAGCACTCGAATCTAAGCTGACATGATCGTAAGCTTTGAGGCGAACCCTAATTTTGGATATTTTTGCCATGAATTAATTTTCCTCCTATCACGTTCGGACTTTGACTTTGGTTCTCTCTTTGCGAATTACCTGAAGGCACCTTCATGACAACGCCTGTGGGTGTATCAGCAACCTCGCACGTCAACGCGAACCGTCAACGTTCATAATCATACATTTTTGCCTAATAACTGTCAACATATTATTTAAAATAAATATATATAGGGGTAAAAGTGCACAATAAGCGAACAGATTAAAAGGCTTTTTGCATCACAAAAAATTTAGAAAAAATTAGAAAAAGGCGATTTTTCGCCCCTTGTTTTTCGATTTTTTTGTCTGAAACAATACCGGAAAATATCAAAAAGATGAGTTGATAGAATTATTTAAATTCCTCAATTTTTCTTCTAATTGAGAACTTGCAACCACAATAGTCTTGAAAATATATCTTAAAATCTCTGACAATTTTAAGTGATTTTTCGTACCCCCCATTTTTCTTGAAATCTGCGGGGAGCCATTTCGTATATAGACTATTTTTAGCTATTTCAAAACCAATTTCATTTAAAATTTGCGAGTTTTTAAATCTAGAAATGCTCATCACTGTCCCGTAGTAATCAAAATGATTTTTCGAAGCATAGGAAAAGGTTTTTTCCAGTCTTTTTGTAAAACAAATTCTACATCTATCCCCACCTTCTTTTTGATCGGCGTAAGGTAAAAGATCGACATTATAAGCGTCATTATCGTAAGGCGGTTCAATGATGGGGATATCCGCGTTGATGGCTTTTAAATATTTTTTAAGTTCCGTTAGACGTCGATGATACTCCGCTTCAGGAAAAATATTAGAATTATTGTAAAATATTGTAATCCTAAAATGATTTTTAAGGAGTTCATAAGGGTAAGTAAAGCAAGGACCGCAGCAAATATGCAGAAGCAAAGTCGGTTTATAATTTTTAGATTTGATTAAATCCAACTCTTTTAAAAATTCATCATTGTAGTTAATCTTAGCAGTTTCCATAAATGAACATGGCGTCTCCAAACGAGAAAAATCTGTATTTCTTATCGATAGCGTATTTATAAACTTCGAGTGTAAATTCACGTCCCATGTAAGCTGAAATCAACATGATTAACGTGGATTTAGGAAGGTGAAAATTTGTTATCAAAGCATCGATGGTTTGGAATTTATAACCTGGTTCGATGAATAGGTTGGTTTCTGCTTTTGTAGGTTGAAATTTACCGTATTTAAGGTAGTTTGATTCTAATGTTCTTACCGATGTAGTACCGATGGCAATAATATGGCGATTTTCATTTTTAGCAGTATTTAACCTATCTGCAGCTTTTTTAGACATTTCGTAAAATTCGCTGTGCATTATATGGTCCTTGGAATCACTAACTTTTATCGGTCTAAAAGTTCCTAAGCCGATATGCAATGTGATATCGACAATTTCCACACCCTTAGCTTTAATTTTATCAAATAGTTCATCGGTAAAATGAAAACCGGCAGTTGGAGCGGCCGCGCTACCTTCGTTCTTTGCATAAATAGTCTGGTAGCGGTCATTGGGACATAGTTGTTTAGAAATGTATGGAGGAAGAGGCATTTTTCCGAGTTCATCGAGAATTTCTAGAAAAATACCGTGATATATGAATTTAAATATCCGTAGGCCTTCTTCTTTTTCTTCGACGCATTCGGCGATGAGTTTTCCTTCGCCAAAAATAACTCTCGCCCCTACTTTTAGCGACTTAGCAGGTCTAGTGAGGCATTCCCAATTATCTCCCTTTATTTGTTTTAGAAGCAGCAGTTCGCAGTGCGCCCCCGTCACTTCTTTCACACCGAAAAGACGCGCGGGAATAACCTTTGTATTATTTCTTACTAAGACGTCTCCAGGTCTTAAATAATCGATGATGTCAAAAAAATTTTTATCTTCGTACGTATGACTTTCTCGATTGACCACTAAAAGACGGGAGTGGTCTCTTATCTCGCTCGGCTTTTGAGCAATCAGTTGCTCTGGTAAATGATAATCAAATAGATTGATGTCCATTAGAAACCTCTTTCATCACCAAACTTTAGTAGTGTCTCTTGCATAAATTCTTCGTATCGATCTTCTTGAATAGCTTTTCTAGCTTCTTCCATTAAACGGATTAAGAAACGGACATTATGAATAGATAGTAGTCTTTTACCAAATATTTCATCGCTGATGATTAAGTGTCTCAAATAGGCTTTTGTGTAATTTTTGCAACAATAACAATCGCAATTTGAATCAATGGGAGTAAAATCGAACTTATATTTTTCATTTCTTATGTTCACGCGACCGGTTGATGTCATAAGAGTACCGTGTCTTGCTAATCTCGTCGGTAAGACACTGTCAAACATATCGACGCCTCTTGAGATACCACCTAACAAATAATCGATTGAACCAACACCCATGACATATCTGGGTTTGTCTTCAGGCAAATATTTAACGGAATATTCCACCATTTCAAAATATTTTTCTTTCGGTTCTCCAATCGAAGTGCCTCCGATTGAATAGCCTGAAAAATCCATTTTGACCAATTCTTGAGCGCACATTTTTCTTAAATCTTCATAATCGCTTCCCTGAACGATGCCAAATAGCGCTTGATTTTCTTTTTTATGGGCATCCAAGCCACGCTTAGCCCACCTAATAGTTCTTTCTGTCGATTTTTTAGCGTATTCATAACTGACTGGCCAAGAAATGCATTCGTCAAAAGACATAGCGATATCCGCTCCTAATTTTTCTTGGATAGCAATCGACGTTTCTGGAGAAAAAAACAGTTTATCTCCATTTAAATGATTTCTAAATTCTACGCCTTCTTCGGTGATTTTACGATTTTTTGCCAAAGAAAAAACTTGAAAGCCTCCACTATCGGTAAGAATTGGATTTTCCCAATTCATAAATTTATGCAGTCCACCGGCTTTCTCAACGACATCAACACCTGGCCTTATAAACAAGTGATAAGTATTGGCTAAAATGATTCCCGTTCCCATATCTCGGAGTTCTTCAGGAGACAGTGTTTTTACACTAGCCAATGTACCAACAGGCATGAACATAGGGACTTCAAAATCTCCGCGTGAAGTATGGAGAATGCCGTATCTCGCACCGGTCTTTTTATCGATGTGTTTAATCTCTAAGCAAAAGTTCTTCATACCCCGTAATTATAAAATAATGTGGTATAAACCACAACTAACAAAAAAGCGCGGAATTAACCGCGCCTTAATGTCATCGGTAATTATTTAAGAAACAATTTCGTTAAATCGAGAGAGCCTTTGCCCTCATAAATAAAGGTTACCTTGTCTTTTTCTCCACCTTTTTTAACAGGGAACTTAATTACTTTCATTTCTTTTTTCAAATCAATTTCTTGAATCGCTTCTTTATTGCCATACTGCATAGTAAGTTTTCCCTGCGCGAAAGAACTATTTACTTCGATACCAAAAGATTTCGTTTCTCTTAAATCAAAATATTTGTAAGTGACTGAACACCCGTCGTTAAAGTTCTTTATATATTGATTGGGATTTTCTTCTCTATCGCGACCATGTTGGGTCAAATATGGCTCTTTGTTGTGGCCCCATTTGAAAATACCATAGAACCTATTACCTTCTTTAGCTCTCAAACCACAGCAAATAGAAGCAAAATATTCTCCTTTTCCTGGTAGGGGTTTACCGTATAAGCCTTGTGAGGTTCTTTCGACTTGTTTAATCGAACCATCTTCTTCAATAAACACTTCTTCAGCAATAGATTGCCTAGAGAATTGGCATTTATTTGTTTGTCTATGGAAAAATATGTAGTAACGACCATTCGCTTCCACCATCGAACCATGAGTGTTACCTGTAAAATCAACAGCGGTTTTACTGTCGACATGTTCACCGAGACCGATGTCGCCGTTAGAAACTATCGTGCCCCCTCTTTTGAATGGACCCATTGGACTTTCGCCGATGCAATAACATAGTTCATGACCAGCTTGTGAAGAATAAATGAAATAATATCGGCCTTTAAATTTGCGCATCGAACTGGCTTCAAAGAAAGCATGAATTCCATATTCATTGTTAACATCGTTTTTCATAGTAGGGACAGTCAGAACTGGTCCATCGATAACTGTCAGCATATCTTTTGGATCTAGTTCGACAACCGCACCACCCTTAATAGACTTAGAACGCACATCAAGCAGAGGGTAAAACATAGCGGTTCCATAATATAAGTAAACGCGTCCATCTTCGACAAAAACCGCTGGGTCAAAGGGAAGATATGACTTATTCCATTTTCTTAAATCGACATTGCCATGAAATTTAAAAGGTCCCGCTGGGTTATCTGCAACAGCACAGTTGATAACAAAAGAACCACTAGTTATTCCTTGCACTGGGCAGTAATACAAATAGTATTTTCCATCTGGTCCTTGACAAACATCTGGTGCATAAAAAACTCTTTTACCATTTGTCGTGGGATCATCTGACTTTTTCCAAATAACACCTTCGTACCGCCAATCAGATAAATCATCGACGGGAGCGGACCACGTTACATAATCATTCAAGCAGAAATTGTTTCCGTTGAAACGATCGTGAGAACCATAGATATAAACTCGTTCATTAAAAACGTGAGGCTCAGCATCTGGAATATACTCAAAATTAGGTAAATAAGGATTAGTAACTATTTTTTTCATCAAAAAATCTCCTTTGAACTATGCTTTATTTTATCAATAAAAAACGATAACACTTATAATATTTATGCTTTTTATGGATGATTATCTTACGATATTAAAGAATTTTGATAAAATCCGCTTTTCTTTCTTTAACTTCTAGAGATACATTGTCTTTCACATAACCTAAAGCACAACCACCGACAACTTTAAAATTATCAGGTATTCCCAATGTTTTTTTAACTTTTAGTCCGTTTTTAGATCGTAACAATGAATCAAACTGATTAATCCAACAAGATCCAAGACCTAATGAATGAGCCGCTAAAAACATGTTTTCTAGAATGCACGAACAATCTTTATCAGTGAAATCATCTTCGGCTGGGCCTGCTACTAAAATTATCGCTTGTACCCCGTGCATACAATCGCGATCCAGTAATTCAAATGATAAATTGCGTAATTTTTCCACATTTGGTTTGCTTTTAACTACGTAAATATTAGCTATTTGACGATTTCTTCCACTGGGAGCATACTTCCCAGCTTCCGCCACAGCCAAAACCTTTTTAGTGGGCACTCTTTTGTCGGAATACTCACGACAGCTAACACGGCTTTTAATTAATCTAATGAATTTATTTGCCAAAATTTTAACCTCCTATCTATAATATTTGACAGCCATTAAAGCTATATTTTTGTTTGTTTCATAATCGCTTTTTAATCGCGATTGATCTACATCTATACCTTTGTTATGACAATGCTTGATAAACTCCTTGGTAAAAAACCACAGGTGGATGTCGTTTTGAATAAATTTTTCTTTGCTTATGAATTTTTCATATTTAAAAGGCAAGTAGTATAATTTATTATTTGAATATACGAAATTTTCAGGAAGATATTCTAAGGCAATTTTATCATTTTTTGCATACCAAAATGTCTTGAATAATAAATCAATAATCTCTTCTGGTAAGTTATCTTTCAGCAGAAGATTAAAACAGTTGTCTCCTTCAATAAAATCAATGACTGCTAACATAGTTTTTTTATCGTATCCGTAACATTTCGGCGAACTTACTCCAGAGACCCTTAGACGGTGTTCGCTATCGATAAATTGTTCAAAGCCTTGCTTGTCATCTTCAAATTTTTTTAAGAAGTATATCTTATTTTTTCTTGATACTTTGAAAGAACGATTACCGATTTGTTCAATAACTTGATAGATTTTTCTTCTAACTTTAATTTCTTCGGCCATATCAACATTTTATCGACATTTTTTTCATTAGCAAACAAAAGATTACTAATCAATTGGTAACCATCTATAATATTTCATATATAGAGGTGTGCTTATGAACGAGAATATCAGAAGATTTATTAGATACGTAAAAATTGACACTCAGGCTGATGAAAATAGCACTACAGTGCCATCAACTGAAAAACAAAAAAATCTATCTCGCTTGTTAGTGAAGGAATTGAAAGAATTGGGTTTAAGTGATGCCTATATGGATGAATATGGTATTGTTTATGCTCATCTAGAAGGCGAAGGAGATGTCATTGGTTTAAACGCTCATGTCGATACCGCTACAGAAGTAACTGGTTGTAATGTTAATCCTCGTTTAGTAGAAAAATGGGATGGTCGCGACATCAAATTAAACGATGAACATTCTATTACTTTAAAGCAATTTCCTTTCATGGAGCAAGTGATAGGACATGACTTGATTGTTACTGATGGCAACACTTTACTAGGTGCTGACGATAAAGCTGGCATCGCCATCATCATGGGAGTTCTCGATTACATCAAAAATAATCCTGATTTTAAGCATCACCCTCTAGCGATTGCCTTTACAGTTGATGAAGAAATTGGAAGGGGTCCTAAACATTTTTCTTTAGAAAAAATGGGAGCCGATTATGCTTTTACCATCGATGGTGGCTCCATAAATCACATCGCTATTGAAAACTTCAACGCTCAACAATTAAAAGTTCAAATAACTGGTGTAGCTGTTCATCCTGGTGAAGGGATTAACACCTTGCTTAACGCTATACAAATCCAATCAGAATTTATCATGTCATTACCACAAAAAGAAACGCCATTTTACGCTGATGAAGGTTACTGGCATTTAACGAGTACAAATGGCTCGAGTGAGAAAACTGAATTTGTAGCGATTTTGAGAAATTTTGATCGTGAAAAATTGAATAAATTAAATATAAAAATATATGAGATTAGGGATACGTTGCTAGAAAAATATCCAAGAGCTAAAATCGAAGTGGAAATTTTGGAACAGTATGAAAATATGAAACCATATGTGGAAAAAGATCCTCGCCCAGTAAAGAAAGCTTCTGAAGCTTTGAAAAAATTAGGTTTAGAACCAGTTTTCTCTCGCATTAAAGGAGGAACAGATGGCGCGACCTTTTCAAAGATGGGATTAGTGACTCCTAACTTAGGCACAGGAAGCGCTAACCATCATGGCCGTTATGAATTTCTTTCTGTACAATTTTTCGAAAAAATGATAGAAATTGTTCTAGAAATTATCAAAAGATAGATTAATATTTGAATATGAAAAGAAACAATATTGCCCAAATTATTTTTGAAATTATCTCCGTTCTCGGAAACATCATTATCGGAACGACAATTTTAACTTTTATATTTCGAGACGAAACTATCAACAAAACATTTATTTCCTTTATCATCTTATCGATTGGCGCTATAGAAATAGTTGGTTTTTTAGCATTAAAAGATTCGGCAAAAATTAAAAATATTCTCAATCTAGTTTCTAATTTAGCGTTGATGGCGCTAGGTATAATTCTCTTTATTCTAAATATTAAATTGGACGAATTGTGCTTAATTTGGGGTATTGTCTATTTAGTTCTTTACTCAATAAAAGTTACTAATTATGCGTTAAGAATTCCCTATCAGCCATTGCTATGTAGTATAAAAATAATTCTCTCAATTATCTTAATCATTTATTCAATTATCTTAATTGTCAAAAGGTCATTGGTTATAGAAGCAAGTTTAACATATATTGGTGTATCTTTACTAATCGAAGCCTTTATACTTTTTATCGAATTTCTGATTCACCGCTACCAAAAATAATTACTTTTTATTTTTACCCTTCTTTTCTTGTGATCGTTTATCGTTGATTTCTTCCATTTCTTTTACATCAACGATTTTTATTTGGCGTTCATTAGCCCAATCCACACAACCTTTTAAAACTAATTTAAGAAAAGGACGTGGAACTTTTACGAGCATTTTTAAAGCTTCGTCAGTAAATTTAACATCAGTATTCAATCTATCAGCAGCGTAACGAATTGAGGAAATATCAACTTCGCGATTTGGAATGCCTACTGCCTGTGGTTTTTTAAAATCTGAACACCAAAAATATTTGCTATCTCGATAGCCCCAATTTGTGGGAAGCGGACAAAAATTCTTTCGTGTAGCGCCTTCAATAATTGAATTGTAATATTTTTCATTAATTAATATGCGATCAATTTTTAAAATAAAATGTGCACCAAATTTAGAAGTGATGCCATTAAAATTGTGATACTTAAAATTATCGTAATCTTCTAAAACAGGGTCGTCTTGAGCATTGTCTAATTCACTTACCCAACTGCATTCGAAAATTTGCAGTGCTTCCTTTAAAATTTTCGGATACTTTTCTTTTGGATTTTCTTTTTGTAAATGACTATCGATAGGAGTAAATCTAAAATTTTTCATTTTTTCCTCGGGAGTATCACCAGGAAAACCGCAATTAACGTGTTGAATAAAATTCTTTTTGGAATAAGGCATAAAGTTTATCGTGCATTTTTTATGTCTGATTAAACCTTTCGCGGTGTTCGAGGTATTGCGGCATTCAAGTATCATCGCATAAAATTCTTTTCCGGCGATATAATACGGAAATATCAGAGAATAAGCCCCATAAGATGTTAAAGACCTATCTTCATTTAAAGTACCGATTAAGGTTAAGGGCATGGGGAAAAATGAGGATGACTGATAAAAATTATCAGTAATTCGGATTTCTTTAAAATTGTCGTTCATAATAATTTTCTCCTTCATCATTATATAGCAGCAAATAAATTAAAGGTTGACAAATAAGTTATTAAGAATTACTTTTCTTTTGTAAGTGCGAATTATTTTCCCACGGAAAGATTGAAAAAAATATGGAAAAAACAGTTAAACCAACTCTGAAGTTGAATTACAAACGTACTTTCCTCATTGGTTTTGCCTTTTTTGGCATTTTATTATTTTGGCAAGTGTACGATTCTTGGTGTCCAACCTTACTATCAGAACTATTTAAGGATGCCTTACATACAACAGATGAAAAAAGTGTACAATATCTCGTCGGTGTTGTCATGGCAATGGATAATCTTGCCGCTTTGATACTATTACCAATATTTGGTCATTTATCGGATAAAACAAATACTAGAATTGGCAAGCGTATGCCTTATATTTTAATAGGAACATTTGTCTGCGCGGTAGCTTTTCCATTCATTCCAGTGTTTTATCATTACAACAATGTCGCTGGAGTTGTCATTATGATGGCCATCGTTGTATGTTTTATGATGATGTATCGCAACCCCGCTGTCGCACTCATGCCTGATTTAACGCCTAAACCGTTAAGATCAAAAGCTAACGGTATCATCAATATCATGGGTTATATCGGTGGAGCTTTTGCCACTGTCGTTGGTATAGTCTTTGTTCTAAGTGACTACCTCGGTACAAAACTACTTCCCGATGGATCGCCTGCTCCTCATACTTGGGCTTACAACAATATTTGGGCTTTGGAGGCTCCTTTTTTAATTGCTTCGGTATTGATGGTTGTTTCCGCTGTCGTTTTATTCGTAAAAATTAAAGAGAATGAAGTTAAAGAAGAAATTGCTGATGAATTAAGACTTGGTGAAGAAATGTCAGCCACAGAAGACAAAGTCGATGATGATAAACCGATGACAAGAGCTAACAAAATAATGCTTTTCTTAATTCTTGGCGCAGAGTTTTTCTGGTTTATGGCGGATAATGGCGTCGGCACTTTTATGGGTAATTTTACTGTTTATCATTTAGGAGCTTCTACTAGTTCGAACATGATTAACACCATTATAGGCGGAGTTGGTTCTGTGATAGGTTTTGCTATCGGAGGAATAATCGCTTCAAAGATTGGCCGTAAATGGACCGTTGTTTCCGGTCTAGCTTTATCGTTGTTTGCATACATTATTTGGATTGTTGGTACATTCACATTCCTGAAGGGTGCTGCTGGCGGTGGACAGTTCCCACCAATTATTTGGGTCATTTGGCTTATCAAAGGTTTCGGCATGTCATTAGTTCATCTCAATTCCTTCCCCATGGTTGTGGAACTATGCAACGCCAAAAAGATTGGAGCCTTTACTGGTTATTATTATGCTTCCTCCATGGCGGCTCAAACCATTACCCCTATCGCTTTAGGTTCGTTATTTTTAATCGAAGATTATTTTGATTGGGGATATTTACCAGTTTACGCCGCTGCGTGTTTAGTAATCTCATTAGCGATATTTATGTTTGTTAAAAATGTCAAAACTAATAAAGAGAAAATTACAGTAGGATTAGAAGCTATAGGAAGTGACGACTAATATGAAACCCTTAGCTATTTCTCATCGCGGAGTACACAACAAATATTACGAAAACACATTAAACGCTTTTAAGGAAGCGGCAAAAGGTGCTTTTTACGGCATTGAAGCCGATGTACATTTGACCAAAGACAATTATTGGATTGTTCATCATGACGCTGACTTTTCAAGCAACGGAGAAAAATATGTCATCGCCGAATTAACAAAAGAT
Organism: Erysipelotrichaceae bacterium; assembly: GCA_012837435.1. Taxonomy (GTDB): domain Bacteria; phylum Bacillota_I; class Bacilli_A; order RFN20; family CAG-826; genus RUG14515. The sequence continues at coordinate 39,495 of DURD01000025.1, forward strand.
GAAATTATTAAATTACCTTTAGATAATGACCTCGATGATAAAGAGGCCTACATTCCTCTAGTGGAAGATTATTTAAAAATTTGTTTAGAAAGTGGAAAAAGACCAGTTATTGAAATTAAACCTAAAAACCCCCCGATGAAACAACTTAAAAAATTAACGAAATACATCGATCAACTTATGGGTTTAGGAAATGTCACATTTATCGCTTTTTATCCGTGGCCCTTATTAAAATTAAGATTTAAATATGGTCGTCGCGTTCATCTTCAACTTCTTATCGAACCCTATCCTTCCTTAATTAAACTCGCAAAGTTTTTCCGAATGGATATCGATATTTCTGAAAAATTGTTAGATCAAAAAACTGTCGACAAATTCCACAAGAAAAAATTGAAAATTAATGTGTGGACGGTCGATGATATAAAAACACTTAGAAAATTAGAAGCGATGGGTGTTGACTATATCACCACGAATGTCTTCGATCAAAATTCATAAAAATAAAAGGGCGACCACCCTTTTATTTTTGGAACAACTCCACTAAATCAGCAATCGAATCGATGATATAGGTCGGTTTTCTTTCTTGAATTAAAAACTCTTCTTTTTTCGTTTCTCCAGTTAGTACCGCGACAGTATCGATGCCAGCATTAAGCCCAGCGACAATATCAGTATAATAACGGTCGCCCACAATCATAGTTTCTTCTTTACTGACTTTAAATTTTTCCATGACTTGATAAATCATTTCGGGTTCTGGTTTGCCTAAGAAAAGTGGTTTTTTATCGGTGCACATTTCGATGCATTTACAAATGCCACCGCAGTCAGGGATATAAAAACCGTCTTCAATCGGACACCGATGGTCCATATTTGTGGCCACGAAACCACTTCCTTTTTGAATGTATAGACAAGCCGCTTTTAGTTCTTCATAAATTAATTCGGTATCAAATGAAACTAGAGTAACTTCTGGAATTTCATCGCTATTTTCATCTAACAATACAAAATATTTTTTTAGTTGTTCTTTGAATGATTTCACTCCAAGAACATACAGTGTTTTAACTTGTTGATCTTTTAAATATTTAATTGTGGTTTCGATGGAAGAATAAAAATTATCGATGGTACATTCAATACCCATCCCTTTAATTTTTTCAACATAAAAGGGTAGAGAATGCGAAGAGTTATTAGTCAAAAAGACAAAAGAAATGTCGTGCTTTTTAAAATATTCAAACGTCTCTTTTACGCCTTTAAATAAAGTGTTGCCGAGATAGATAGTTCCATCCATATCAAGACAAATTAATTTCTTTTTATGAATTAATTTTTTTGATTCTTTTTCCTTTAACATAACGACATCCTTTTTTGTTCTAAAATGCTCATTTATCGCAAGAATAAATCACGCCAATTTGCTTTCTAATTTCATCCATTAATTGCAAGACTTCTAACGAAGATTTTAGAGAGACAAAGCTCTCCTTTTTACCTTCTTTTATATCCTTAGCTACTTGAGCAAATTGATAAGTAAATTTGGGGCGATTATCTTTAAATACAACTCGTTCTTTTTTGGTTTTTAAAATAGCTTTGTTGGCCCGATGAAATAACGGGACTTTAATCGTACCTTTTTCACCTTTTATCACACACGTATCGCCTTGATAAAGATTAAATCGGCTCGCTACATTCGCAGTAAAATTGTCATAAATGAACTGTGATTTATTAAAAATATCGACACCGTTATATAGTTTTCCAGTGCTGATGATTCTATTCGGCAAACCAAATAATTCATACATATAACGAACGCAATAAACCCCCAAATCTAATAGGGCTCCCCCGTATTTTTCCACACTAGAAAGTCGAATGTTTTTTTTATATCCGAAAAGAGGTACACAAAAGCGACAATCTGCGCTTTTAATCTTGCCGATTTTATTTTCTTTTATCCATTTTTTTACTTGCAGAGAAACGGGGTTAAACCAGGTCCACATTGCTTCAGAAAAAAACGTCTGATTTTTTGCATTTAACTTCAGTAGTTTTTGCAATTCTTTGGCGTTACCAGTCAATGGTTTTTCACAAAGAACAGGTTTCTTATTTTCTAGACATAATTTGATAAAATCAAAATGCGTATCATTCGTGGTAGCAATATATACACCTTCTACTTTAGAATCGTTTATGGCTTCAAAAGCCGTATCGTAAACTCGACCTTGAAACACCTCAGCAAACGAAATAGCTTTTTTCTTTGTTCGGTTATAGACAGAAACTATTTTATGCCCTTCGATAGTCATAATTTGTTTAGCAACTCTACGAGCGATTTTGCCCGTGCCAATAAAACACCAATTAAATGACATATTCTCGATTAAATGTGTTGTCCCTTCACATGTTTAATCGCCGCTACTTCTACGGGGATAGCCTCGATGTAGCGCTCTAGAAATTTATTGAAGCCGCGAACTTCTTCTTGGGTGGCCATCGCTACTTCTTCAACCGCATTGATGAATACCTTATTGGCTAAGAAATCTTCTAGTGATTCACCTTTTTCTTTGTTCAACATATAAGCAGCGAGCAGAGCTTCTCCGTATGGTCCGCCTTCACCCGCGCTAGCCAATGTAGCCACTGGTGCATTAAGAGCGGCGCTCAGCGCTCTTGCGCCTACGACAGGAGTTTTAAAGAAGCCTCCATGACCATAAATCTTATTGATTTTAACACCTTGCTCAATAACGATATCAAGACCAATTCTTACAATAGCTAAAATAGCTAAAATATGCACTTTCATAAAGTTAGCTAACGATAATTTAGCGTCGGGTTCTCGTACAAATAAAGGACGACCTTCCTGTACACCCACTGCGGCTTCACCAGTAAAATAATTAAAAGAGATTAAGCCTCCCGCATCGGGCTCACCTTCGAGAGACTTGTTAAATAGACGAACAAACAATTCGTTTTTCTGTATAGAGCCTCCCGCGAGAACGATAGCTTGATGCAATAATTCTACCCAAGCATTTATATCGGTCGTGCAGTTATTCGCGTGAATTAAGACTGCGGGATTTCCGCTTGGAGAAGCGATAACATCAATTTCTTTGTTAACTTTGATTTTTTTATCTGTTACTAGAGTAACGTTGCTGCTTGTTCCCAATGAAGAATTACCATATCCAATTCTCACAGAGTTAGTAGCAATCATCCCCGTTCCCATATCGCCTTCCGGAGGACAAAATGGAATGCCCGATTGTAAAACGCCTGATGGATCAATTATCAAAGAACCTTTTTTTGTCAGGTATCCAGCATTTTCTCCTGCTAACAAACATTTAGGTATTATATCTAGTATTTTCCAATTTACTTTATCTTTGATTAATTTATCAAATTTTTTGATCATCTCAGCATCATAATCTTTAGTCTTGTTGTCTAATGGAAATATTCCACTGGCGTCATTCGCACCGATAACTTTTTGACCAGTGAGCAAATAATGGAAATATCCCGCTAAGGTTGTGGCAAAAGCAATTTCTTTCACCTCTTTTTCCTCATTTAAAATCGCTTGATATAAATGAGCGACTGTCCAACGTTGAGGGATATTAAAATTAAAAAGTTTAGACAATTGGTCTTGAGCTTCTGGACAAATGGTGTTTTTCCACGTACGGAATTCTGCTAATTGTTGACCTTTTTTATCAAAAACAAGATAACCATGCATCATACCTGAAATCCCAATCGCTCCCACTTTTGACAATGGACGACGGTACTTGGTTTCAAATTTATTTTTTAAACCAGCATAGCAATCAATCAAACCCATTCTCGCTTGCTCCAAGGTATAAATCCAAATACCATTTTTTAAAGTGGATTCCCAAACGTATTCATTCGATGCAATTATTTCGTGATTTTCATCGAGCATGACCGCTTTAATTCTCGTAGAACCGAATTCAATGCCGATGACACATTTTTCTAAAATCATATTATCCTCCAGTTGACCGAACCAAAAATATAGTTAACTAATTAAAATGTATTCGCAATTAATTGTACGTCAGTAAAAATTATACAATAAAAGTGCTGCTTAGAACATGATTAATTGTAGTATAAGATTCGACTTTTATTGTTTTTAAAATGTTATCAAACATAAATGGAAACATTACATATTGAGTATGGATTTAAGTTCTTTGATAGAAAGCGATTTAATTGAAGAGTCGTCGCTGCTAATAACTTTATCGACTAATTCTTTCTTTTCGTTTTGCAAATTAACCACTCTTTCTTCAATGCTGTTTTCTGCGATTAATTTAATTACTTCGACCGATCTTGTTTGTCCGATGCGATGGGCTCTATCACTAGCTTGATTTTCCGCAGAATAATTCCACCATGGGTCGAGATGAATGACCACATCAGCGCCGATTAAATTAAGGCCCGTACCTCCTGCTTTTAAAGAAATTAATACGACTTCGTATTCTTCATTTTGATTAAATTCATTGCATATTAACAAACGTTCTTTCGCGGGAGTTTCGCCAGTGATCATGAAAAATTTAATATCCATTTTAATTAGTTCTTCTTTGACGATATTAAGCGCGGAGACAAATTGAGAAAAGATTAAGAACCGATGGTTATCTTCTCTTTTTACTTTAATGATCTCTTTTAAAGTCGTAATCTTACCTGATTCCCCCACAAAATTATCAACAAAAGTTGAAGGGTCGACACAGATTTGTCTCAGCCGTGTAATAATCGATAATATTTCCATGACTCTCGTTCCCCCAGTCGATGCTTTGAATTCTTCTTTAGCCTTTAAACGGAAGGCGTCGTAGAGTTTTCTTTGTTCAGTGGTCATTTCGGTGGTGATAATCACTTCATATTTTTCTGGTAAATCTTTTAAAACATCTTCCTTTCTTCTCCTCAGAATGAAAGGAGCGACCTTGTTTTTAACAATCTTAAAGTAATCCTTATCGTTTTCAAAAGAATCTTTAAAATCTTCATAATCTAAAAGGTAATTAGGCATCAAGAAATCAAAAATACTCCACAAATCATAAATGTTATTTTCGATAGGTGTTCCCGTTAAGGCAAATGAATGCAAAGTATTGATTTGCTTAACAGCGTTAGTCTTTTTCGCGTGCATGTTTTTAATGAATTGAGCTTCATCTAAAATGCAAATATCAAAAGCAATATGAGATAAATTTTCGTATTCATTTCTCAAAGAATCGTAGCTGATAATATAAACTCCGAACTTATCATTTTTTATTTTTTTAATAATCTTTTTTCTTTCTTCGACTGTCCCAATAATCGCATACACCGGTATTTTTCTTGCGAATTTAGCAAATTCACTTTTCCAGTTAAAAATGAGCGACTTGGGCGAAACGATGAGAATTGGTTTATTTTGTTTTACTAAATCGATGAACGCGATAGTTTCGATAGTTTTTCCTAAACCCATGTCATCGGCTAAAATGCCCCCTAAAGAATACTTATACAAGATGAAAAGCCATTTAACACCTTCGATTTGATAATTTCTAAGTTCACCATCAATAGAAGGAGTTTTGATTTCATAGTTAGCAAAATCTTTTAGTTCATTGAAAACATCATCTAAATAAGAATCCATCGATAAGAAGTCATCATTTTTTCCGTAAGCCTTGAAAGCATAATATAGTGGTAATTTTTTACTTTTGCTTAAAATATTGTTGGTGATTAAATCAAAGTCTTTGGCTAGTTCGTAAAATTCTTTGGTTTCTTCAGAAATTAAACTGATAAAATTATCGCCGATTTTAACAAATTTCTTCTTCCGCTTTAAACCAATTAAGATCGCTCTCAACTCTTCATCAGTGTAGATGGAGCTTTCTGTTAAAACATCGAGCATTGAACCCTCTTTTCTAATGGTGATTTTAGGAGAAGAAAAAGAAGATACTTGGCGGTTGTCTAGATCTTTAGAAAAATACAGTTCTGCGACAGCGCGCAACGGCTCAAGAGTGCTGTTTAAAAAGTCCCAAACTTTAGCACCATCACTTAACACTGATTCAAAAAACCCATAACTTTCTAAAATATTTTGATAATGTTTAATTTGTGAAGTTTCATGAAAATTAGTGATATGTGAAGCTTTTATCTCCATATCATTTTTAAAATACCGACTCTCGACATAAATGTTTTCTTTTTCATAATCAAAATAAGCTTTTATTTTTAAAGAAGATTCCAGCATTATTTCTTTAATGTTTTCTGAAATAATAAAATATTCTGGGAATTTTTCAAAAAATAGGTATTTAAAATTATCAAAATTATTTTCCACTGTTGAAAGAGGGTAATTTATCGCAGAATCGATTAAATTATTTAAATGTTTATTGTCGCTTAAAGCCTTAATTTCGTTCGCTGATTTACACATATAATATTTTTTAGTTAGAGGTATAAATCCAGGAATTATCCCTTCAACATTAAGAGAATAATCATCATTAGCGTGGATAACTACCGGCATTTTTTCTTCGACAACATGGTATATTTCACCATTTACATATAAATAATCATTCGTTAGACAATCTAGTAATTCATCTAAAAAAGCGAGTGATGATTCACTTTTTAAATCTATAAAAAAATTGGGACTATATTTTTGTAGAATTTGAATAATTCTTTGACTTATTTCGTCGAACGAAGCAAGGTTGTGAATTAGAGTTAAATCTTTACCATACCTAAATTCTTCCTCATTATTGAAACGAGATAAAAATCTTTCAATAGAAGCGATTTTATAGTCTCGTCCTTTTCCCACTGTGGCGTTAATAGAGTAGGACCAGCGTGTATCTTCTAAATATATTTTTAGGCGAGCTTTGCTACTAGTTTTGGCAATTTCTTCTTTATACATTTCTTTAAAAACATCGTCCAAGGATAAATCGAAACTTCTTTGCTGTTCACGCCTTTCAACATCAGAAATTTCAAATAAAAATTTTTCTGACAAATCTTTAATTTTTTGATATTCTTCTCTATAAATTTTTGTAGCGATAATATTGAAATGATCACAAGGTTTCTTCTCACGACAAATTTCACAATTGTACTCAGTTTTACCACTATAAGTAATTCTAAAATCGATGATTTTTAAATGGTTGATTTTTGTTAATAAACGAATAAAAAAAGATGGATGATTTTCGGCATCATTTTCGATGCCGTATTCATAAACAAAATATGAAAATAACTCCAGATCTTTTGGTGTTAATTGCTCTAGCTGATAACGTTCTAAAAATAATAATACATCCATACTAATATGTTTTTTGTTTCTTTGGTCTTCTAATATTTGTTTCCACTAATTCGTTAACAAAATGAGCAAAAGGAATTTTTTTGCTTAATTCGATAGCGAGGCGAATGACTCTTTCATCGATAAAGTCGTGTTGCAAAGAGACACCCACCAGTAGTTCAACTAGAATGGGATATTGTTCCTTTTCAATCTGTTCGTACTTATCATAAACAATCGGTATATAGCGACTTTTGTCATTGCTATACGCCGATACCTTTAAGAAATAATCGAGAGGTATTTGTTTTATTTTCGATTCATTATAGGGGAGAGCGTCAAAAAACAATAAATAGGTGCTAGAAAATCCTTTCGCGGGTCCATTCATGATTTCAGAAATATAATATTGATGATTCATTTGAAACAAGTAAGTGCTTTTCAAAAGGTAGACATCTTCAATGGTTAATTCTTGGTATTTTAAATATTCCACCATCACTTGATTAGCCAATCTTTCTTCGTTGAAATTATCTTCCGCGCGGATGAGAAAATTTACTAACCCTTGACAATCGGGTGCTAATATAATGTGATAAAGATTGGCTTTTTTTGAAGGGATGTTTCTTTTTTCAAAATCACTTTTTAGGTTGCTATAAAAAGCTCTCGCCTCCTTAATCATGTTCTGACCATCCTCAGAAATTGAATCCATCAAATTGTCAAAATTCGTAGCATTTTTTTCATTAAAAAATAGGGGAGCTAAAACATCGTTAATTGCGCGAGCCTTGTATTGCCCCCTCAAATAATAGGGTGTTAATTGTTCAATGAATTGTCGACATTTTTCTATATTTTTTATGCGATGGTTTAATTTGCCGATAAGAGGAATGTTGTCTCCACCTCGAACATAGAAAAATCTTTCCAACAAATCTCTAAAATCGTTTGTTGAAATATTTTGATTAACGACAACTTTGTTTGAATTTTTATCGAGAAGTTGTTTCATTTTAAGAAAAACCGCGTACAAATGTTTACAGCTATCCCCTAGGGGACATCCACATGACAAATTTATAAAAGAATTATTATCAATTGATATTCTAAATGCATATTCTTTGGTATCTATAATAAATCCATAGCATTCATTTTCGCTTACGTGCATATCTTTAATGGCATTTTCAACGTAATTCTGTGCACTTTTTTTGCATAGTTCATCAAATATACCTTCAAACAAACTTAACGAAACGAATTTTGTTAAGGACACATTGCTTGCAACCGACATATGTGGGTGTGTCAACAAAACATCTCTTGTGGCTTGATCTTCACCAAAAAAAATTTTGCCTACATCGTTTTGTTCTCTTTTTATTAACACACCGAGTCCAAGCGAAAGGTGTTTAGTGATTAAATAGCGGATTGCCATACCTAAAAGTCATTATATCAAAACATCAAAAAACACGATATAAAAATTTTACAAAAATATAAACATCCGTAAAAACGCAATTCTATCGGCTAGACACTAATTTTTATCACCATAGATTCATGCTTTCAAATATTAAGGCAAATGATTTATTTTTGAGGAAAAAGTAGTAGAATTGGTCTAGCACTTATGAACCGTTCGATAGCAATCAAAAGAATTACAAGAAACGCACTCATGTTGGCGCTTCTTTGCGTTATAGGAATGTTTGCTATTCCCTTAGGAGATAACATCAAAGTTTCGTTGCAATTGCTATTAGTTTTTATTATTGGTTTAACCGCTTATTCCGTTATCGATGCCTTGATTATTACTTCTTTATATTTAGTTATCGGATTATTTCTACCTATATACGCGGGATTTTCCGCAGGTGTTACACCGACATTTGGTTACGTTATTTCTTTTGTGGTTATCGTAATTCCTTTATATTTTCTTAACAAAATTAAAATTAAAAATCAATTTATCCGGATGGGAATTGCTTGTGTTGTTTCTTTAATAATTTGCTATGCGATTGGAACAATATTTCTTTCTTTATATTTAAATTTAGATATTAAAAGCGCTCTATTGATTTCAGTTGTGCCTTATATACCTTTTGATTTTGTAAAGATTGTTATTGCGGTTTTAGTTGTTTCTATATTGAATAGAAATTAATTCTATACTTGATTTTTAAACGCTAGTTAATCTTTTTTTCTCTTTGAAAATATAACCGATTGACACGCCTAAATTGATGAAAAAGTGCAAAAATATCTCGAGTGGAAAAGACGCTAGTCTCTCTAATGGTAAGACAGGCGAAACAGCGGAAATAAATAGAGTATTATCGTAGCCGATGATAATAGTAATAATAAATAAGAGCATATTTATTGCCATTATTACAATAATTGGAATACTTAGTTTGACGTTTCTATAAACAATAGATAGGGTTTTTATAATTAATAGCGCTAAAGGAATTAGTAGAGAAAGATATAGAGGAACCGTCATCAAAAATGTGTTAGATGTCATAAATAGACCCGACATTAATAAAGCTCCAAATCTGTTATACGCTAAACCTACAAACATGAACATCCCAATCGAATACAGTACATATCGTGGGGTTACTTTAAATCTTTCTTCATCTTCTTTAAGCTGTCTAACAAATAAAAAATAAATAATAGGCATTCCCGTCATTAATAGTGAGTGAATGATTATACCGATAATTAAATAGCCAGGGAACGGGTAAGGTTTTATAAAAGAACGATAGACAAGTAAACCTGATAACAAAGAGCCAATTAAACCAATTAAAGAAAGGCAAAAAACAATAATGCAATATGTCGTAGATAATCGTTTAATGTTTTTTGGTTTTTTGAAAAGGCGTAATAAATAAAAGGGCACACAAATAGTAATGGCCGCAAACATGGCGATGGGTAAATTAACCAACGAAGTATTGTTGATTAGGCCAGTACCTAAATTTGCGATATCTCCAAATATAAAATTGCAGACGTGGAATGTCGCCAAGGATCCGACAACAAGCGCAATCAATAAACAAGCGAGAACAATATTTTTATTCATTCTACCTTACCTCATCATAGGAATGATAATACTGCTCATAGGTCAACGAGTGATCGTCGTGAATAACAACAACTTGTCCGCCTATCAAATTCTCATCGTGATAAAAGCGATTTGTAGACGTTATTCCGTAGCCAAGAGAAATGCCTTTATAAGTAACGCAAAAGTTATTTAAGTGATCGTGACCAAAAAACATCGCTCTTGTTGAACCGAGAGAAACCATCATATCAAATAACCCACTATTGTAATCTGGTGGACAAATTTTTTCTCTTTTTTCTCCGAATTCATGAACCGCATCGGGATCACCTTTTTGAGATTTTTCCCAAGCTTCATTCATCTCTGGAATAGGAATGTGACAATAAATTATAGAGGGAACAACGCTTCCATTTTGTTCGGTTGTATAATTTACTATTTTTTCATACCACTCTATTTGATCTTGTTTTATATAATCATAACCAAAATAACTTCCAAAGTTATAACGGTTGCTGTCCATTATTATTATTTGCTCATGAACAGCGTTATCCTTTTTTAGATTTATTACAAAATTACAATTGCCGTAAACATTATCATTTGCAATATCTTTAAATAAACAATTTGAACCATAATTTGAAAGATATTGAGCAAGCCAGTTAATAGAAAAATTACATTGTTCATCGTGGTTACCGAACGTTACTGTCCAAGGAACACCGTGGCTATCTAAATAATTAAATAATCTTTTAGCGGTCGACTTGGAAGCGAACGTAAATATATCGCCAGTCACTACAATGAGATGGGGGTTGGCGTCCATAATTGTCAAATCGATGAATCGATAATGAAGGTCTTGGTCATCTTTGTCTGAAATATGTAAATCAGTCAATTGAAGAATACGAAAATTATTTTGATAAGGAATCTCAATAAAATAGTCTTTTGTCTCGGGAACAATGCGATTATTTCCACACGAGGCCAAAAGCAGAAATGTGGCAAAAAATAGTGAAGTCAGCTTACTTTTCATAATATATTGTATACGTTACTAAAAATTTTCATAAAGACTAGTGAGTGGCAGTAATTTCGCTAGAGAAAAATCATTTATTTCCATATTTAATTTTATTTTTCCAAGACATGTCTTTTAATTTAAAACACCAATTAGGTTTACCGATGGTTCCTGGGTTGTTAATGCGCGCCTCATCACCTAATTTTAATAAATCTTGTAGAGGAAAAACAGTGATAAAACTTGGAGCGTTCCAAATGTATTCAAACAATGCTCCGTATAAGTCTTTCGGATGGTGAAATTTTTCTTCTAAAAAATTGATTTTTTCCTCACTGAGAGAATTGAGCCAGCCAAATAAGGTTTGGTTATCGTGAGTTCCTGGATAAAGAATAAAATTATCATTATCATCCGCTTCATCAAAGATAATAAATTGAATAACACGCATTCCTGGAAAATTGTAATGGTCTCTCAACTCATGCACACTATCGAATAAAATTCCTAAATCTTCAGCGATGATTTTGATTGAAGGATTTTTGCTAAAAAGACGATCAAAAAAATCGGTTCTCGGGCCAATAAGCCATTGTCCACGGAATGTATTTTTATCTTCCGCGGGAATAACAAAATATGTGTCGAAAGCTCTAAAATGGTCTAATCTGAGATAATTACAATGTTTTGCTAGATGTAGAATACGGTTGATTAGGAAAGAATAATTATCTTCTTTCATTTTGCCAAAATCATAAATTGGAGTTCCCCACAATTGACCTACATCTGAGAAGGCATCAGGTGGGCATCCACTCACTAATGTCGGTTCGTTATTTTCGTCTAAAGCAAATTGATCTTTATGCAAATAACAATCAACACTGTCTAATCCAACATAAAAAGGACAATCGGCAATGATTTGAACATCATTTTTATTCGCATATTTCAATATCTTAATCCAAGCATCATAAGCAATGAATTGGCACCAAACATGATAATTAATTTCCTCTTTTTTACACGGTGGAAGATGTTTGATAATCCACTTATTCCATGGTTTTCCATCGTTTATTTTTTTAAGCACTAAATATTGAGCATATTGTTCGGCCCAAGGGTTTTCTCTTTTAAATTTTTCGAGGCCATAGGGTTTATTTTTTAAGTTTTTAAAGGCTTTCCTTAAATACTTTTCCTTAAATGCAAGAACATCATCGTAATTGATTGATTGACTATTTTTTTGAAAGTTTGGAACGCTTTTTAATAATTTTTTATCTACTAAAGTTTCTAAGGAAATATAACGAATGTCGATAGCTTCGCTACATATGGTGACATATGGTGAATGGCCAGGCCCAATTGGATTAAGTGGTAAAATTTGCCAAAAATGGTACTTTTTTTCTTTCAACCAGTCAATAAAATTATAAGCGTGTTGAGAAAAATCTCCGACACCATGATTACTAGGCAAAGCAGATACAGGCAATAATACACCAAACTTTCTTCTTTTATCCATAACAAATAGAGTATATATTTTTCTGTAAAAATTTGATAACAATTTTTGAACAATTTTTGCTCATTACAACTTTTATTATTTTTTAAACGTAGATATTATGTAGGTATGCAAAATGTTAAATTATTAATCGTCGATATTGAATTGGGTTTAAAACATCGTGAATACTTGTTGAAGCACATAAGTGAGGCCCAGAAAACAAAAATGAATGCTTATACTAAAGAAGTCGATCAAATTCGTTCTCTTCTATCTTCCTATTTAAAAAATCAACTATCGAAAGAAGAAGAAAAGACCAATGCATTTGGTAAATCCTATTTCGAAAATGGCCCATGCTTTAACATTTCTCATTCTGGACAATATTTGGTAATGGCCATTGCTGATAATGAAGTAGGTATTGATATCGAAGAAAATAATGAGCGCGATATGTCTTCTTTGATAAAAATATTCAACGAAACAGAAACAAAACTATTAAAAAGTCATGCCGATTTTTATTATCTATGGTGCGCAAAAGAAAGTTTAATTAAATGTGTGGGTGGTTCCATCAATAGAATTAAAGAAGTACCGAGCTTGCCACTAAATGGTCTTAAAACTTACAAAGGCGTTGATTATCAATGCCGCTCATTCATGTATGGAAAGCATATTATCTCTATCACTTTAAAGGGTTTGCAACCATTTGAAATTAAAACTGAAGTTATTGATAAATTTCCGTTTGTAATTCGTTTTAAATAATTATTTCTTTCTATTGTTTCGTCCTAGTTGTTTTAAAGTTGACGATTTGTTTTCTAGTATTTTTATTATCGCTTTTATGATTGAAAATTACACTTACGTGTAATACAATGGAAAAAGAGATATTATTTACATATCCAGAAAGGAAATTTTATGAAGTCTTCTATATTTGACAAGCCTCTCTTTAGAGCGCGAGTCGACAAAAACAAAGTAAAACTATTTCCAGAAGGTGCTTTGGGCTACTTAGTTGGTCCAATCTTAGCTCTAGTTAGCAACTCATTCATCTCTAGTTATTTACAAAAATATTATACTGATGTTTTGGGCTTATCTACTTGGGCGCCCATCTTTTTAATTTTACTACAAGTTTTATCAGTAATTTTAGTTGTAGCTGGCAACCTCCTTGTCGGTAGATTAATGAACAAACTCAACACTAGAGCCGGTAAGGCTAGGCCTCTACTTCTAATTAGCCTTCCCCTTATTGTTTTGGCTTTTTTTGTTATGTTTTTCTTTACACCGATGCCAGTAGAAGCTGGAGGAAATGCTAATCTCGTTGTTACCTGTATCCTTGTAGCCTTAGGCTATAATCTATATTTTTCAATCGGTTATCCATTATATTACACCTCTCACTCCGCGCTCGTTGGTCTATCGACACGTGACAGTAAAGCTAGAGGCTTATTAGCTACATTATCAAACGCTTCTGCTTTAGGAGCTATGGGTGTTTGTACTATGATTTTGCCCTTCTTTATTGGAACAATCTTTGATGAACCTTCAAGAGCTTATGAAGTTCTAAGATGGGTAGCTCTTGTTTTAGTAGCAGTTACCATTATCGGCACCATTTTAGAATTTGCCTTTACTCGCGAAAGAATTAGCGAAGAGCAATTTGAAGATGCGGCCTCTAAAGTTGAAGAGGAAGAAAAGAAAGAAGAAATTAGTGTTTCCAAGCAATGGAAAGTTAGTTCGAAAGATAAATTCTGGTGGATTATGATTATCTTCTTCTTTTTATATCAACTAGGAGGAATGATCAAAAATTGTTCTCAATTATATTACTGCAACGCTATTTGGGGCGCAGCGAACGATGATGGAATTCTCGCTACAACAATTAAAGAAGTTAATAATAATGGCGGCGCTAAATCTGGTTTATTAGCAATTCTTGGTGCTATTCCCACTGCTTTAGGCATGCTAGTTGTTTGGCCGCTATCAAACAAAATTGGTAAAGCTAGGCTTATTCTCATCGGGGGCATTTTAGCCGTTATCGGTGGCGTCTTAGGTCTATTTGCAGGCGATAATTTTATCCTAGCGGTGATTGCTTTCGTCATCAAAGCTTTAGGCGGTGCTCCCGCGATGTATATCTCGTTAGCTTTATTAGCTGACGTTTCTGATCACCAAGAAGCAAAACACGGATTCCGTTGTGATGGTTTATCAATGGCCATTTATGGAGCAATTATGGTCGGCATGACTGGTATTGCTAACGGCATTATTTCCGGTGTTCTTTCCGCAGTTGGTTATAACACTGATACCGTAGCAGGTATGACAAGTGCTGCCGTTGGCACGGCTATGACATGGCTTTTCTTCGGTGGAGAAACCATTTGTTATGCCGTAATTGCCTTGATGTTCCTTTTCATGAATGTAGAAAAATTCTCTAAAGAAGATCACGAAATTATCGAAGCAAGAAAAGAAAAGAAATAAACAGCAGGATCAGTCGTTCAATAGAAAAAGCCCTGTGGAAATCAGGGCTTTTTGTGTTTCGTTCAGTAATTTTTTAACTAGTCCAATAAATGGGTTGCTTTAGGATTTAGGGCAAAGTTCATTTTTAGAATTTAGTCCTTTTTCTTTGCTCTACTAGATGTAATTATTCTCTTCCGTTAGAGCGTTTGTTGCCATTGGAATTCTTGTTTCCACTAGAACATTCATTTTCGTTACAATATTCTTTTTCATTAGCATATTTATTTCCGTTGGATTTTTCGTTTCCACTGGTATGCTGGTTTTGACCTTTCTCACCTTTCAAATTTTGATGTTGATGTTGGTGTTGATTTGATGAACCTGATGCACGAGATCTAAATGAAAGTACATAATCAACATTCCCGTCTTCGTCAACAGTTTTGATATAGGTCATTCTCTCTTCGTCATTTGCTACGATATCAATGAATGTTGTTTCATTAGCAATTCGATAGGAAACTTCATAGTTGAAGTCATCATAGCTGAGAACCAAATATTTGTTGCCATTTTTTTTCGTTCCGAACGCTAGTGAATATTTTGTCTCGACACCATTATCCACTTTTGTACAAACATAAACTATTTCTTGTTTGTTCCTTTTTGCGGTCTCGTCCACTTCGACAGTCGTATAAACATTTTCTGATTCGTGTAAAGTAAATAGCGATGTGATTTGCTCTTTGCGCATTTTTATTTCTTTTTGAATTATTACATCGAAATCAAATTGAAGTTCACCAGATTGTGCAATGCCTGAATAGGTCGTAACCGCATTACTGCTCATCATTTTTTCATTTTTTTCCACGACTGGTTCGTGATAATACAAATTGTAGGAAGCTGAGGAACCATCGACATCCGTATAATGCACTTCTTGTAAATAAGGATAATCTTCTCTATCAGATTCGAGGTCATTAATTACATAGGTATCATTATTTGTGAGAATAGCGTCAAGCTCAATAATCACTGCTTTAAGTGGATCATCTTCTTCGATAAATGCTGGATTTTCTTCCGAGATGTCTTCAACGTTTTTTGTGTAATCAAAAGCTGGTAATCTAGGAGCTAGAAAAGAACCATTATTAATCGCAGATGTACTGGTTCTAATAGCGTTTATCACTACAGGCGCTGACTGACTAGATATAGTTTCCCGATCCATCAAGGCTGGCACTATTTTAACATTCATTCCAGACATTAACACTGCAACCGTAATTATTCCTAAGGTAAATACCGCGGCTGATGGAATAAAAATCTTTGGCCAAATTTTCTTGCGAGTGTTTTTCTCTAAATATACATAGGGCGCTATATTCTCATAAGAAACATTGGGTGTAACTTTACTTAAATTTTCTTTTTTAAATCTTTTTTCTACGTTCATATTCATACTCCTTTATAGTATTTTTTGAGTTTTTCTAGGGCTGCATAATAGATTGACTGAATTGTGCCTATTGGAGCATCCAGTTCTTGAGCAATTTCGTTAAACGTATAGCCCAACAAAACTTTTTTTGTCACAATGTGAGTTTCCCTATTGGTCAGCTGTCCCGATAAGTTTAACTCCAAACTGTACATAGATTCATCAATGGTGCCGAACGATTCAATTTCGCCTTCCGAATACTCAAGTTTGGTCTTCTTTTTGCGATACAAATCAATCGCTCTATTTTTTGCTAATTTCGCTAAATAAAGCTTTATATTGGTATTTTCTTCAAGTTTAGGATTATTGAAAAATTCGATAAATACTTCTTGAAGAACATCTTCAGCGTCTTCTCTACTGTTTAGCACCCTCATGCATTCATAGAAAACTAAATTTTTGTAGGTGTTAAAAATAGAAATATAGGCTTTTTCATTTTTGGCTTTCATCTGTTGAATCAGCTTAGAATCAGTCATCTTTGCCTCCTATAATATGTAACGAGAAATAATCGCGTTTTGTTTAAATTAATTTTTTTACAATTCTAACTTTAATATAAAAAATTACTCTTTGATTTAAAATCCAATTATTAATTACTTCACAAAAAAAGCGCCTAATCTCAATTAGAACATTGCTTTTAAATGTCCTTATGAAACTAATTAGCGCATTTTGCGTTTGTTTTCATACATCAACTTATCGGCTTCACCAATTGAAGAACTCAACGAATCAATATCGTCAGTAATCGTGTAACCATAAGCAATACTGATGTCTTTTCCTTTAAACTCTTCCACAACTTGATCGCTAACGCGTTTCATTATGGATTCACATAAAGGGCTATCGCAATATTTTAGTAAGAATAAAAATTCATCGCCACCATAGCGAATTACTATATCATCACCACGAACCATTTTCTTAAATGTAGAAGCCAGACTAATTAAAGCTTTGTCTCCTTCTAGATGACCGTAAGTATCGTTAAAGTTTTTAAACTTATTCACATCAATCATCACCACTGCAAGTGGAGTCATGTCCGCGAGAAATGTTGATTTAGCATATTCGAGAAAGTGTCTTGAGTATAAGTTTGTGAGAGCGTCTCTATTTGCTTTTTCTTGATAGTATTCACTTTTTTGATTTTCTATTTTGATTTTACATGAGGCATTGTTAAAACTAATCCAAATGCCAATTCCTAAACTAGCCACCACTAAAAAGCCACTCCAAAGTAAACTCCTTAAAGTCAAGGCATTGATTTTTGATTCTAACAAGTCTTGAGGAATTTCGACAGAAAGCGAATACTTGCTAGTGCCGAAGATATTTTTTGTCAAAAAAATCACCTTTTTTTCCTTAATTAATAGCGAATACCCGTCGTTCTTTTCAATTATCCTTCCTTCATCGAGAAGGGCTGAACTCGACTCTACGTTTAAAAGTTTGCAATCTCTTTTATTGTCATTTATCTCATCTACAGCGGGTGTCATATCAAAGGCCATTATGTCATGACCAACAATAAGGCCATCTTTTTTAATCGGTGAAATTATTCTCATTAGTACATTTTTTTGCTCATCCATCAATAGATCGAATTGTATTTCATCTATATCTTGTACAAGACTTATTTCGTCTGGAGTTAATGTTTCGTTGACCTCCGCGACCACCCTACCGTCTACGACGCGAGAAGCGGACACTGAATTGCTCAATATAGTAAACCCGTCTTCATATTTAGATTGCGTATATTCTTTTAATTCTTCGAAAGACATATTGTCGTTTTTATAGTCTAAGATAGCATTGAGTATCATCATACGGTTAGAAAGGCTCTTGGCTCCTTCGATTGAACGATCGATAAAATGCTGCACTACAGCCTGTTTTTGTTCAGAAATAATTACGTGATTGTTATATGTTTCGTTTTTTAATTCCATATCCATCGGAAGATAGATAAAAAAGTAGGAAGTGAAAAAAATCGTAAAAACAGAAACACTTAACAAAATCAATGATGACAGTATGTTTTTTCTGTTAATACTCATAATGAACCTTTTTACAACATTTTGTGACTAATTATGGTACAACAACACTCAATAGCTTGCTTCTCTTATCAAAAATAAACGAGAGAACCGCGTTGAACAAAGTGCTTTAAATGATTGTTTTTTATTTCTTCTCCACGGCATTAAAAAATTATTTTAAATGGATGGATGTTGTTTTTCTGTGAGTAGTTACTTAAATATACTTATATTTTATTAACTTGTCCCACCTATGTCTCATAATACGATAGAAGAAAACTTGGTGGTTGTCAACGTAAAAATCAACTTTTTAAACAGCGTAAAAAGTTCCGTCAACTATAACACTAAGCGCAACTTTATAAACGGGAGTGTGTCGTTAGGTATTTTTTAGGTTCTAACTAAGAAAAACGTTCAAACGCTCTATGTCACAAGGGACATTTTTAGTCGATAACACCTTTTTTGTAATTAACTTTGAAAAAATTTGCCAATAATCTCAATTGGTCATCAGTAATTGTATTAATTCTCTTTTGAGTAGAAGTTAGCATGTATATTTCCGCAGCTTTTTCAAGAGTTTCAATTAAACCAAAAGCTTCATCAAGATTTTTGCCACAAGCGTATATCCCGTGCATTCCCCAGATGACAAGGCGATATTCTTTCATTTTTTCACTAGTGGCATCTCCGATTTCATTAGTTCCACAGAGCATCCAAGGAAGAACGCCGATGCCTTCAGGAAAAACGACTATGCACTCTGTTCCCATTTTCCACATGTCTCGTGTGATAGAGATTTCATCTAATTCGTGAACGCAGTTCATCGCGAGTATATTTGTGGGATGGCAATGCATAATTACTCTATTTTCTGGATCAACTTCGAGTCTCTGCATGTGGCATTTCATATGAGAAGGAAATTCAGAAGTAAACACCCCACCATCTTCAAAACCCCACAGCAGTTCTGCATGGTGTCCATCTTTGGCAATCCGGATTAAACCCAGGGTAGTTTCTGGTGAGCAAACAACATTTCTAAAATATTTACCGCTGGAGGTTACAAGGAAGTATTTTCCAGCCAATTTCTCCGCACAAAAATCAAATGGAATCGTTCTAATAACCACGTTCTTGTCAATATAGCCTTCTAATTCTTCGTCAGTCACTAGCAAACTGACATTACCGCCATTTCTCTCATCCCATCCGTGATGATACATGCCGTAAATAATGTCTCTCATTTTTTTAAAGAATGAGGATTCCAAAATGTTTTTCATAAAAATCTCCTAACCAAATAATACCTATAATTCTTCTACGAGACTATAATTTCCGCTTCTAAATGTCTTAATTTCTCCTCTGGGAGTTACCACTTGGCATTTTGTACCAAACGGAACTTTAAAAGATAAGTCTACCGATTTTTTTGACTTTTTCCACATGACATTAATTTCTCCATACGGAGTCATGGTTTTACCACTGACGTTGTCCAAACCACAGTTGTATAGAGGTTTAATAATAAAGCTCTTATAACCGCCTTCTAACGGTTCTAATCCAAGGAGGCGACGATACAAGAAATCGCCAACAGCACCCAGAGCATAATGGTTAAACGAAACCATTCCCCCAGTACCATCTTCTTCAGCAAAGTTCAATGTGCCGTCCGCTTTTAGGGCGTCCCACCTCTCCCACATTGTTGTAGCGCCAACTTTAACGGGGTAAAGCCAGGAAGGACATTTATCATTAAAGAGCATCTTAAAAGCGACATCCTCCCTACCATTATCTGCTAGAGCAAAAAGAATATAAGGAGTTCCTGGAAAACCTGTAGCCACACAATAATCTTTTTCTTCTACAATTTTGACTAAGTTTTCTACAGCTAGAGGCTTAGTTTCTTCTTTAAACATATCGAAGGCTAAGGGGAGAACATAAGCGGTTTGGAATTGTTTTCCTAAGATTAGTCCTTGACCATCAGTCAACTTGCTTTCATAAGCATCGCTGACTTTTTGAAAGATTTCTTGATAGTAAATAGCGTCATCATTTTTTCCTAAAATAGTAGCAATATCGGCGAGCATCTTACTCGTATTAGCTAAACTTGCGGTCGCTGTCCATTTATGACGTTTCTGCCATTCGCTCATTTTATCTGTATCGGGAGCCACCCAGTCACCAAAGTGCAACATCGATAAACTTTTCCAAATATAGCGAGATTTACCAAAACTCAGGAAATTTGCCCACCATAAACAAGCTTTGTGGTACTTCTTAATCGTCTCGTAGTTCTCGATTAGAATAGTTTTATCCCCATGAGCCATGTAAAGAGCCCATGGAACCATCACGCAGGCGTCACCCCAGAAATCAATTGCCTTATGCGGCATTGTCAGAGGGAAACCATGACTTTGAGATGGGATAGTGTTGGGAAAGCCGCCCGTTCTAATTTGTTCACTTCTCATGTCTTTTAACCATTTTTTTAGAAAAATTTGCATATCGAAGTTGTAACAAGCGACCAGCGAAAACAAACCAATATCACCCGTCCAACCCATTCTTTCATCGCGCTGCGGACAGTCAGTTGGAATTTCCACAAAATTCGATTTGGCACTCCAAACAATATTTTGTTGTAATTGATTGATTCTCTTATCACTACATGAAAATGAACCGACAGTTTCTATATCGGAATAAATAGCGCGAGCTTCAATTTCGATGTTTTCTTTTTCTATGCCAGAAACTCCAATGTATTGAAAACCCATATATGTAAAAGTAGGAATGAATTCTTGATTCCCGTCTTTACAAATATATTCGATGGTGCACTTGGCTTTTCTCAGTAGTTTTGTGCATAATTCTCCGTTGTGAAGAACTTCGGCGTGACGAATAACAATTCTTTGACCTTTTTTGGCATTTTTTACCTTGAATTTAACTACGCCAGAAAAATTTTGTTCAAACTTATAAATGTCTTCGCCACTCGGAGATTTGCTCACCGAAACCGGCAAAAATGATTCGTGTAATCTGACAAATTCACCATAAGTAGCCGTTAATTTTTTTGGATTTGTTTTAACTTTTTCTAGACAAGCCTCGTGAAAATCAGTTTCAACTAAATTAGCATCATAAATTTCGCCATCATATAGATCAACGTAAATATATGGCCCCTTCGTGGTGACAAGCCAGCTTTCATCAGTGGGAATTGTTTCTACTTTCTTTTTATCTTCCAAACGAATTTCAGCTTTAAGTGCTTGTCGATCCGCGGAAATGCGGTTTTTATGACCATAGGTAAAATCACCCACAGCCCAACCACCGGCTACGACAACTTTAATTTCATTATCTTTCTTCAAGAACTTCTTAATATCGTATATTTGGTATTGAAGATTTTCTTTGTAGTTAGTAAATCCTGGTGTGAAATAGTCTTCGCCCACACGCTTTCCATTGATATAGAGTTTATAAACACCGAGAGTGGTAATGCTAATTAAGGCTTTTTCCGGAATTTTATCTAGATGTAATTTCTTCACAAAAGTCATCACTTTGGGAGAACCTTTTCCAGTGAATTTATACTTCCCATCGCTAATCCAATTAGCCGTCCACGGAGTTTGTAATCTACCCGTATCAAATGACGTTTCATATGTCGCCACATCACCAAATCGGTCAGTGGCTTTTAATTTGACTGCATAATGAGAAAATGGAGTTAGTTTACCATCGAAGTCAGTGCGAATTTGATCAATAACCTCTTTTTTCCATTCGTTATTGACTAATATTTGAGCGGACTTTAAGTAATTCTCTTCTTTGTCGCTTTCAAGGGCAAACCCAAAGAAAGGATTTTCATCAATATAGCGAGATTTATTGCTTCCATTAATAATAAATTTGATAACCTTCAGCATAATTTAACCGTCTTACTGCGCTCTTTTTTTCTTTTCTAAAATTTCCAAAATTTCACTTGTTATCAACAATCCTGTTGCGCCAACAAGCGCTATTACTGAAACAGCGATGAGTGAATTCGTGACGTGCTCCCACCACGGAGTAATAGTAACAATTTTGGTCGTTAGTGAAATACCATTCATCGCCGAAGAGAAGTTAACTGTAACATAGAGCATTCTCTTTGTTGCTTCTCTAATCCTTTGATTGAAAGTTGGAGAGCTTGACCATGGGCCTAACGTGGATTCATTACCACTCATTAAGAAACAAGTTGTACCATTCATAAAGCCATCATCAAGAGCCATGATACCACCACCATTGGATTCAGCCATATCGGTAATCGCATAACCATCAAAATTCCATTCATCTCTTAAAATACTGAACATAAGGTCGCTGCTAGCGCTAGTCCAGAGACATCCTGCTCTATTAAAAGACGTCATCATAGCGTGAGCGCCCCCATATTTGCTGCCTTCGACAATATTCCAATCTTCATCTAATTCTGCTGGAGAACATACATATTCCCACGGCAATAGATAAATTTGTCTAACAGCTTGTTCATTGCACCAAATACCAATGCCGTTACGATTGCTTTCTTCATCGTTTAAAATATAGTGTTTTGGATGAGCAATGACCCCTTGCTTTTGCATTTCTTGAACTTGGTAAACACCCGCGACCGCGGAAAGAAGGGGATCTTCTGAGAAGTATTCACTGGCACGACCACCAAAGACCGCGCGGTGAATATTGATGCCAGGAGCATATAAACCATTGAGTTTATTATTGTTGATACCTGCTTTATCAGCATCCCTTCTTGCATCTGCGGCAAATGCTTCACCGACTTTCTTATATAAATCTACATTAAAAGTAGAAGCGATGATACCAGCACAACTCATTGAAGAATAGGCATATGGAGAATGGCTGACGCCATATGGGCCGTCATCTTCATCCGTATATGGTTTAACGATACTGTCGATCGCGGTGGTATAGCCAAAGCAATCTGTTAAGTATCGAGAAATTTGTTCATAAGTTAATTGATCTAATAATTTGTCCCATTGGGGATCGTCGTAGTCGACATGGCGTAATTGCAATAGTGTCAAACCATTATTTTCACCATACAGTGGCATTTCAGCACCTTCATCTTCCACAATTGGTTTATTGATAGAGATGTCGTATTTAACCGCCCCTTTATCAGTGAGAACTAATTCAGTTTTAGCTTGGGGGAATGAATCTTTCCAGTTGAGACGAGAAACGTAGGTAACGCGCTTATCTTCTGTCGCACTATTTTCAACGCCTTCATATCTATTGGGATCCATGAAAGCTAATCTGCTAGAAATTTTTTCGCCAGATTGCTCTGATGTAGCAAATTTCGTTTTGTTTAATCTATCATTATGAAATGCAACTTTAGCTAATGAAGCATTTCCTACTCTATCCATATTCGCAGGAGCGATAGTTCTATCTCCAGCATTCAAGCGAGCTTGTAAGATATTGTTGATTGCATCATGAGAATCTTTCGCGGCAGTTAAATAATAATCGCCCGCATCTAAGATGTACGTTTTCGCTGCGAGAGCGTCGAACACGCGCATGCTTTCCTCTTGGACTCTAATTAATAAAGTTTCGCTCTGATCAGCGTTCAGCATTTTAGTTTTTCCAAAACCCACTAGTTCGACCGATGGTTTTTCAATTTCAAATGTCTGGTCGTAAATTGTATAGGGTTGTTGCATATAAATTTGAACAGTTTCTTTTCCTGGGTAAGTGCCAGTATTGGTAACTTTAACACTCACTTGGAAATCACCGTCCTCTAAAGTCGAAACAACCATATCAGAATATGTGAACGTCGAATAAGAAAGCCCATAGCCAAAGGGATAGGCTACAACACTATCGTAATCAAAATTGCCGACATTGCTTCTTTGGACAACAAAATCTTCATATCTAGTTTCAAAGTAGCGATAACCGACATAAATGCCTTCGGCATAAACACCATAATATTTTTGAGCGGCGGTTAAGCCTAGTTCCCCACTATTCGCGTATGCCGAAGAGAAACCTTCGTTGACTTTCCAATAAGCGTTCGCTGGAGCGGCAAAGTTATCTTTCATAAAAATGTCAGATAAACGACCGCTGGGGTTAACTTCTCCTTTTAAAGCTTTGGCCACGGAATAAACGCCATTACATCCAGGATTGCCAATCCACATAGCGGCATCAATGTTGAGCGATTCATTGAATAAGAAATCGCACTGAATTTGCATTGCAGAGTTGAGCAATATGACGATTTTTTTGATTTTCCCTTCGGCTTTCTTTTGCGCCAAAGCAGAAAGAACACTCAATTCATCATTTGTTAGCGACAAGTAGCTACCATCCACCCCATCACTGTTGATGTAAGAAACATCACTACCTTCGCCCGAAATCCGAGTGATTACCGCGACGGCGACATCTGTATTATCAATTGATGCTCTGACGTTTTCTGGATAGCTAGTCCATGGTTTTTCATTTGTATAGAATGTACCACTGCGCAAACCTCTACCAGTTTTACCAGCGTCGAGATAGTAGTTAAATAAAGTTTCATTAACTGTAAAACCAGTCTCGATTAATGCTGTATCAAAACGTGTTTTTTGAATGTTTGGCGCCGCTCCTGGTCCGTGAGTGGCATAAAAGATACTCGCCGATCCACTTAACACTAAGGAAAGACTTCTTTCATTCTCAGCTAAAGGAAGGGCGTTTGCTTCGTTTTTAAGAAGGACTAAACCTTCGTCTTGAACAGCAATATTGACTGCTTTATAGTAGTCTTCAATATTGCTTGAATTGTATTTTTGTTCAAAATATTGGTGATCTTCTGGATTATCGTTTTCATCGAAAACAATCTTGCTGGTCTGAATCTGAAACGTCTCATTTAATAGACCTGATTTTGCATGAGCTACATCGCTTACGACAATAGAAACCGCAAAAAAACAGGCGAGACAGATAGAGGTAGTTTCCCAAGCTTTTTTCTTGAACAACTTGCCTAACTCAATTTTTTCTGCCTCTTTATAATAGTTTCTCTTGTGCAGGGCCGCGGCGACAAAACCACTGACGACCGCTAAGAAATAGATAATTGTTTGAGAAATATAATAGGAAACGACTTCTGGCGCGACTGGGTCGGTAGCGATAATCCAGTTGGACCAAAAGTTCACTTCATTGATAAAGAATTCTAAGAATCCGAATAAAGTAGCTACCGCCGCAATATATTTTAAATAACGGATGTTGATAACTAAAGAAAGAATTGAAAAAGTAATACCAATTCCTAATAGTGTTAGTACCGCTGAGGCCAGTTTGTTTTGATTATATTGAGTTGCACCTGATTGGCTATAGATTACGAGGAATACAATAGATAAAACTAGTGACACAATTTCAATGTAGAAATGTGGTTTCTTGTAAAAGTCCTTATCAAATAATTTATTTAGTATTTTTTTCATATTATTTGTTCTCCTTGTTCTCTATTTGCGGTTGAGAAATTCTCTATATTCAATCATTGTGAGTCCATTTGTTTCTTCAGTGAAAATATAGATACAATCAATCATGGGGGCATTAGCTCTAAATGTACCAGCGCCGTAATCCCAAGAGTTATTAGTAATAAAGCTAATCATGTTGTAACCTTCACTTAAACTGAAATGATAAGAGATGATGACGTCTTCAAATGGCGTCTTTTCGCCATCTGGATCATTTTCTCTTTCTGTATTGGGAAGTGGTAAAGTCAATGGTAGTTCGTACTCAAACTCCACACCATTTACTAAGACAGAATAGGTTTCTGGAGTTAAGGGATTGTGATGTAGTTCCTTGAACTCGGAAGAAACTCTCATGACTAAAACTGCATCTTCGATAGCTTGATCCGCCATTATTTCAAAGTTAATTCCTGCACCACTATAGTATAGACCAGCAACATACCAACCATTGCTGACCCAATCAACACCGGTATTGTTACCAGCCCCAATCTTTTCATAGGAGAAGATCATCGCTTCTTCATATAACTCGACCGAGGAACCAACTCCATGCATATCTTGCAAGTTGACAAACTCAGCTTCAAATGTATTGCGTTTAACGATGCGACCATAAATCATGGTATCGTTATTGATAACTTTGTTAGGATCGTATTCGTTTGTCAAGGCGGCATCTGTATACCAGTTGATAAACATGTAGTCGTTGTCGGTATGCGTGTTAGCGAACGCTGGTTTGTTTGGCATTTTATCCGCACCAATAAAATCACCTTTATCGACTTCAACAGTAGCGTGAGTTACCGTCGCTCCACCTTTAATGTAGGTAAAGGTAACTGTGGCTTTGCCGCTAGTAGCAACTGCCCAATGAGCATACAAAGTCTTATCAGAAGTAATCTTATCAGTAGCAACGTTAAATTCTGTTGCATCATCGCCTGCGCCATTGAACCATCCTAAAAATACATAACCATCTCTAGTTGGGTTGGCTGGGCGATTAATTAATCCTTGGTACTTGATACTTTGATCATTAGGTGCACCTGTTGCGCCCTCATAGTTCAAATCGAATTTTACCGTATAACTATTAATGTTCCATTTTGCATAGATTGTTATATCGTCTTTAACTTCGTTCAAATTGTACGGAGTGGTTAATGCGGCATCTGTATACCAAGTAGCATCTAATGTATAGCCTTCCCTTACAAATACGGGAGGTACGGCTACTGGATTAGCTAATGGCACTCTAACCACAATTGGTTGCAAAGTACTTACATTTGGATTGAATGTTACAGCATAAAATTGGCGAACCCATTTTGCGTATAAAATGATGTCGTCCTCAAATCCAACTGTTAGGTCAACTGCCACATCTGTTTCTGCAGGGAAGGCTTTTGTATACCATCCAGCAAAAGCATATAAATCCCGCTCTAAAACTACAGTAGGAGGGAGAGCTACTTCTTGATTGACAGAAGCGCTAACAACCACGTTAGTAGGCGCTCCCGTATAATTAAAATTAAAAGTAATGGAAATTGCGGAGCGTGTCCATCCACAATAAAGGACCAGATCTTCCACGACTACAGAATCAAAATCATATGGCTCTGTACAGAGAGCGTTTAAGAACCATCCGTCGAATGTATATCCATCTCTTACTGGCTCAGCAGGTTCACTAACCTTAGCACCCGCATCAACATTTACGACATCATCACTTTTATCAGTGTTGTATTTGAAAGTAACAATATTGACATTTTTACTCCATTGACCATAGAACTCGGTATCAGAAGTAATTGGGGATTCAAAATCAAAAGTTTCTAATCCTTCATAGTCTGTTGTCCAACCATTGAACGTATACCCGTCTCTTATTGGATCGCTCGGAGCGGTAGCGGTTTCGCCAGATTTAACTGTTTGAACTGTATATCCTGCGCCTGGGTAACCGATGAAGAATGTCACCCGGCAATTATCTTCATTTGAAATTGAAATACTCGGTTTGCCATCACACCCGACAAGTACCATCGACATTGCCGTGAACATAGCTAGAACTTTAAACAACTTATTTCTACTTTTCATAATTTTCCTCCTATTGTCTCTTGTTTAAAATTGAATTATTTTATCATTTGCTCGTTCACTGTTAAACAAAAGACAATATTTCTTTAAAACACAACCGACACGCTTTGAAGTCATCTCAGCGTGTCGGATTGTTTAGAGATCCTACCTACGCTTGGTTGAATCTATTTTTTGTTTTTCACGACTATTCGTGTTTTCTTGAATGTTTTTTAGCAGCGACAAATGCTAATCCAAGAGCAGCAACTATAGCCATAATGCTAGATGTAGCAGCAATGGAGCCACCACAACCTTTTGGAACTTCTGCATCTTTGCCATCCGCACCCGCAGGACCTTGAGGACCTGTGGCTCCGGTAGCACCGGTTTCACCTTTTGGACCTTGAGGACCAGCTGGGCCTTGAGCACCGTCTTGTCCATCCGCACCCGCAGGGCCTTGAGGACCTGTGGCTCCGGTAGCACCTGGTTCACCTCTGTCACCTTTAGCACCATGAGCGCCATCAGCACCATTAGTTATAGTAAAGCGATATGTTGTGCCGTCAGCATATGTAATTTCATAGGTGTCGACTAAGCCTTCGCTACTAACTTTTTCAATGGATGAAATGCCACCGTGATCGACTGGAACGGGAGCGCCTTCACCAGTAACATTTAGTGTTATGGAGAGTTTGTAGACTACTCCTCCGCTTCTTACGCCGATAACGAGGTCGTAAGTTCCTGGAACAGTTGGTTGACCTGAAATCTTACCATCTCTTCCGAGAGTTAAACCTTCTGGTAACTCGCCTTCAACTATCAAGTATGAAGGATTTGCAAGTTCTGTAGAAATTGCTGCTTCACTATCTTCACCAACTTCGAGATTAAGATTAGAAGCTGTGATGGCTGGAGTAATAACAATCTTGAAATTGTTAGTTTGAGTAATCCATTTGTCAAATGTACCTTTAACAGAGAATTGGAACGTGCCTGCAACGCGTGGAGTACCAGAAATGATGCCGGTATTTTCATCTAGGGCTAGACCTTCTGGTAATTCGCCAACGAGTTCATATTTTTCATAGATGACTTCGCTATCAATAGAAGCATCGATTGCGGCAATTGCAGTACCTTGTTTACCTGTTAATTCTAAATTCCCCGTGTACATATTGAGGACTAAACCGTTTCTGCTATGACCTTGGTTAGCGTACTCGCTAAACATTTGCATCGCTCTGAAACGAATGATGTACCATTGGTTATTAGAGATTACTGCTTGTTGACCAGTTCCTGGGTTATCAATACCAATCTTGACAACGCCTTTTGTACCAGTTAACGGGTTATTAGTTTCAGCATCCCAATAGCCTGATAATGCGTTGGCACCGGTATTGCCTTGTCCAAATGTTCCACCTGGAGCATGGTTGTGACCAGTACGGACCATCAAGTCTTCGCCCGCAACGTTAGCTTGTGGACTATACATATCTGGATGGAAGAAGAATCTTTCTGCTCCCCATTCAGTACGGGTTAACACATCACACATATTGAAGTGGACTGGGGTTGGAACTGAACCTAAACGCGCGAACGCTGACATAGCGCCTTCAGCACCACCTTCTTGAATACCCATCTGGAATGGTTTGAGATAGACTTCTCTAGCCGCTCTTTCGGATACCCATGCGAATAGGTCATTAGTATTACGATTGGTTTCTTGATCGTTGAATGCCATATGTTTTAAGTGACAGCCAACGCCAGTGGATTGAATGCCGTACGCACAAGCGGCAGCCATGTATCCGGCGTGTATTCCATCTTGTGAATAGTATTCATTATTTCTGCCTGAGAATGGAGTTCTGTGAGTGTTTACAGCAGGGTTCAACCATTGCTCTTTAGCATTGTTCATGTTAGTGGAGTTCTTTAATAGACCTAAAGAAGCTGTAATAACACCTTGTTGATAGACTAAATTTTGATTCCAAGTAGAAGCAATTGTCGTATTGCAGCACCATGAATAAGTGCCGTTAAAGGAAGTTGGGCTATCGGCAATACCTCCATTAGGAATACCTAAGTTAGGAACTGGCTTACCGTTGTTTCCGCCTTGCCAACAGGCTTCTTGGAAGTCTATC
Organism: Erysipelotrichaceae bacterium; assembly: GCA_012837435.1. Classification (GTDB taxonomy): domain Bacteria; phylum Bacillota_I; class Bacilli_A; order RFN20; family CAG-826; genus RUG14515. The sequence goes on from DURD01000025.1 coordinate 69,305, forward strand.
CATGTCCATTGATTCATGAACTGTTTCCAGACTTCTGCGCCGGTCATATCTTTGAATCGGCCTTCGGTAATAACTTCTTGGCTATCGTAGTAAATGCCTGCTAATTCATTGAACCAAATCCAGTCACTATCCTCAGCTTCAATCGCTGCTCTTTGTGCAGCGGCATTAGGCATTTGTGACCAACCTGCCATCATTTCGGCTGTGACATCGTACAAGTCTTCTTGGCCAGGTTTATTTCTGCCTTCGAGACCTTTGTGTAATTTGTCGGAATACTTATAAGAGCCAATATTTTCTTGCAATAATTTTTCTGTTTTATCGTTCAAAAGACCTGCTTGATATGTTTCTGTGATATCCGTAACATTTGCCGATCCACCAGATGTGAAAACGTAATTGTTAATAGTAACAGCAGTAACGTTTCCTCTACTACCGGTATTAATTGCTCCGCCTGCTGGGATTGCTTGTGTAACCCTATAGGCTGTGCCGTTATATGTGATCAAATCTCCAACAGCATACGCACTACCGGGAACGTAGGCTGGAAATTCCGGAAGTACAATGGCGACTGTTACTTTGTAAACTTTGTTGTTCAACAAGAAAACATCATCAACTGCATAATTTTTGAGTTGTGCGTTTTCTGGAGGTACGACAGCAACTTTTACTTTGTATAGATCCTTTGTATTAGCAATACCGAATATTTCACCGACAGCATAACTGTTTGACAAAGAGAAATATGGGTATTCTGTGACCCAAGTGTCAAGGCTGAAGTCGGTATAGTAAGCCATGAGATCGAAGAATTCAGGAGTCATCGCTAAACCACCAACATAAGCATCACCAACTTCTATTGTTTCTGGAGCTTTGGGGAATGTAGCGACCAAATCGTTTCTATCGAGAATGACCATTTCTTCTGTGAACATAACGTCGTTTTCGTCAATAACTCCATCAGCATTCCAGTCAGCGTTGTTTTTGCGCATTGAATAGTATCGACCGTTTTCAGCACTAAATAGATTTTGAATGAGATTGTCACTGAAATCATCTAATGCTAAAGTGGCTTTTGCATCTAGGTTGAGAACTGTATTTTGATCATCAAAACAGTGTGAGCTTGAGCCTGAATAAAGTTTGTAATCACCTGCTTCTAAGACATAAGCACCTTTTACTGTGCCGCCTTCACCATCAGCGTGTTCTGCGCTGTCGTCGTAGAATCCTAGATCTTGAACATTAATAGTGAATCTTAATGTTTGACTTGCGCCTGGTGCTAATAATCTTGTTTTGGCAAAACCCGCTAATTTAACCGCGGCTTTAGAAACACCACCGACTGTATATGGAGCTTCGTAGTAAATTTCCACTACTTTTTTGCCAGCGACTGCACCGACATTAGTGACTCTGACTTTCAATTCTAATTGTTTGACTTCCGCAATTTTCTTTGTAGTTCCATCAAAACCAGATGAAATCTTCGCGGACGTGAAATTGGAAGCATTAACTACTTCTGGAGCACTGACTTCAAATTCAGTGTATGAAAGACCATGACCGAATGGATAAACAACTGCTCTATTATAGTATGCATCGGCATTTGCTTTTCTTACTTCTGCTGATTTGGCAGAGTAATCACCTTTAGTTAAGGATGCAGTTAATTTCTTTACATCTGGATCAAATTCTAAACGGCCTGCTAAAATTTCAGCATAAACTGTTTCATAATAACCATAGCCTAAGAAAATGTCTTCTTCGTAGTCAACACCATGCAAATTGTCACTGGTCGAACCAGTCACACTGTTAATATAGGTGTTTGATCCACCGGCATTCTGTGTGTTAGCAATGGAGTTGTACCATGTTGGATCAGCGGTAAAATCAGTATACCAAATATCAGCGGTTTTACCTGAAGGATTAATTTTACCATTGAGCAAATCGCCGATTACATTAGTACCTGTTGTGCCTGGTCTACCGACAAACATAATTGCACCAACGCCTTCGTCGTGTTCGAGATTGTACATTTCCATTGCGTTGGAAGTGTTCAATAAGACGATGACATTCTCAAAGTTTTCTTTGGCGAATTTAATCATCTTAAGTTCGCTAGCAGTGACCATTTGGTTGTGTTTAACATCCCTATCATTAGATTTAGACAGTAGAGAATGTTCCCAACCACCAACGTTTTCTTCTGCATCGTTTGCTAGCTCGTTGGTCGCAACAGGAAGGTCACTACCTTCACCACCACCACGTGCTAAAACGATAACGGCTGCGCCATTATACACAGCGACGTCTTTTTTAGTCACATTATTGATGTTCTGGTTGTTAATCACGAGTGGATTAACAGTGAAACCATCTTCTGATAATGCTGCTGGTAATTCGTTACCAATGCCTCTGAATCCGCCACCAAACCCGCCCGTTGGGCCTAAGGCACTTGCGGCAAACACGGTTACTTTAGATTTACCAGCAATTGGTAATGTGCCGTCGTTCTTTAAAAGAACAGCACCTTCACCAGTCAACTCCTCGTTGAGTTCGCGAGCAGCTTGTTGAGCTTCTTCGTATGTGTCGAAATTGGGAACGGCTTTAATATAATCTGTTCCGTTAATCGCATTTAAACTAACTGCTGCGCTATTGTTGAAAAGTAATGGAGCGATCATTGCAAGTAAACCCACAAGCAAAAAAACCTTACCATTACGCTTCTTAGTAGAAGTTTTCATATTTTCCTCCTTACATATATTGGGGCTCTTTGCCCCTTTTGATAGTTCAATACTATCTAAAAACCAGGTTCATGTCCATATTTGTTCAAAATGTTGACATATAATCATTAAATGGTCATAATATGAACAAGAACGATAAGAAATGAGCAGGTATTCATCGTGTTTTATAAAATAAAAGGGAAATATGATTACACATCGTCAAAAACAAATTCTAGACATCTTAAAAGAAAATAAGTACGAGAAGATTAGCGAGATTGCAAAAAAGATTTATGTCAGCGAAGCCACCGCTAGACGCGATGTCGCGGAATTAAAGAAACTCGGGTTATGCGGAAGAGACCATGGTGGCGCGATGTATGTGGATATCAATAGAGATGCCAACATATTCGTTCGGCGTGAGAAGGATACAAAAGATAAATTGATGACTGCTAACATTGCCGCTGATAAGATTCCATCTTTTTCTAGTGTCTTTATCGATAATAGTTCTTCTGTTCTCGCATTGTGTCAAATGATTAAAAGAAAAAATATAATTGCTTTTACTAACGGAATTACCGTCGCAGGCGAACTATGTAAGAACGAAGAAATTCAAGTTATGCTACCGATGGGCCAACTTAGGAGTGGTTCAAATTCAATCACAGGTTCTCAAGTTACAAAATGGATTAGTGACTTGCGTTTTGATTTGTTTTTGGGATCCTGCGCAGCCATCGATGATAGCGCTTCCTATGAAACTTCGTCTGAACAGGCAGAAATTAAAAAAGCCGCCTTTAGAAATAGCAGCATTAGAATTTTGATTGTCGATAAAAATAAGTTTTTGCGTTCAGGAACGTTCAAAACTTCAAATTTAATCGAATATGACGCCATCTATACAAACGCAGATGATAAAACCATAAAACCCTTGCGTGAAAAGGGGATTAACATTATCAATAAATGATTTATCTCTCAGAGAGAATCTCTCTTTCATATTCTCTAATTTCTGGAAGATAGTCTTCTTTTAGATTTTGTCTCTTTAAGTACTCTTCCCAAACCATACCAAACGGGAGTGTTTTGTATTTTTCTTGTTCCACCATTAGGGCAGTAAAATCTGCATTGTCTTGTATTTTTTTGAGTTGTTCATGATTGATTAACAAAGCATAGAGCAGTGCTTTTTGGATTGCTCTTTGTCCAGTTACCCAAGCGGACAATCTATTAATGCTCGCATCAAAATAATCTAACCCAATAATAACTCGGTCAATTGCATTATTTCTAACAATTTCTTTCGCAATTTCTTTTAGTTCATCCTCTAGTAAGACGACATGGTCGCTGTCCCATCTGACACCTCGTGTGACATGTAGAGCAACTTTATCGTGAAACGCTAGTAACGCTGAAATTTTATCTGAAACAAATTCCTGTGGGTGGTAATGACCATTATCTAATAAACAACAGATATTGTTTTTCGCGGCGTAATTTTGGTAAAACTCGTTGCTTCCTACGGTGTAGCTTTCTAATCCAATTCCAAAAACTTTGCTTTCGACGGCAACGATAACTTTACTTCTGTCATATGGAATTGAAAGGATTTTATCCAAAGAATCTTTTAGTCTTAATCTCGGAGTTAGTCTGTCCGCTGGTACGTCTTTAAATCCATCGGGAATCCAGATATTAAGTAGAGAAGGAGTTCCCATTTTATCCGCAAAATATTCAGCGATTTTAATGCACGACTCACAGTGTTTAATCCAAAAATTTCTGATTTCTTCATAAGGAGAAGATAGTGACAATCCATCTTTCATTTTTGGATGAGAAAACATCGTGGGATTAAAATCAATTCCATCTAATCCAATTTCTTTAGCAAACTCCACCCACGGAGCAAAGTGTTTTGGTTTATAAGCATCGCGGTCAACTTTTTCTCCATTTAGAACCGCATAGCACGCATGGATATTTAACCTTTTTTTACCTGGCATTAAAGCGAAAGCTTTTCTAATATCGTCTTTTAATTCTTTGAAATTTCTTGCTCTACCAGGATAATTGCCAGTAGTTTGAATACCGCCTGAAAGACTGCCTTCTCCATCAAATCCAATAACATCGTCGCCTTGCCAACAGTGAATGGAAATAGGGATTCGTTCTAAGGTTTCGATAGCTTTTTCTACGTCTATCCCTAACCCAGCATATCTCACTTTTGCTGACTCATACATTTTGTTCATATCGTCGTCACTCCTTATTTTTATTGAGATTCAGTTGTATTTTAAGATTTCCAATGGCGGTTGCTTCAATTGGAATAGCCACAACTTGTATCTTACATATATCTTCAGTTAGTTTATTTAAATATTTGTTTTTAGCACCACCACCAACGATGTAAATTTTGCTAAATTTCCTAGAAAGATTCTTCTCTAAATCTTCGATTGCTTCTTTGTAAGAATAAGCAAGGCTCAAATAAGCAATTTGAAAATAATCAGCGGCATCTTTTACTTCAATATCTTCTTTTTTCAATAGATTATCAAACGCTTCTTTCATGCTCTTAGGAGCAAATAATGATTGATCGTTTGCGTTGATGTGAACTTTTAATTGGCTTTTTTGTGCCATATCAGCGATAGTTATAAAATCAGTTTTAGGGCACAATTCTTCTTTTAACCTTTGAATAATCCACATGCCCATAATATTTTTTTGATAACGGAAATAATTAATTCCGCCTTCGTTTGACCAGTTTCCTAACTGACTATTTTCGTCCGTTTTTGCCTCTTCAATTTTGATACCGAGTAAAGACCACGTTCCACTTGAAATATAAGGTTCGTCCTCAATTTCTAACGCCTCGACAGCACTAGCGGTATCGTGTGTAGCCGGCAAAACTACTTTTGCATCGTACCCGAGCATGCCCTTAATTTCTTTTTTAAAATTTCCCACCGTTGTTCCAGGCATAGATAATTTTTTAAACAAGCCTCTATCCAAATTTAGAGTACTTAATATTTCAGCGTCCCAAGTACGGTTTTTTGCATTGACCATCCCTGTAGAAGTAGCGTTTGTATACTCTTGTCTTTTTTCTCCAGTCAATAAAAAATTCAAATAATCCGGAAGCATCAAAAAACTTTTCGCAGTATCAATGCGATGGGAAAATTTATCCTCAAATAACTGATAGATGGTGTTAAATGGTTGGTATTGTATCCCCGTTAATTCATATAATTTTGAATGCGGAATAACATCGTGAAGTTTATCGATAACGTTTAAAGTTCTGTTATCACGATATGCATAAACATCCCCGATTAGGTTATCATTTTCATCTAATAAAGCATAATCAACCGCCCAAGTATCAATTCCGACAGTTTCAGGAATTTTATTTAATTCTTTTGCTTTTTTAAGACCATTAATAATTTCGGAAAACAAATGATTAACATCCCAGATTAAGTGTTCATCTTTTTTTATCATTCCATTAGAAAAACGATATATTTCTTCGGTAATAATTCTACCATTTCTAACCCAACCAATGATATGTCTTCCTGATGAAGCACCGATGTCTATGGCAAGTGCATACTTCATATTTTAAGTATATAAATTTTTTTTAGAGACTTCTACAAATTAGCGTTTTTGTTCACTAGATAGAAACGCTGATATTAATAACGAAACAACAACCGCTAATAAAGAATTTGACACTCTTTTTCGTTTTTGTTTCTCTTGTCTGATATTTGTTATCTTTGTTTTTTGATCATGGAAATAATTTAAAAAATATCCCGTCCTCAATTTGTTGTTTTTCAATATTAATTATCCTACTTTTTCTAAATTAACTCCTTAAATTATTTCGCAATTTAATTTCTTTGCAATCAAGAAAAAAGACCAAATTTTAAGTTTGATCTTCTTTTTATTTAATTCGTTTGCAAGAAACTTTAATAGCGGAACTACTCTAGTGCATTCTTCCAATTGGATGGCAAATTGATACTAACATTACTATAGCTTATCGTAATAATTAAACTATTTATGTTATCGAATGTTGTCGTTTGGATAGAGCTGTATAGCGTTAACAAGCAGTTGTTAAACTCAATAACATTTTCGATTTTTTTGGTTTCTTCGTTTTCTTCTGAAGTTTTATCTTTCTCATATTTCATGACTACTTTTAAATGTTCTTCATCATTAGAATAATATCTAACATTGTCACAGTCCGAAACGAGTGATTCAATGTCCTTGGCAGCGCGATACATATTGCTAGCGTATGCAATACCAATAGCCGATATAAGTTGGACAGCTGAAGGAATACTAGCTCCCTCACCATATGCAGCATACGTTCCTTCTTCACCACCAACATCGTACTCTACGTATGTAACTTTACCGTGTTGTTCGTCGTCCGCGACGAAGATTTTGCACCAATCATCACTACTTTTTGTTGTGGAAAGATAACCTTTTTGATAGTAGTACATATTGCCTTTTTCAAAATCTCGCTTATACCGACAGGAAGCGCTTACCGATAATCTATCGTCGCCTTTCCCTTCGAAATATCTATATTCTAAGTTGTAATCAAAAGAATGGGTGTTAATGCCGATTTCTTCGTTTTTTATTCGTTCGACAATTGGGGCAGCTTGTTCTTCACTGATTTGCTCCGCTCCACATGAAGTAAGTAACAAAAATGGCAACAAGACCAAATATTTAGCATTTTTCATAAACATGAACCTCCTATATACTATAGAACAATTATAATTAAAAAGGTTTGGATTTTTCGATAAACCTTTTTTGTTATGTGGCTGAATTATCTAATGTAAAATATGTGCGTCCACTAAATATGCGTGCTATTCAATTACATCTAATTTTTGTTCTCTTTTAGCTTTAAATTTTTGAACTTGTTTTTCAATTAATTGTAGTAATAGATTTATGACAATACCCCCGAAAGCTGCAAGACCAATTCCTGGTAATACAAAAGTTGGAGTTACTTGGATAGAACCGATGCCTAGACCAACAATACCAATGAATGCCATGACAGCAATAACTCTCGGATTAAAAATATCAATCTTTTTGTCAACCATTAAGGCAATACCTTGTACCGCAATAGCGCCGAACAAATATAGACTAACACCTTGAATAACAGGTTGAGTCAATAACAAACTGATGTCACCAATTTGGAACACTTCTAATAAGATACCTACGACGACAGCAAGAATACCCGTTAAAAAGAAGACGAACGATGAGAAATTTTTCGTGACCGCAGAAGCAGAAACGTTTTCACCATAGTTAGTACCAGCAGGACCACCAAGCACTACTGCGACGATATCACCAATACCATCGCCGATTAAGTTATCGTCGAGCATATGGCGGATACCGTAATCTTTCTTTTCTGGTCTTTGACTAGCTAGGTCATTAACATACAAATCGATTTGGTTAACATGGGCAGCTGATTCAGGAATAGTTGCAAATGCGATTGGGAAAATAGCAATGACTGCGATACCAATTAATTCCCAATCTTTGAAAGCTGCAGGAATGGTATTCCAAGGCATGACGTCTAAAAGTCTAACTGTTTCTGCCGCTTTAATGGCGGAGAAATAATTGACGAATCCCCCAGCGTTTGGTGAAAATGGAACCCATATAGCATAAGAGAAAATGACACCGACACCCAAACCTAAAAGAATGGGAATTTGACTGATAAAGCCTTTTCTTAAAGCGACAGTTAAGATAGCGATGGTTAAGAAAGTAATCATAGCCACTAACACTGACAACCAGTCAACTTGGGCAGCATTGAAAATAATTCCATTCATGGTATTACCCGCAAGCGACAAACCAATAATCATAGCGATCATGCCAGTAATGTGACCAGGTAAGATTTTGTCAATTTTTTCTTTGCCAAACTTTTTGATCAGTAAACCTGCGCCAATAGACATTAAACCCGAGACGATAGAAGCAATTATAATGGCTCCTAGAGTGGTGATATTATCAACTGAACGTGTTGCAGCAGCAGTAAGAACAATACCGACTGCAGGGATGTAAGAAAAACTAGAACCATAGTATAGAGGAATCTTTCCTCTAGTAATAAGTAGGAAGCAGATAGTAGCAACACCACTCGCAATAATCGTCGCAGGAATGCTATAGATACCTACTGGGAATGCTTCCCCTCCCATGCCATTCATGATGATGACAGCTAAAACTGTCGCAGGCAACATGACTAAGAATTGTTGTAATGCAAATAGCAAAGCTTTGCCGAAAGACGGTCTTTCATCGGGAAGATAACCGACTAACGTACGTTGTTCTTTCATATTTTTTCTCCTTTTTCACGTATGGCCTTTATACAAAAAGGACACCTTCGGCGTCCTTTAGTTTTTAAGGTATTTACGATAGTTTAATTACCTTGTCATGCTCTCTGACACAACTTAAAGGACCTATACTGCAAACAAGATATCAGCAACAGGAAAACAAATCAAGAAAATATTCATTAAACATGAAAATCATATGTTGTATGATACAATAAACTAAGAGCAAAAAAATATGAAAGAATTATTAAACCAAGAACAATTATCAAGAATATTAAGAAGAATGACGCATGAAATTATTGAGCATAACGCTGACTTATCGGAAATAATTTTGGTTGGTATTTTAAGAAAAGGCTATCCCATTGCGTTATCTCTAAAAGAAAACTTAAAAACTTTTGCCGACATCGATGTTGAACTATATCCCCTAGATATTACTCTGCACCGCGATGACAATGTTGGAAAATCTCCTGTGATAAACAATGCCATTAATGTCGATGGAAAAAATGTTATTCTTGTCGATGATGTTTTGTTTACTGGAAGAAGTGTCAGAGCAGCGATGGACGCTCTCAATGATTTCGGAAGACCCAAATCAATTCAACTTGCGGTCTTAATCGATAGAGGTCACCGCGAACTACCAATAAGAGCGGATTATGTTGGTAAAAACGTCCCCACTAGTAGAAACGAAAAGATCCTAGTGGATTTCAACCAAAAAGTTGTGATTCTAATAGATGAAACTAATTAAATTAACGAAAAGTATTTTTACATCATTGTTGAACTCATTTAGGAACAAGAAAACCTAATTTAAATTTTAATTTTCTTCTTTTGTTTTTATTAATTAAGATTTATTTAAAAATTCTAATAATTGAAATACTCTGGTGCTTTTTCCCAGTAAAATGGTAGCTTAACATATCAATGATCGATATTGATTGAATGACTGAAAGAAGTCTGGTTTCTTTGCCATATGCAGCATGTGTTCCTTTTTCACTATTTCATTTTTGAATAAAGATACCTTTTTAGTAAAAAAGAGCAAAAATATGGAAATGTATAAATTTTTCTGCTATACCCTATGTTTCCTTTTGTAAATTTAATACCATACTTTATGTCTGGATATTTATCACTCGTTATAAGAACATTGAGAGATTTCGCGGAGCCACTGGTTGCTTTTACTTCAATAGGGATAAGACTATCTATATCTCTAACAAAAAAATCTTGTTCTAAACTAGAGTCTTCGCGCTTGTAATAATAGAGAGAATATCCTTGTTTTACAAGTGCTTCTGCAACGATGTTCTCATATAAAGCGCCTTTATATACACCAAGATTTTTGTTTGCTCGCAAATCAAAATGCGATTCTTCATCCAATTGTGCAACAAGTAAGCCAGTATCAAAAAAATATAGCTTGTATTTATTCTCATCGTAATTGCCTTTGAGCGGAAGTTCAGGGAAATTCATTCCATAGCATATATTCACTATGCCAGAATCTTTCAACCATTCTATACAACCCTTATAATTAGAGAAACGCGCTCCTTTTGCCACTTTAGTTATTTGAAATTTTTTGTTCTCTTTTGCAAGTTGTGGCGCAACATGATTAAAAACATTCAATATTCTAGTTTGATCTAATCCATCAACGTACTTACGAATATCTTCTTTGTAATCTTGAATAAGTTGTTTTTGAAGCTCAAAAGTTTTTTCAAATGTTTTATTTTCGATATACAAACTTACAACTGAAGGCATGCCTCCGAGAATACAATAATCTAAAAATAAATTGTTAAACACTACCATGTCAACATCATTGAATGGTCGCAATTCACACATATGTTTCAACATATCCTCAATTACATCATTCGAATACCCGTTAGCCCATAAAAACTCTTCAAAATCAAGTGATGTCATTTCATAATCAATTTTATATCCAACACTATTGCTTTCTATCTTTTTGTAATTCAAACCAAGAAGTGATCCGCTACAAATCACGTCAAAACGGCCATCTATTTTAAAGAATTTTAAAGCGGTTGCCATATCAGGAAAATCTTGTAATTCATCAAAAAAAAGAAGTGTTTTGTAAGGAGTAAATCGCTTCGTTGTATCAATTCGTGAAATATTTTTTATAATATCGCTTGTTTTATAACCGTCAGCAAAAATGTTTTTGTAAACTGGTTCCTCAACAAAGTTTATGTTGATGACGTTTTCGTAATACTTGCTGGCAAATCTTTTTATAGATTCAGTTTTGCCAACTTGGCGTGCGCCTCTAACAATTAGTGGCTTTTTGTCGGGATCGTTTTTCCAATTAATTAAATATTCATCAATTTTTCGTTTAAGGTAATTCACTATCTACACCTCTTCAGCAATATATTACTTTCAATGTTGATATCGTAACATCATAAATGAGATTCATCAAACATTTTACAAAAAAACGATGGACTTTTTAAACTTTTAAACAAAAAAATGATGGACTTTCATTTCATATATCCAATTTTAGAATAGATATTAGTGTTCTATTTTACCAATTTCCTACATTTCGTATACTGGTAACCTTAAAGTAGACATACCATTTTCGACATAAAGCGTAGTATTTTAAAATTGAATAATCTAGTCCATAGAGCCGTTCAATTTCAAAAGAAAACCTACTATTAGGGTAAAAAAAATAGGCCCTCATTTAGATGAAGACGCATATGCTTAAGTTTCTCTTCTAGAATTAGTTTTAGATAAAAACCCTCCAATTCATCTCACCCTGTTTGAGCAAAATTTTGGGGGAAATTCAACTCGTTTGGTGGATCCAAGGGGATTCGAACCCCCGACCTCCTCGTTGCGAACGAGGCGCTCTCCCAACTGAGCTATGGACCCAAGCGGTATTAATAATAGTTTTATTTCTCTAAAAAATCAATCAAACATTATATGCTGAAATATCTATTAGCAATTCTTCCATCGTGTTTCCAGCGTGATGACCTTTAAGAAAATCTATTTGGCTCATTTCTTTTGAAGCATAAAGACTATACTCATCGTTGCTTGTAGCGAGATAATCACCAATAAAACCAACGGCTTTTGGACTAATATTGCCTCCACCAAATAGCTCTAATTTTAAAACTTCGTCTTTGCTGAATAATGTAAAATGTTCTCCGTAGTATTTTCTAAATAGTATTTCAAATTGTTCTTTTTTTCCTTCCTTAACAAAAAAGGTCGGTGTCCTTTTTTCAAACGAAATTGGTCTATCCAATAGTTGATACAAGTCCTTGCGTTCACACATATCTAGATATTCAACATCAATGAGTCCGTGGTCTGAAAAAACAAAAAATAGCGTGTCTTTATTCTTTTTGACAATTCGCGATACCGTCCGATTAATTTCTTTAACTTTTTGATTAACAAGAGGATGATTAATACCGAATTCGTGCATTTCAAAATCAGGCGAGTCATAATAAAAATAAGCCAAACATTTGTCCGTGGTTTTTAATGTTTTATTAACGATCTTTTCTAAATCTTTTAGAGTTCTAGGACCATCGACACTAATCGGATATTTTTTGATGTCAAAAACATCCACGTCTCCCCTATTTTCTCTAATTATTTCAAGTATAGTCTTATAAGGTAAATGGTCTTTAATTATATTTAAATAAGGAAGACGCTCGCCCGTGTTATAGTCTTCATTTTTAAAAAGAACGATGTTTCTTTTATACTCATCAAAATACTGAGTCCAGGCGAGCCAGCCGGTTTCAATTGGATATAAACCCGTTAGGAATGCTGTGGTCGCAGAAGCCGTCGTAGGAGGAAAGGTTGAGCTAATTGTATAAAGGTAATGCTTTCTTATAAAAGAGTTAGGGCGTAGATGTTTTTTGATGATGTTTTGTCCCATTCCATCGAAAAGAATAACCGCTACTTTTTGATGGCCCTTTAATACGTCATCTACTTCTTCGATAGTTTCATGAAAAGGGAGAACACCGAAATGCGCTAAAAAGCTGTTAGAAAAATTAACTAAATTATGCCTCTTCTTCATCTTTCTTTGCAATTTGGATCGGTTCATCGCTTAAATTACTGTTCGTGGCGATTGCTTGAAATTTACCAGTTAAACGGCCGACACGTTGATCGAACATATCCTTTTGTTTGGTCGTTCTTTCTAGCGCTGTCGAAAATTTATTCCAGTCTTTTTCAAACATTTCAAAATCCTTTGCCAAGCGATGGAGGTGTCTATTGATTTCTTCAGCATTTTTACTTCTCGCCACTTCAATTCTCACCATATTAATAGTGACCAAAATAGCGGGTAAAGTTGAAGGGCTAGTCAAGATGATTCTTTGTTTTCTTGCATACTCCACCACATCTTCTAAATTGTGATGAATGAAGGCAAAGACGCCATCGTTAGGAATAAACATCAAAGCTTCTGGAGCGGTTTTTCCTGGAATTATATATTTATCCTTGATAGAGGTAATGTGCTTTTTTACAGCTCCACCGAAGTCTTTGGTTAGTTTAGTTTTTTCATCAGCGTCATCGGTATCGAAAATTCTTTGGTAATCTTGAAAAGGGAATTTAGAATCGATACAAATCATCTTATTAGGTTCTGGCATATAAACGATTGCATCAGCGCGCACATCGTTTCCGTCTTTTCCTTTTTTTAATGTGTATTGCTCCTTGTAGCAACCCGTCGTATCTCCAAAAACATTGTGGAGAACCATCGAAAGCTGATATTCGCCGTATTGTCCGCGGCTTTGGTTGCCTTCAAGCACGCTTCTTAAAGAAATAACATCTTCTGATAATTTTTCAATGTTTCTCTGCGCGGTATCAATCGCTTTTAATCTTTCTCTTACTTGTGTTATGGTTTCACTCGTCGTTTTAAAACCTTCCGCTAATCTATCGTCCACTCTTTTGTTTATTTCAAATAACTTAGTTTCGATTTGTTTATTTAAAGCATCAAAACGACTCGCTAGAGATTCCGTGATATTCGTTTGGAATCTTTCTAATTTCTCATTGCTCATTTCACTGGTTTTATTAGTTTGTTCTAACACTTTGTTCATTTCTTTGACTACTGATAATTCAATATTTGTCTTTAATTGGTCCGTCAAAGAATTTATTTGTTGTTGTAAAACTCCAATTTCTTTCAAATCTAGAGTGGTCGTAGCTTTAGATTTTTTAAGATAAACAAAAATTAAAACCACACTGACGATAACCGCCGCTAGAATTAAAGATGATAAAACGATGCTAATGATGTATTCCATAAAAGAAACCTCCACTACTATTATGCAATTCTAGTTGCATAAAATACAAGGAAGTTGATGAGATTAGACAAAAATAATTGAGATATAAATTTTAAAAGCGATGTCAAGACTGGTAAGTAAATTTTTAATTTTGTATAATACTTTCCCCATGAATAGAAGAACTATTGCTGTCATTGATTTAAAAGCCTTTTATTCTTTTGTCGAATGTCTCGACCGTGGACTTGACCCCTGGAAAGTTCCACTCGTTGTCGCCGACAAAGAAAGAGGGACAAATACGATTGTTTTAAGTGTGTCTCCCTTTCTTAAAAAACAAGGTATTCCTTCGCGTTGTCGCCTCAAGGAGCTCCCCAAGAAATTCGAATACATCTATGCCGTTCCCCGGATGGAAAGATATTTAGAAAAAAGTGCGGAAGTGATTAGTGTTTTATATCACTTTGTCGCAGAAGAAGACATCCATGTTTATTCAATTGATGAAACATTCGTGGATCTAACATCCTATCTATCTTATTATCAAAAAACACCTTCACAAATGGTATCCACAATTTTAAAACAAATCAAAGAAGATACTGGTTTAGAAGCGACCGCTGGGATCGGTGATAATTTTTTCTTAGCTAAAATTGCTCTTGATGTCTACGCAAAAAGAGAGAGAAACGGTATTGCTAAAATTTCTTTAAATGAAATAAAAGAGAAAGTTTGGCCGATTACCCCTCTTAACAAAGTTTGGGGAATTGGTTTAAGAACGGAAGCAAAATTGAATGCTTTGGGTATGTTTACTTTAAAAGATATTGCTACTTCTGATATCAATTTTTTAAAAAGTAAATTTGGAGTGATTGGGGAACAATTATGGCGGCACGCCAATGGAGTTGATGAGGCGGATATTCACGAAAAATACGAACCTTGTGAACGGAGTTTATCCTTAGGACAAGTATTGTTTAGAGACTATAAGAAAGATGAAACTATCACAATTATTAGAGAAATGGTCGACACACTAGCGTTGAGAATGAGAAACGAAAACAAAATGACAGGTCTCGTTTCGATATATATTGGTTATTCAAAAAACGCCGGAGGTTTTGCGCGTCGTACCACCTTATTAGCGCCTACCGACGATGGGCAAATTCTTTTAGATGCCATATTAGAAATCTATCGAAGAAACGTTAAAGATTTACCGATACGCCGCGTGGTTTTGTGTTTCGGTCATTTATCAGTAGCGTCTCACCAACAATTAAATCTTTTTGAAGATGACGGTAAACAAATTAAAAGGCGTAATTTACAAAAAACACTCGACTTTTTGCAAAATAAATATGGCAAAAATTCCGTGTTACGTGGTTCCTCTTTGCTAGAAGAAAGTACCATAATAGAAAGAAATAAATTAATTGGAGGCCACCATAAATGAGCGAGAGAGGAATGAAAAAATGGGCTCCTTTTAAGTCTTTAATCGAGCAAGAAAAATACTTGAATAAAGTACATGAAAATAATACTAAACAAGTTAAACCAAATATCTCATCTGATGAAGCAGAAATCATCAACGAAATATTGATAAATTATCATGGACAAGAGCTCGTTATTTCCTATTGGAGAAATAATAAAATCAATACCGTGGTTGCTGTTTTATCAAAAATTGATGGATTAAATAAAAAGATGATTCTCAACAAAAGAAGAACCATCTTGTTTAGTGAAATTGTTTCTATAAAAGAAAATTAAAGAGCCCAAGTGCCATCTTTAAAGATTTGGATTTTGTTGCCGTTTTTATCAACACCGACAATCGATAAATCTCTAGTCCCGATCATAAAGTCGACATGCAGCATTGAATTATTAATGCCAACTTGTCCTCTTTGCTCCATGTTCATTTCTAAAGCTCCCGGATATAGTTCTGGAAATCCCGCGCCAAGTGCAACATGACAGCAAGCATTTTCATCGAACAACGTATTATAGAATAAAATTTCCGTTTGATTGATTGGTGATTCAAAGGGAACAAGCGCCACTTCACCGAGCATAGAAGCTCCTTCATCCATTTTGACAAGTTTTTCTAAAAGGGCTTGATTTTTTCTAGCTTTGACTTCGCTGACTTTTCCCTCTTTGAAACTGACTGAAAAATCTTCGATCAACTCTCCGTTGTATGAAAGTGGTTTAGAGGCCACTAGCGTGCCTTCGGCTTTACCTTTCATCGGAGTGGTAAATACTTCTTCGGTAGGAATGTTTGGATTAAATTGACCTTTGTTGGGCGCGACTTCAACTCCCCCACCCCATTTCATATTTTCAATTAACCCCACAGTAAAATCTGTCCCATTATCCGCTTTAAAAATTAATTCTCTGAGATGGAGGGATTCTAATTTTTCTCTTTGAGCAATCAGGGAAGCATTATGTTCATCCCAATTCCTTAAGGGGTCGTTACCATCGACGCGTGACGTTTTTAAAATCGCTTCCCACAACGCTTCAACCGCTTCTTCTTCGTTTAATCTTGGAAACACTTTCTTTGCCCAATCTTTTCCTGGCACCGCGGCGATACTCCATTTATATTTTCCGTCAACTGCATCGCGATATTTTTTGTACTAATTCAAATGATGTGAGACTAAATTAAAGATTAAAATAGAGTCCTTGCTTATAATTAATTTAACCACAAATTAATAAGGAGGACTCCATGGATATTGTATCACACGAAAGAAATTATAT